>DASSFZ010000238.1:0-20152 GCA_035693785.1 Anaerolineae bacterium | reverse complement strand
TGGACGGCGACAGCGCAACCGTCGTGCCGGTGCGGCCTTCGGGCAAGCCGGGCCAGACGGAGGTCGACGCGGCGCTATACGAGCTGCACCAGCGCAACGTCGCCACGGCGATCGAGTATCGCGCGCGCATCCTGAGCGCGCTGCTCGACGCCTTGAAGACGGGCGGCGCCTAGAGCGAACGGCCAGCTTTGGTTGACAAACTAACCATTCTGACATATAAGAGACGTGAATCCGGCCTTGCAAAGGCACGTCTCGCCTCATGGCACGCACACACGGCCGCGCCGATGCCCGCCCCCGCGCATCGGATCTCGTTCGACTGATCGTCACCACGCGCGAGAAGTTTCCGCGCGACGCACGCTGGAATCGCGCCATCCGGCGGGCGCTGTTCCGCTGGCTTGAAGCACCATCACACATCGCATCAACCCGGAGAAGATGACCTATGAAGGCAATGGATGCACTGCTGCAATCGCTGCAGAACTCCGTCGCGCCGAGCGACGGGCGCGTGGCCGTCGCGGACGAAGCCAGGCTCAAGACGCGTATGGACGGTCTCGTCTACGAGGCTGCGTTCGGCGACGGCGAGACGAGGGCTGCCGCGCGCTGGCTGATCTGGGAGATCGCGCAGGCGCTCGGCATCCGCCCGGCCTCGATTCACGAGCTGTATATGGCCCGCGGCCGGGGCGCGATCAAGCGCAGCTTCACCGTGCCCGCGATGAATCTGCGCATGCTGGCTTACGACTCGGCGCGCGCCGTGTTCCGCGCCGCGTGCGCCATCGACGCCGGCGCGATCATCTTCGAGATCGCCCGCTCCGAGATTGGCTACACCGATCAGCGCCCGGCCGAGTACGCCAGCGCTGTGCTGGCCGCCGCCATCAAAGAGGGACATCGCGGCCCGCTATTCATCCAGGGCGATCACTTTCAGATCAACGCTAAGAAGTTCGCCGAAACACCGGATGCCGAAATGCGGGCGGTATGCGACCTGTCGAGCGAAGCCATCGCCGCCGGCTTCTACAACATCGACATTGATACCTCGACGCTCGTCGACCTGTCGCAGCCGACGACGTATGAGCAGCAGCGCGCCAACTTTGAGCGTTGTGCAGAGGTGAGCCGCTTCGTGCGGGAGCGGCAGCCCGCCGGCGTGACGATCTCGCTCGGCGGCGAGATCGGCGAGGTTGGCGGCAAGAACTCGAACGAAGAAGAGCTGCGCGCCTTCATGGACGGATACAACGCCGCGCTCGGCGGCATGACCGGCATCAGCAAGATCAGCGTCCAGACCGGCACGTCGCACGGCGGCGTGGTGCTGCCCGACGGCACACTCGCCGATGTGGCGATCGACTTCGATGTGCTGCGACGGCTGAGCGACGTGGCGCGCGCCGAGTATCACCTGGGCGGCGCGGTGCAGCACGGCGCGTCGACGCTGCCCGAATCCGCCTTCGGCAAGTTCGTCGAGTGTGGCGCGGTCGAGGTGCACCTGGCGACCGCTTTCCAGACGCTGATCATGGACCACGAGACGATCCCCAGGCAACTGCGCGACGAGATCCGCGACTGGCTGTATCACAACGCGATGAACGAGCGCAAGGCCAAAGACACCGACGAGCAGTTCATCTACAAGACGCGCAAGAAAGCCATCGGCCCGTTCAAGCGCGATTTCTGGAACCTGTCTGCCGAGGCGCGCGCGGCGATCGGCCAGGCGCTCGAAGCGCGGTTCGCCTTCCTGTTCGAGCAGCTCGGCGTGCGCGACACGGCGCACATCGTCGCCGAGCACGTTCATCCGGTCGAGATTCACCAGCCGATGCCGGCCGGTGCGGCGAAAGCAGTCAAGGCGGAATCCGTCGAAGGACTGGCGGATTAAGTAATACGTGGTGCGTGATAGGTGATACGTGATCACGTGATCACGTGATCGCGTATCACCTTTGGAGAGGCCCGTGTCCCCTACCCTTCCCGATCTCGATACGCTGTTCGGCATCCCCAACGTTTTCGCCTGGGGCGGGGGATTTCACCTGTCTCCCGGCGGCAAGTCCCTCGTCTTCATGTGGAACAAGACCGGGCGCTGGCAGCTCTACAGCCTGCCGATCGCGGGCGGCGAGGCCAGACAAATCACGTACGCCGAAGAATCGGTCGTCTCGCCGCGCTGGTCGCCCGACGGCAAATGGATCGCCTGTTTGCAGGATTACGCCGGCGACGAAAACTTCGACCTGTTCGTGCTCGATCCCGCGACGGGGGAGACGCGCAACCTGACTCCCGACACGCCGGACGAAGCGATCAACTGGGCGGTGAGGTGGATGCCCGACCAATCCGGCTTCGTCTACGTCTCGAACCGCGACGGCCATTTCGCAACGTACTTGCTGCCCGCCGAGAGCAGCGTGCCGAAACGGCTGACCCACTACGAGTTCAGCGACACATTCGCACAGCCTTCGCCCGATGGGCGGTGGATCGCCGTCGAGACGATGGCCGCCGACGGCAAAATGGGCGTCTTCCTGGTTCCACTCGCGGGTGGCGAACCGATCCCGATCGGCGACGCAGCGAGCGCCATAGACGCATCCGGCGCGCGCTGGTCGCCGGACAGCTCGAAGCTGGCCTTCACATCGGATGCGAAGGACAGTTGCGACGTCGGCATCTTCGACATCGCCACTCGCACGATTGAATGGCTCACTGGCGGCGCGCACGAGTGTTACTATCCAGTCTGGTCGCCGGACGGGAAGCGGCTGGCATATGCCGAGAATCGGGAAGGGAATCTCGGGCTGACGATTCACGCGCTGGATGGAACGATCGAGCGTCATGCCGACATGCCTGGCATTCATTCGCAGATCGAGTGGACGCCGGACGGCCGCTCGTTGGTGTTCACGTATTCGGGCCCCGACTACCCGGCAGACCTGTGGCTGTTTTCACCTTTCGACCCCGCTCGGCGGGGCGTCCCCTCCGCTCCGCTACGAGGATCTGCGTCAAGCAGCGGTCAGGCTCGCCAGCTTACCGACTCGCTGCCTCGAACAATCGACCGGAGCGTCTTCGTCAGGCCCACTCACGTGACCTACCCGAGCCTCGACGAGGGAGTCCGCGTGCCTGCGCTCCTGTACACGCCGCACGGCGCGAAGCGCGGCGGCTCGAACCCGGCCGTGTTGTTCGTCCACGGCGGCCCGACGGCGCAGCACGACAACGATTTCCTGGCGGCCGTCCAGGACCTGGCGATGCGCGGCTATGTCGTCCTCGCGCCGAACTATCGCGGCAGCACGGGCTACGGTCGGCAGTGGCGCGAAGCCAATCGCTTCGACATCGGCCGCGCCGACACGAACGACGTCGCGGCAGGCGCCGATTACCTTGCCCGCGAGGGCTGGGCCGAGCCGAGACGCATCGGGATCACGGGCGTGTCGCACGGCGGCTACCTGACCATGACCAGCCTCACCTTTCATCCAGAGAAGTTCGCGGCCGGGTCGGCGCTCGTGCCCTTCGTCAACTGGTTCACGGGACACGAGAACTCGCGCGGCGACCTGCAGTACTGGGACTTGCAGCACATGGGCGATCCGGTGAAGGATGGCAAGCGCTGGCGCGCGATGTCGCCGATATTCTTCGTCGACCGGATCGCCGCGCCCGTGCAGCTCTTCGCCGGCGCGCACGATCCGCGCTGTCCCCTCGACGAGTCGGAGCAAATCCGCGACGCGCTTCGGCAGCGCGGTAGGCCCGTCGAGCTGCACGTGTACGCGGACGAAGGCCACGGCTTCCGCAAGATCGAGAACCGGGTCGACGCATACAAGAAGCGTGCGACGTTTTTCGACCGATACCTGAGACGATAGACTGCAGACCTGGCAGGTCTTGTCCGCGCAGGTTAGCTGTACACTAGTTCGCAAAGACCTGCCAGGTCTACCCAGAGAATTCAAGTGCGTTTGGGATGACCTCGCCGTGCCTGAGCCTGTCATTGTCACCGAGAACCTCACGAAGCGCTACGGCTCGATCATCGCCGTGCGGAATCTCAACTTGAGCGTGCCGCGCGGGGCGGTGTTCGGATTCCTCGGCCCGAACCGGGCCGGCAAGACGACGACGATCCGCCTGCTGCTCGGCCTGGTACGCCCGACGGCGGGCCGCGCGCGGGTGATGGGCCATGACGTCGTCACGGCGCGCCAAATGGTCCTGCCGCAGGTCGGCGCGCTGGTCGAGTCGCCGACGTTCTACCCGTTTCTGTCCGGACGCGACAATCTTCGCGTGTTGGCACACACGGGCGGCTATCCGGACGAAGCGCGCGTCGACGAAGTGCTTGACATCACCGGCCTTGCCGATCGCCAGCGAGATCGCGTGCGGACGTATTCGCTCGGCATGAAGCAGCGACTCGCCGTCGCCGCGACGCTCCTCAACCGCCCTCAACTGCTGATCCTCGACGAGCCGACGAACGGTCTCGATCCGGCCGGGCAGGCCGAGGTACGCGCGCTCATTCGGCGGCTGGGCCAGGCGGGCCACACCGTCTTCATCTCCAGCCATCTCCTTCACGAGATCGAGCAGGTGTGCGACCGCGTGGCGATCATCGACAAGGGGGAGCTGCTGCGCGAAGGGAAAGTCTCGGAACTGCTCGGCGATCTGCCCACGCTGCGCATTGAGGCTGAGCCGATCGAGCGGGCGTACGCGATCGTGGCCGGCCTGGACGGGCTGGCTGTCGAGCGCGACGGCACGAATCAGATCGTCGTCAGAGCCGGGCGCGAGCGCGCGCCGGAGATCGTCGACGCGCTGAGCAGCGGCCGGACGCGCGTTTACCAAGTCATCGTCGAACGCGAGACGCTGGAACAGGTCTTCTTGCGCATCACCGGCGCGCATCGCGAGGACGACATGGAGAAAAGGAAGTGACAGCCGGGCTGCTGCGCGCCGAGTGGATCAAGCTGCGCCGGATGCGCATCACCTGGCTCGTGCTGCTCCTGCCGGCCGCGGCGGGACTATGTGGAGCGATCCTGCCCACGCTCACCGCCGCGGACGCCGTGCGTCGATTCGGAACCCGCATCCTGCAGTCGCTCGACACATTCGCGTTCCCCCAGTCGATGCTATTCGGGCTGCAAATCGTCGAGCTTCTCGGCAGCATCCTGATCATCGTCTTCATCACCTCAGCCGTCGGCAACGAATACGGGTTCGACACGTGGAAGAACCTGCTGGCGCGCCACGGGCGGCGCGGCGCGTTCCTGCTCGCCAAGCTCCTGTACGCGCTGGCCGCCGTAACGGCCCTGATCGTCATCGTGCCGATCCTCGTGCACCTGAGCATGCTCGTGACTTTTCGGGCGGCAACCGGCTTCGACTTCCCGTTACAGGCCGCGCCGGGCGCCTGGCAGACATTTGGCGGCGCATGGCTGCTGGCGTGGCTGCGGCTCGCTATCACGGCTTCGATCGGCGTGTTCGCCACGGTCATTACGCGATCCGGCGGCGCCGGCGTCGCCATCGCCGTGTCGTGGCTGCTCGTCGACGCGCTGGCGAACAGCCTGGGCGCGGCGTTCGAGACAAGCGCCTGGCGCACCATCGCGCCGTTCACGTTCAACTTCAGCCTGAACGCGCTGGCGGCTTACCTGCGCGGAGATGCCGGCGATGTCACGCTGCTCCACAGCCTGGCCAACCTGGCTGTTTACACAGTTGGCCTGACCGTTCTGGCAATGCTGCTATTTCGCCGCCGCGATATTGCAGGATAGTGGAGAAACCAATGATTCTCGGACCGACTTTCGAAGAGATGCTCCACCCCGACACAATCGACGCCGAAACGCGCGCCGAGGCGGTCGCCGCGATGACGCGCGACCCGCTCGATCCGATCAACCTGTTCAACATCACCTGGCGCGACGCCGGCAACCGCATCCGCTACGAAGTGCTGCCCAGGCAGTTGACCGGCGTGGAAGCGAACATCGCCGTCCTGTACGGCAAGGATTTCCCATCCGGCTCGCACAAGGTCGGCGCGGCGTACTCGGTGCTGGTCGATCTCGAAACGGCCGGCGAGGTCGATCCGAGCGTCCACACGCTCGTGTGGCCGTCGACCGGCAACTACGGCATCGGCGGCGCGTGGGTCGGCTGCCGCATGGGATTCAAGAGCATCGTCGTTCTGCCGGAGGGCATGAGCGCCGAGCGCTTCGAGCGCATCGAAGGCTACGGCGCGTCGATCATCAAGACCCCCGGCAGCGAGAGCAACGTCAAAGAGATTTACGACAAGACCTGGGAGCTGCGCCGCTCGGATCCGAACGTCCGCATCCTCAACCAGTTCGAAGTGATGGGGAACTACCGCTTTCACTACCACGTCACCGGCAACACGATCGTCGAGCTCGCGTCGAAATTGAAGGTGCAGGGCGTCGGCGACGGGACGATCGCCGCGTTCTGCTCCGCGATGGGGTCAGCGGGCACCATCGCGGCGGGCGACCGGCTCAAGCAAGTCTGGCCGCATCACAAAATCGTCGGCCTGGAGCCGATCCAATGCCCCACGCTGTACAACAACGGCTACGGCTCGCACGACATCCAGGGCATCGGCGACAAGCACGTGACGTGGATTCACAACGTGATGAACATGGACGCGATCATGTGCCTGGACGACGTTGAGTGCAAGAAGGGACTGCAACTGCTGACCGACCCGATCGGCATGGGCACGCTGGAGAAGCGTTTCGACGTCCCGCGGGAGAAGGTCGAGAAGTTGTCGACGATCTTCGGCATCAGCGGCGTGTGCAACGTTCTGGGCGCGATCAAGACGGCTAAGCATTACGGTTTCGGGGCGAAAGACACGATCGTCACCATCTGCACGGACGCCATCGACCGTTACTACTCGGTGATGGCCGACATGACCGGGCCGTACGGGAAGATGGATGAAGCGGAAGCCGTGGCGCGTGCGCACATCTTCCTCGACCAGAAGACAGATTGGATCAAGGACGGCACGCCGGACATGCGCCGCCAGTGGCACCATCTCAAGTATTACACCTGGGTCGAGCAGCAGGGCAAGAGCGTCGAGGAGCTTAACGCGCAATTGAGCGAAGACTGGTGGCTGGCCGAGCAGGCCAAGGTCGCCCAGATCGACGCCCGCATAAAGCAGGCAAGGGCATGATGAAATCTATTCTCGTAGGGTCACTATGCAGCCCGATTCGTCCATCCTCGTCGCCGTGATGAACTCGCCGCGCGATTTCGAGATCGCGCGGGACGAAGGCTGGTATCGCATCCCGCAGCGATCGGCGCCGAAGTTCTTCCCGCCGGAATTCGTCGCGTTCTACTTCACGAAGCCGTTCGAGCAGGACGCGTACAGCGTGCGCTGGTACGCGAAGGTGCGCGGGCACGAGCTGGCCTCGCGGCGGCAGTTGTTTCCCGGCGAGGCCGATCATCCGCGCGCCGATCACGTCTATTACAAGCTCCAGCTCGGCCCGCTCGTCGAGCTTCCCCACCCTATCCCGTCGAAGCGCTGGCGGCGGCTGACGTTCATCCTGACGACGGGCGGGCGACTGTTCGGCGCGTGGGAGATCAACGACCTGGTCGTCGGCTCGCGCGAGCACGACCTGATGTGGCGCGCGCTGAAAGAGGCCGGGCTTCACGCCGAGCGCGACGACGAGCTGCCCTCGCGCAAGCGCGTCGACTTCCTGCTGCCGTGCAGCTACGGCGACCTGGGCATCGTCGTATCAGACGAGGCGCCGGCTGCGGGCGAGGTCTTGATGCACTTCACGCCGAAGCAGATTAACGAATCGCTCGACGACTGCATCTATCAGATCCAATCCGCCGTCACCGAGCGCGGCGGCCTGACTCCACCCTCCAGTCAGCCATGAGCCGCGTGCGCCAAGCTATTCAAAGGCTAATTGACCACCTGACTACGTGACTACGTGACTATATGACCAGGAGACCACCTTGAATGCCCTGGATGGCATCCGCGTCATCGATCTAACCGAGGCGCTCGCCGGGCCATACTGCACGATGATCCTGGGCGACCTGGGCGCTGACGTCGTCAAAGTCGAGCGTCCCGGCGTCGGCGACCAGGCGCGCAAGTGGGGCCCGCCGTTCGTCGGCGGCGAGAGCGCCTACTTCCTCGCCGTCAACCGCAACAAGCGCAGCGCGGCGATCGACATCACGGCCGGAGACGGCCAGCGCGCGATGCGCGGGCTGCTCGAGCGCGCCGACGTGTTCGTGTGCAACGTGCGCCGCGTCGAATCGCTCAGGAAGTACGGCCTCGACCCGGAGACTACCCGCCGCTTCAACCCACGCCTGGTGTACTGCTCGATCACCGGCTACGGGCGGACGGGTCCCTACGCCGGCCGGGGCGGATACGACCTCGTCGCGCAGGGCGAGGCGGGGCTGATGGCCGCCACAGGCGAGCCGGACGGCGAGCCGATGCGTTGGCCGGTCGCCATCGCCGACATGACGACCGGCGTACATTCGGCGATCGCCATCCTGGCGGCGCTGCTCAGCCGCGAGCGGAGCGGGCGCGGCCAGTTCATCGACAGCGCGCTGCTCGACTCGCAGTTGTCGTGGGCGCCGATCATGGCCTCGGGTTATTTCGCGACCGGGCAGCGACCGCCGCGCCTCGGCAACGTGCACGCGACTATCGCGCCCTACCAGGTCTTCAAGGCGCGCGACAAGCACATGATTGTCGCCGTCGGGACGGACCGCTTATGGGCGAGCTTCTGCGAAGTGATCGGCCTCGGTCCCGAAGTGCGCGACGATCCACGATTCGTGTCCAACCCCGATCGGCTCGTGCACCGGGGCGAGCTGATTCCCATCCTGGAAACGATCTTCGTTCAGCACGATGCGGCGCACTGGCTCGAGCGGCTGCGCGCAGCCGAGATACCGTGCGGCCCGATCAATGCGCTCGACGAGACGCTGAGCGATCCGCACATGTTGGCGCGCGGCATGGTGTTCGTCATGGAGCATCCGGTCGGGATGATCAAGATGCTCGGCAGCCCGCTGCACCTGTCCGACACGCCGGTCACATATCGGCGGCCGCCACCGCTGCTGGGTGAGCACACGGACGAGGTATTGCAAGAGGCCATGTCTTGGTCGTAACAGCCAAGTCGACCTCGCGTGCGCTCGACGCCGCCGCCCGGGCGACCGTCTCCCGGAACGATCACTGGGCCGCTACAACGTGAGTGAGGTCTCAAATGACTGATGATAAACCACCTGTCTCTCAAACCGGCATAACGGAGCTAGGGGCCACTCCCGTGACGGGCACCTCCATGCGCGAGATGATGGGGCCGCTCATGGTAGACCAGACCATCCGCCAAGCCATTCAGCACTGCTGGCTGTCCCTGCCCGACGACGAACGCTCGCCAGACCGCGTGGAACAAGAAATCCTTCGCGTGGTTCATCGCGCGCTTCAGAACATGCGCGAAGACGCGGCGGCGTTTGGTTTCTCGAAAGAGGAAAAGTCGAGCTGGGAAGAACGGTTGGCCCGCATGCGCGCACAGTATCCGAAAGCCTACGAGAAGTGGACCGAGGAAGACGACAGTTTGCTCTTGCAGAAGTTTGGCGAAGGTATGCTCATGGCTGACTTGGCGAGGTTGTTTCAACGACAGCCCAGCGCGATTCGGTCGCATCTGGCAAAACTGGGACTGATTTGAGGCAGAGAAGACGGCTTGTCATGGGTGGGTTTCAATGCGTAAACCGTATCGCCGGGTACGTTGTGCCTTTGGTGTCGGTCTCAATTCTCACCCATAATGGCACGCTTTGACATTCCACGCCAGCGACTCCGCAACCAAGGCATTGCCGGAGCGACATTTAAGAAGCCGGGTGATGTGGTGGAGTGGCTGGCCGCCGTCCAGGCCCAAGACTACGCAGGCGCGAAATGGGCACTCGGACTGCGGTTGCAAGATGCCACGGACGACGATGTCGAACAAGCCTTCGCCGAGGGCGCCATCCTTCGCACCCACCTCCTGCGACCCACCTGGCATTTTGTCACGCCAGCCGATATTCGTTGGATGCTGGTACTCACGGCGCCGCGCGCCCATGCGGTCAATGCCGATATGTCTCGCAAGCTGGAATTGGACAACGCCCTCTTTAAGCGCAGCAACGCCGCGCTGGCAAGAGCATTACACGGCGGTCGGCAACTTACGCGGGATGAACTGCGAGGCGTGCTTCAGAAAGCCGGCATCGCCACGGACGGCGGGTTGCGCCTGGGCTATCTCCTGATGCGGGCCGAATTGGACGGGATGGTCTGCAGCGGCGCACGGCGTGGGAAACAATTCACCTATGCGTTGCTGGATGAACGCGCCCCGCACGCCAAGACCCTGGGGCGCGAGGAGGCCCTGGCTGAACTCGCTCAGCGGTACTTTGTGAGCCGTGGGCCAGCCACCGTGCAGGATTTTGCGAAGAGGAGCTTTACGCATGCCTAACCGTCCCATAGTTATCCTCGACGCCCCATCAAATCTTGGGTTACGTCCACCTGAACAGGGTGCTGTACCCGGGTGCTACAAACTGCCTTGGGCGCTTCGCGACCGAAAGCTTGTATCCGCCATTGATGCAACGGATGCAGGATCACTTGTTCCGCCAAGATATCGTGCTGCATGGAATCCCGGCGACGGTGATCGCAACGCAGATGCTATTGCGGCGTTTTCTACAATGCTCGCAGATCGCGTTGGCTCCATTCTTACGCCGAATGGGCTCGCGTTTGTGCTCGGCGGTGATTGCAGCATCCTTATTGGCAATACCCTCGCCCTCAAACGGCGCGGGCGCTATGGCTTGGTATTTCTTGATGCCCATTCCGACTTTCGGCACCCGCAGAATGCGCCCGCGATTGGTGCTGCTGCGGGTGAAGATCTCGCGATTGTGACGGGGCGCGGCGATCCACGCCTCATCAACCTCGAAAATCTCGGCCCATACATTCGTGATGAAGACGTGATGCTGATTGGCGTCCGTGATGATGACGAGTGTCTGCCTGAGCTTGCAGAACTCGGCATTCACGTCATTACCAGTGCAAGATTGGAAGAGGTGGGCGTACAGCAGGCGGCGACACACGCGTTGGCAACTGCGGCACAGGCAACCCAAGGCTTTTGGGTACATCTTGATCTAGATATTGTGGACGCGACAGAGATGCCTGCGGTTGATTGCCCGGAGCCGAACGGGCTATCATTTTCTGCGCTCACGGCGTTGCTCAAATCACTGCTTGAGTCACCGTCTTGTGTGGGCCTTGAACTGACCATCTATGATCCTGACCTCGACCCAACAGGGTACTACGCAGACCAAGTGATGGCCTGCATTAGCGCTGTGTTTCGCAGTTCATAAGGAGATTGCCCTGAATCTACTCATTGGGTTGTCTTGCGCATTTCCCGCGTACCTCTATGCGAGGGAGCGCACTTAGAAGTCAAGTTGACCGGCTGGAGAAACTGCGCATATGACCCATGATCAAATTACCGTAGCGAATGCCCCTGCCATATCGGGATTGAGCTTTCGCCACTTTCGAGGAGAGAGTGACTATCCCCACATGGTAGCAGTCATCATGTCCAGTGCGGACGCAGACAAAATCGAGCGCGCAGATACGGTTGACGATATCGCCAATAACTACAACCACCTGACCAACTGTGACCCCTACAAGGATATGATCTTTGCAGAAATCGCGGGTGAAGTGATTGGCTACTCGCGAGGTTGGTGGTGGGATGAACCGGCCACGCGACGCATGTACGGCTTTGTTGGCTTCCTTGTGCCGGCGTGGCGACGCAAAGGTATTGGTCGCGTGATGCTGCTTTGGATGGAGAATCACCTGCGTGGCATCGCAACGACACATCCAATTGATCGGGCCAGGTTCTTCCAGGTTTCGGTCTCGCAATTTCAAGCAGGTACGAGCATCATGCTGGAGCGCGCAGGCTACCGGCCCATACGCTACTTCCATGAAATGGCGCGGCCATCGCTGAATGACATACCCGACGTACCTTTACCGGATGGTCTCGAAATGCGCCCGGCGTTACCTGAGCATTATCGCTTAATCTGGGCGTCTGTCGATGAAACGAGTCAAGACGAATGGGGATATACGGGCGAAGATTATGAAGCCTGGCTGAACAATATGCCTCACTTCCAACCTCACTTCTGGCAAATCGCCTGGGATAGTGCAACCGAACGGATTGCAGGGCATGTGTTGACTTTTATCGATCATGCAGAGAACGAGAGGTTCAACCGAAAACGCGGCTATACAGAGGGCATTGGGGTCGGTCGAGCCTGGCGGCGTCGTGGCCTAGCCCGTGCGCTGATCGCACGCAGCCTACAAGCACAAAAAGCAGAAGGCATGTCCGAGTCGGCTCTCGTTGCCGACAGTGACAGTATCAGTGGCGTAACCCGCTTGTATGAAAGCTGTGGTTTTCGAGTTGTCAGGCGCAACGCCATCTATCGCAAGCCCTTTTAAGCGTAGGCGCGGCCCAGGACGGGCGTGCAGCGGATTGGCGCTTCTTCATCAACTCATCGAGCGTTTTGCCCTGTAAGCAGCGGCTACAGCAACTCTACGAACTCTTCCGGCGACAAGTCGGCATCGCGCAGAATCTTGCGCAGCAGGCCGCGCCCAACATCCTGTTGCGCGTGAACGGGAACCGTTACCACTCGGCCATCCGCGTGGTGCAGCCGAACGTGACTGCCGCGTTGCCGAACGATCTGAAAGCCTGCCTTCTGCAAGACACGGACAACTTCTGCGCCTCGCACCATCGGCAGGGTCGGCATCAGACGGTCACCTTCTGAATGCCAACGAACTCTGGAATAGCCTCGCCTGACTCAGCCTGTTCTTCAAGGCAGAGTTCGATCACCTCCTGAATGTTCTTCATTAGCTCGTCGAGCGTTTTGCCCTGCGAATAGCAACCGCGGAGTTGAGGAACTTCTCCGACGAAGGTGCCATCCTCGTCGCGCTCGATCAGGACGTAGAATTCCTGCTTCCCACGTTCGATATCACCTGCCATGTGATTTCCTCCGCCCGGCGCAGGCTCCCGACAAAGAAATTATACCGCAAGATCATCAGATGCCGGAGCCGTTTGCTCACGCCGCACCGGCGACCGTCACCGCCTGCGACTGCCGTCCATCTCCAGACACCCTGCCATTGCCGCCCGCTGGCTCCTGCCGCCGGAACTGGCTCATGTATAGATCGTAGAAGAAGCCGCGCGCGTCGAGCAGCTCCCGGAACTTGCCCCGCTCGACGATCTGCCCATCGCGCAGCACCAGGATTTGATCGGCGTGCTTGACCGTGCTCAGGCGGTGGGCGATGACGAAGCTCGTGCGGCCCCTGAGCAGCCCCTCCAGCGCCTGCTGGATCAGCCGCTCGGTGCGCGTATCGACGCTCGACGTCGCCTCGTCGAGGATCAGGATGCGCGGATTCGCCAGCGCCGCGCGCGCGATCGACAGCAGTTGCCGCTGACCCTGGCTCAACCCCCCGCCGCGCTCGCCCAGCACCGTGTGGTACCCATCGGGCAGCCGCTCGATGAACGAGTCGGCGTGCGCCAGTTTCGCCGCGGCGAACACCTCTTCGTCGGCGGCATCGGGCCGCCCGAAGCGGATGTTGTTCATCACCGTGTCGCTGAACAAGAAACTGTCCTGCAGCACGATGCCGATCTGGTGGCGCAGGCTGGCCGCCGTCACGTCGCGCACGTCGACGCCGTCGATCGTCACCGCGCCGCCGGTCACGTCGTAGAAGCGTGGGATGAGGTTGATGATCGTCGTCTTGCCCGCGCCGGTCGGGCCGACGATGGCGATGGTCTGGCCCGGCTCAGCCTTGAAGTCGATGCCGCGCAGCACCGGCACGTCTTTCTCATACTCAGCGTGAACATCGCCGAACACCACGCCGCCCCGGATCGCGGGCATCGCCTTCGCGTCGGGCCGGTCGTGCACGTCGGGCTTCACGTCGAGCAGGCCGAAGATGCGCTCGCCGCCCGCGATCGCGCTCTGGATGTTCGCCCACAACACGGCGATCTGCTGTATCGGCTGCGTGAAGCGCTGCACGTAGGCGATGAAGGTGATCACCAGTCCGAGCGAGATCGTCGCGCCGAGCAGATCCTGTCCGCGCAGCAGCAGCAGGCCGCCCGCGCCTGCGACCAGCGCGAGCGCCGCATAACCCAGCGCCTCCAGCGTGGGCGACAGCGCCGAGGTGAACGCGACCGCGCGGATATTGGCGTCGCGATTGGCCGCATTCACGTCGCGGAACTGATCGATATTCTCCTGCTCGCGGCTGAAGGCCTGCACCTCGCGCACGCTGGAGATGCTCTGCTGCAGCTCGGCGTTGACGTTGCCCATCACTACGCGCGTTTTGCGGAACGCCTTGCGCGCCTGCGACGAGAACCACCTCGTCGAGATCCACATTAACGGCACGACGGCCAGGCTGATCAGCGCCATCGGCACGCTCTTGCTGAACATGTTGTAGGTGATCCATGTCATCAGCAGCAGGCCGCTGGCGACCTGCACCAGCGCGAAGCTGACCGCCTGCTGGATCGTCTCCGTGTCGTTCGTGATGCGGCTCATCAGGTTGCCGGCCTCATTCTCCGCGTAGTAGCCGAGCGACAGGCGGTGCAAGTGCTCGAAGACTTGCACGCGCAGTTGCTTGAGCACGTGATTACCCGCCCACGTCATCGCGTAAAAGGTCAGCCCCGTAGCGACCGAGCCGAGCACGAATAACCCGACCAATCGCAGCACGATGCTGCCCAGCCCCGTGATGCGTTCTTCGTTCGACATCAGCGCCGAGGCCGACGGATCGTACCAGCACGAGCTCGAAGACGATTGCTCTTGCGCCCCTTCGGCTGCCCCTTCCCCTTCACTTCGTTCAGGGTCAGGGCTTCGGCTGAGGGCAGGCGCTGCGCCGGGGAAGCCTCCGCCGCCGGTCGACGCCGCCGGCGTAAGGTAGCAGTCCACCGTCTGCCCGATGAGCTCCGGCACAGTGACCTGTGTCCACGTGGACAAGATCACCAGCCCGGCTGCAAGCAGCAGCACCAACCCGTAGGGGCGGAAGTAGGATGCAAAGCGCCTGAGCGTTTCGCCGGTATTTTTAGGTTTGGAGACCTCGCGCTCCATGATGGCGCGTGGTCCGCCGGGTCCACCGAACATGAGTCTCTCCTGATGCGTACAACGCAAATGGTAATTGGTAATTCGTAATTACATGATCACGCAACGTTGTCCCACTTTATGCCGTCACCCGCTCTTCTTCGAGCTTCACATCCTCGCTGAGCTGCGACTGATAGATTTGCGCGTAAATCTCGCTTGACTCCATCAACTCCTCGTGCACGCCCTGGGCGACGATCTGGCCGTTGTCGAGCACCAGAATCTGATCGGCGTTGAGCACCGTGCTGATGCGCTGCGCGATGACGAAGCTGGTGCGGCCGTCCATCAGCCGATCGAGCGCCTGCTGAATCCTGTACTCCGTCACTAGGTCGACGCTGCTCGTCGAGTCGTCGAGGATCAGGATGCGCGGATCGAGCAGCAGGGCGCGCGCGATGGCGATACGCTGCTTCTGCCCGCCGCTGAGCGTCGATCCGCGCTCGCCGACCGGCGTGTCGTAGCCCTGCGGGAACTCCAGGATGAAGTCGTGCGCCGCCGCCGCCTTCGCCGCGTCGATCACCTCGTCCATCGTCGCCTCGGTGCGGCCAAACGCGATGTTGTCGCGGATCGTGCCGCTGAACAGATTGGTCTCCTGCAGCACGATGCCGATCTGTCTTCGCAGCGAATCGATCGTCACGTCGCGCAAGTCGTTCCCGTCGATCGTGATCGCGCCTCCCGTCGGGTCGTAGAAGCGCGGAATCAGGTTGATGATCGAGCTCTTGCCGCTGCCCGTCGCCCCGAGCAGCGCGATGGTCTGGCCAGGCTGTGCGGCGAAACTCACATCGCTCAAGACGGGCGTGACGCCGCCGGGATAGCGGAAGGTGACGTGCTTGAATTCGAGGCGACCCTGAATCGGCGGCAGCGCGATCGCGCCGGGCTTGTCCGTCACGTCGCTCCTGGCGTCGAGGATCTCGAAGATGCGATCGGCCGACGCGCTGGCCTGAGCCATCTGCGAAATGATGATGCCGAGCTGGGCGAGCGGGAAGAACACAAACACCAGGTACAGGCTGAACTGCTGCCACTCGCCCAGCGTCAGCGTGCCTTCGATAATTTGCGTGCCACCGGCATTCAGTGCCGCGGCCTGGCCCAGGTTGGCGATCAGGAAAACGAGCGGGAACAGAAACGAGAACACGCGCGTCACCTTGATCGCCTGCCGCATCAACGAATCGGCGGCTGCGTCAAACTTGACCTGCTCCTGCGGTTCGCGCGCGAAGGCTTTGACGACCTTGATGCCGGCGAGGTTTTCCTGCAGGATGGTATTCATCTTCGACAGGCGGCGCTGCACTTCGCCGAACAACGGCTGGCTGATCGCGCCGAAGACCATGAACAGCACCAGCGCAATCGGCAGGACGGGCAGCACGACCAGCGTCAATCGCACGTTAGTCAGCACCAAAATGATCAGCGTGCCGGTCAGCAGGATGATAGCCTGCAGCGAGAAGATCAGGCCCTGCCCCATGAACAGCCGCACTTTCTCCACGTCGTCGGTGGCGCGAATCATCAACTGGCCGGTCTGGTTGCGATCGTGGTAGCTGAACGACAGGCGCTGCACTTTGGCGAACAGATCGTTGCGCAGGTCGAAGGCCATGCTCTGCGACAGCCGCTCGGCGTTGTAAGCCTGCGAGAAGGCGAAAAGACCACGCACGCTGGCGAAGGCGATGATCGCCAGTCCGGACACGATCAGGATCGACTCCGCGGTGGTGGCGTGGTAGGTCAATTGATCCGACGTCCAGCCGATTTGCTGCAAAATCACCGATTGGAACTGCTGCGGCGCTTCGAGAATCTTGCCGGCGATCACGCCGTTGGTCACGGCGTCGATGATGTTGCGCACCAACGTCGGCACGGCGAGCTGCGCCAGCGTCGCGACCAGCAGGCTGCCGTAGGCAATCACCATGATTTTGCGGTAATGGCCCAGGTATCCAAGCGCCCGCCGCAAACCTGCCATGCTCGGGCGCGGCGGGCCGGATCTCCTGGATGGACGTTTCTTCATGTTGTTTCCCCTTCTGCTCAAGATCATTTGCGAGCGCCGGCCCCCTCCAGAAACAGCTCGACGACCGCGTCCGCCTGCGCCGGGGTCACCCGCGCCGGCCGGCCCGGCCGGCCTTCGAAGGTCATGGCGACGATCATGCCGTGCAGCAGGCGCGCCCACAGCCGCGCGTCGCCTGAGGCGATCTCGCCGCTTGACTGCCCGGACTCGATAAACTGCTGGATGGGCCGCATGAAATCGGCGCGGATTTCGCCGAGCAGCTTGTGTGCGCGCGCGTCGTCGAGGTGCGCCAGGTCGCGCCGCATCGTCTGGAACGACTGGCGCTGCTCGCACATCACTTCGCCGTAGCGCAGCACCAACTGCTTGAGACGCGCCCGTAGATCGCCCGTCGAGCCGGCTGCCTGGGCGACGGACGCCATCCCTTGCTCGTGACCGCGGCGCAGCACGGCCAGGTACAGATCTTCTTTGTTCTTGAAGTGATAGTACAGCGCCGCGTTGGTCATGCCGCACGCCTGGGCAATGTCGCGGATCGACACGCCGTTGTAGCCCTTCTGGGCGAACAGGGGGGCGGCCACTTCCAGAATCGACTCGCGTCCATCGGCGTCGTGCGGCATGGCTCACTCCGTACTTACCAAACGTTCAGTAATGACGACCAGCATATCATGAATCGCGCGATTGTCAACCTGTCCACATGGACAGGGGTGTCCGCCTCGTTTATAATGCACACACGATGACCATTGCCATTCGTGACCTCACGACGTACGAGGAGTTCATTCAGGTTCGCGAGATTCAGCGGCAGTGCTGGGGGTTCGCACAGGGCGAGGGGCTGTACCCGCCCGTGCTGAACACCGCCGCGCACAACGGCGGCACGGTGCTCGGCGCATTCGACGAGGGCCGGATGATCGGGTTCCTGTTCGGGTTCCTGGGCCTGCACGCGGATCGCCGGCTCAAGCTCTGCTCGCAGACAATGGGCATTTTGCCGGAGTATCGCAACCGGGGCATCGCCGCCGCGCTAAAATGGGCGCAGCGCGAGCGCGTGCTGGCCCTGGACATCGACCTGATCACGTGGACCTACGATCCGCTCGAAGCGCCGAACGCCCGCCTGAACCTGCACACTCTCGGCGCGATCGCGCGCGAGTATAAGCGCAATGTCTACGGCGAGGACTTCGGCGCGTTGGGGCGCGGCCTGCCGAGCGATCGCTTCCTCGTCGAATGGTGGGTGAAGAGCGAGGGAGTCGAGCAGCGTGCGGCCGGGCAGGAGCCGGAACCGGTCGATCTCGACAGCCCGATCGTCAATCCGTGCGCCGGCGAGGGCGCGGCACGGCGCATTGCCACAGTGGATCTGCACGCCGATAGCCCCATGCTGCGGGTCGAGGTCCCCGCCGACATTCAGGCCGTCAGGCAGGCGGATATGGCACTGGCGATGGAATGGCGGCTCAAGACGCGGCAGATATTCGAGACGTATTTCGAGCGCGGTTTCTGCGCGGTAGACTTGGTAAGGACGGACAACAGGCGAAATTACTATATGCTCAGGCGGGCGTGACAACTGCATCAAGGTTTCCGCCCTTAAGTGCACGTGTTACCCATATCCTGCCTGGCATGTTTTGCGTGCACACCGTTACCCAGGACAGGTTGATTTCCAGGCCGAGGATCGATATAATTCGCTCGGTTGAGAAAGCCGATGAGACGACGCGATTTCCTCAAGCTTGCAGGCATGGCGCTGGCGGGCACCGCCCTGCCCCAGCCACTGGCTGCGCTGGCTGCGGGCGGAGCGCCCCCGGAAGACCAGGTGGCCGATCGATTCGTCCCGCTGCGGCGCGGACGCGTGCTGACGTCCTCGGTGACTGTCTGGGATCAGATCGAAGCGCCGCACTCCCCCATCAAGCGGTACGCACGCGACGAGGTTCTGCTGCTTGGGGAGGAGCGCAGCGTGCCAGGCACAGGCAGCGCGTACAACAACCTGTGGTACCGCACGCGCGGCGGCTGGGTGCACTCGGGCTGGGTGCAGCCGATGGAATTCCATGCGCGGCCAGCCATCTATCGCGAGGCCGGTCCGAACGGCTTTTGGGTCGAAGTCATCGAGCCGAAGACGACGACGCGCGAAGGGCCATCGCTGTCCGCTCCGTCGATCTACCAGTACGTCTACGGCACGGTCTATCTCGTCACGGATGTGGCCGTCGAGGCAAGCGGGCTGGTGTGGTACCAGACGTACGACGAGTATGCGGACCAGGAGCTAGGCATCGCACCGACGCATCACTGGGTGCGCGCCGACCACGTCCGGCGCATCCCCGAGTCGGAGTTCATGGCCATCCGGCCCGAAGTCGCCGACAAGCGCATCCTTGTCGATCTCGATAAGCAGACGCTCACCTGCTTCGAGGGCGATACGCCTGTGGTAACCACCAAGGTCGCCACCGGGGCTGCATTCGTGCAGGCCGACGGCAGTGTGGTCAGCTACGCCACGCCGAAGGGCGACCATCGCGCGATCCTGAAGATGCCGTCCCGCCACATGCGCGCGATCGAAGGCGAGCGCAACACCGACGCCTGGTTCGACCTGCCCGGCGTGCCATGGAACACCTTCTTCACGTACGATGGCATCGCCATCCACGGGACGTACTGGCACAACGACTTCGGCGTGGTGCGCAGCCACGGCTGCGTCAACGTGCCGATCCCGGTCGCCAAATTCATCTATCGCTGGACGTTCCCCACCGCCCCGTACACCGACGCCTTCGTGCGCGGCGACGTGAAGGGAATGAACGCTACGCAGATCGAAGTAGCCTGATCGGAAACCAGGTTTCTTTTACAGCGTCGTCAACACCTCTTCGATGTGCTCCAGCGCCCAGTCAAGCTCCTCTTTCTTCACGACGAGCGGCGGGGCGAAGCGGATGACGTTCTCGTGCGTCTCCTTGCATAACAGACCGCGATCCTTCAAGGCTTCGCAGAAACGCCGCGCGCCGCCCACCTCCGGTTTCAGCTCGACACCGATGAACAGCCCGCGCCCGCGCACCTCTTTGATGGCATCGCTCTCGATTCGCTGCAGGCGTCCCTTGAAGTACTCGCCCAGCTCGACGGAGCGCTCGAACAGGTTTTCGTCGATCAGGACGCGCAGCGCCTCGCGCGCGACGGCGCAGGCGAGCGGGTTGCCGCCGAAGGTGCTGCCGTGGTCGCCTGGACTGAGAACGCCGAGGACTTCGCGATCGGACAGCACCGCCGAGA
>DASSFZ010000237.1:0-4422 GCA_035693785.1 Anaerolineae bacterium | reverse complement strand
TTGCGGCGACGAACAGGCGTAAGGCTCGTGTGCCTGCCGCACCGAGGGCTGTGACAGTGCGCGATGACGCGGAACTGCGAGGTTTTTCTGAACGGTAGATTGGGATCGTGCAACGCATCCGATTAACCCTCCCTGGCTGATGGCGAACAGGATAGGGCCAATCGGTTTGGGGCGCATCGAGAGGCACACCCCATATTAGCTGTGGCGATTCCCTATTTTTGACTGAAGCGGGGGTGTTGCCGTGCGAGTTCGGCGGCTGCCTCGCGGGAGTGGACGTTTAACTTGGCAAGGACTGCCGACACGTGATGGTCAACCGTCTTAGGTCATTGGTCACAGGTTAAGGCTCGCCGGGATTTGTCAAGGGTGAGAGTTCGAGCGGCAACGGCTTGCGGCGGCGTTTTCGCTTGATCAGGCCGAGCCACCTGGCGTTGGCCGCGAGATAGATGACGATATCGGCGGTTTCGCCACGATGATAGGCTTGAGTGAAGTAATACAGGCTGCGGTAGACCATCTCCAGCGAGAGCGCGGCAAAGGGTTGCTGGAGGGCTTCGGCCACCGCGTCCGTGAGGTCAACCAAGACGGCGTACAACAGCCACGTGGCCCAGACTTGCAGTTCGACGGCGTTCTGGGAGCCGCACCAGAAGTAGGCCAGGCCCAGCAAGCGCTTGACGATGGCGTAGGCATCTTCAATCCGCCAGCGCTGCCAGTACAGTGCCACGACATACTCGGTCGGAAGGCGGTCGGGGTCGAGTTCGTTGGTGAGGTAGCGATACCACTTGCCGCGGTACAGCACCGCAATCAGACGGACGAGTTGGCGGTCCTCGCCCGACCCAATCCAGACCACCAGGTCATGCACGCTAGCCGTGCGACGCAGCGCGCGCTCCAGTTGATAGGCCAGGTTGCGCTTGGCCCGGGTGATGAAGGTGATCTGCGCGGCGGTCAACTGGGTGAAGACCGTGAAGTTGGTGTAGCCCAAATCAAAGATGAGCAAGGCGCCGGCCTTGAGAAAAGCCAGGATTTTCGGCCAAAAACGCTGGTCATGGGCCTGGGCGTCCTCATCGTACCAAACGTGAAAGGGCAGCCGCGAACACAGATCCAGCAGGGCCGTCATGCGCCCGGCCAAGGGGTTCGCGGGCAGGTCGCGCAACAGGCCGACTTTGCGGATGAGCGCATCCAGGGTCGACCCATCACACATGGCCAGTTGCGTGTAACGGGCTTGCGCCCAAGCGATCACTGACGGCAGTGGGCGTTGCCGCTGGGACCAGCGACTCTGGAGGAATGGCAGCAGACTGACCAACACGCGCAAGAACAATTCCGAGGGCAAGGTATTGAGGCGTTCCGATAACGATTGCTGGCTAATCTTCAGGGGCGGCACCCACAGGAGCACTTCGGTACGCACCAGGCGAACCAACTCGCTCACGCCGCTGATCTGCCGCCAAATCAGGCTCAGCACCAAGGCGACCATCACCGGCAGCGTGAGCGTCCGCTCGCGCAGCCCCAACTGATGGTAGTAACCCACTTGGTTCAGTGTGGCGGGGTGAACGATCTCGGTGAGCCGGGCCGTGACCTGATCGTCCGGTGGCGCGGCCGGGGGGCGTTTGGTGCGATCCCGCTGAATCGCCCGCGTATGTCGTACTGAACTGGCTTTCTTAGGTTGGTTTTCGGCCGTGCTAATCGTGGTCATGCGCCAATCTTACCGCAGTTATGCGTTCAAGGCAGGGCTTGACAACAGCCAGAAATCGTTAACCTGTGACCAATGGTCTTAGGTGAGAGGTGCAGCCGCGCGGCGATTTCGGCGTTGCTCAAGTCTTCGGTGAGCAGGCGGAGGATTTCTACCTGCCGGTGGGTGAGGCCGAACGGGTTCTCGCGAGTGGAGGCTCTCGGCTTACGCGGGGCGCGCACGCCCGCCGTCCGCATCTTTTGCCTCAGCGCATCGGCGGCAGGCAGCGCGCCGAGCCGCTCGAAAATCTCGAGCGCGGCAATCTGCGCGGCGGCGTCGCCGTCGGCCAGTGCCCGGGCCTGTTCGTAGGGACAGCCCAGCCTTTTCCATTCCTCTGCCGCCGCACGCCAATCGCCGGCGATGTGCAGCGCGAAGGGCCTGGCCGTCCACTCCGGTAGCCTCACTTCATCTCCTGCCCGCCAGCGCCAGAAGGCCAGCTCGCCCGTGAACCAGGGATGCTGCTTGCTCACGGCCAGGTCGTACACGGCGCGGGCTTCTTGCAGCGTCTGATCGCGGTCGCCGGCCTGCCACGCCGCCTCGGCCCGCGCTGCGCGCACCAACCCGATGCGATGGAGGCTTTCGATCTCTTTCGACAAGTCGAGCGCCTCCTTGAGAACCACGTGTGCATTCGGATCACCGCGTCGCGTGCGTAGATAGCCCAGGGCTGCCAGCGCCGTGATGCGGCTGGTAACCGACACGCCGGGGCGCCCCAACACGGCGCCGGCTGCGCCGGCGGCCTCGTTCCAGCGGCCCAGGCGCAGATGCGTGAGCGCCTGCCAGGCGAGCATGTATAAATGAAAGATCTCTAAACCGTGCTCGGCGGCGTGGGCCATGCCCTCCATCAGGTAACGCTCGGCATATTGAAACTGATAGACCTCGCTGGATACGCAGCTCAGGTTTGTGTAGATGAGCGCCGCCAGGTGCTCCTGCCCGGCGTGGCGGGCCGCCCGCAGATTCCGTTCCAGGTATTGGCGCCCGTGCTCGTAATCCAACACCAGCCAGGCCGCCCCAACGGCGATGTGGGCCGACAACACGGTGGACTGGTCCTCGAACAATTCGGCCAGGGCGATTGCCTTCTGCGCCCATTCAATCCCGGCGCGATAATTCTGGCAGAGATTTTCCAGGCCGGCCTGCATCCGGTAGGCGCGCGCCAGTTCCCGGCTGGGCGGCTGCGCTTCGAGGATTTCGATGGCCTGCCGGCTGGCCTCCAGCGCCGCGGCAGTTTTTCCGAGACCGTTAAGCGACCAGGCGATGTTCGCCAGACTCTGGCCCTGCTTCAGCGGAACGCCAAGCTGGCGCCAGAGTTCCAAAGCCTTCTTCTGCGCCTCGAGGCCTTCCTCTCGTTGATCAATCGAGACGCACTCCCCGGCGTACGCTTCCAGCAATTGCGCGTGGTCGGCAGGCGGCAGATCATTGGCGAAGCGCAGGGCAAGGGCGTACAGGGCGGCCGCTTCGCGGTGCGCGCTCGCGGAGGCGGCCTGCCGCGCTGCGGCGGGGGCAAGTTCCAGCACGGCCTCGCGATCCCCGCTGGCCTGCGCATGGTGAGCCAGCCGGGCCAGGTCGCTTCGCGTGGCCGGTGATGAGCGCAGCGCGTGGAGCACCAACTGATTCAACACCATTCGACGATGCGGCGCGATGGTGTCGAGGATTGTCTGTCGCGCCAGCTCGTGGCGAAAGGCGACCAACTCCCCTTGCGCCAGAAGCATGCCTGCGGCCAGGCACTCGTCGGCGGCCTGGGCCTCCGCGCCCGTCACATCCGCTAGCAGCCACGGCTCGATGCGCAGGCCGATGACGGCGGCAGCTTCCAGAACCGCCCCGGCCGAAGCGGACAGTCGCGCCGCTCGCGCCAACACGGCATCGCGCACCGTGGGCGGGATGCCGCTTGCCCCGCTGGCGATGACTTCGCCGATGAAGAAGGGATTGCCGCCGGTGCGCCGGTGAAGCGCTTCCGGATCGAACGCCCGCCGGCCGACGAGCGCGCGCACCGCCTCCAGCGAGAGGGGCGCAAGCGAGAAGCGGCGGGTTGCCGTAGAGGTCGCCAGATCACCCAGCACGAATCGCAGCGGGTGTTGCAGGCCAAGCTCGTCATCGCGGAAGGTGGCGATCAGCAACGCGCGGGTGCGTTGAAGGCGGCGGCCGAGGAACTTGATGAGGTCGAGCGTCGCCTCGTCTGCCCAATGGATGTCTTCGATGACGACGATGGTGGCTGTGCGTTGAAGTTCGACCAGCACCGTTGAGAAGATCATCGCGCGACTGGCGTCTGAGTTGAGCCGCGCCAGCAGGTCGCCCTGAATCTGGGCGGCGATGTCGTGCAGCGGGCCGAGAGGGCGAGGGGTGAACAAGGCGTCGCAGGCACTCCACAGCACACGGGCGGTGTCCCGATGATCGCGTGTGAACCGCTCGACGAGCGCCGTCTTGCCGATGCCGGCTTCGCCGGACACCAGCGCCACCCGGCCCTCGCCGGCGGCGGCCTGTTTCCACGCCGCCTCTAATTCGCGCAGGGGGGCGTCGCGTTCGAGCAGTTCCATGCTACGCGATGGGCTTGAAGAGGGCGTGTTGCCGGGCGAGCGCGGCGGCTTCTTCTCTAGAGTGAACGTCCAGTTTGGACAAAACCGCCGACACGTGATGATCGACCGTCTTCGGCGATAGATGCAGGCTCGCGGCGATCTGATCGTTGCTCAAGCCTTCGGTGAGGAGGAGCA
>DASSFZ010000236.1:0-7888 GCA_035693785.1 Anaerolineae bacterium | reverse complement strand
TGCACGCTCAGAGCTTCCTATCCCGGCGTCGCCTGCGAGCGGCGCTCCGGGCAGTCGACTTCACGCTCTCGGACGCGGTTCCAATCGCATCTCCAACGTGGCGCGCCTCCTTGCCAGCGCGTGCGCCCGCCTGCTCGATTGTCCGGGACACGCTTCGCACGCCACGGGCCAGGCGGTCGCCGGCTTCTGTAGCGGATCGCTGCATAAGCGCCTTCACGGTCTCCAGCGCGGCGCTGGCCGACACGGCAGCGCCGCCAACCGTGTCCCGCGCTTCCACGCTCCGCTCGGCCAGCCAGCCGGCGACCTTGCGCTCGTCGACGCCGGTAATCAGGCGAAGCGTGTCGGCCCAGTCGCCGATCGCCTCTGGCCCATGGCTGAAGTAGGCCCTGGCGCGCTGGCCGACAATATAGGTGGACAGCGCGTTGGTGCTTGCCGAGGCGGCCACGCCGATGATCGGCAAGGCGCGGGCCAGCCAATTGCGGGTGACTCGCGCGGCCAACTTGCCCGTCAATTGGGAGCCGGCCGTGGTGAGCAAGTGACTGGTTCCATACCCGATGCCCGTCAGCAGCATCACCACCTGCTGGCGGTCTGCGTCGTCGACGGGCATTCCGTAGACCTCGGCGATCTCAAGCACCAGCTCAGCCTGCAGGGTGATCGTCGTTCTCAAGTCGGCGACCAGACCGGCTGCCCCTGCTACGAGCGAGCCGATGCCCGGCAGTAATGCGCCGCCGGACGACACCGCGCCGACCGTCGCCGTCTTCTGGCACTTGGCTTTGACCAGCTTCTCTGCCAGCTCATCCGGCGCGGCGTTGGGGTAACGTTGTCTTAACTCGTTCACGCGCGCCGCGACTTCCGCCCGGTCGACTTCGGCGATACGGTGAAGAAAGAATCTCAGCGCGCGATTCGCGCCGGCGGCGTCGAGCTGCCTGGCGTCTGGCGCGAGCCGGGCGGCGATCTCTTCGGCCTGTTTCTTGCTGGAGGGTGTCGTGGCCATGCTGAGACCAATCACATGATCGCGATTTGAGACCCGTTTTCTGTTTTGGTCACGTCGATGCGCGTCGGGAAAGTGTCCTTCAGCTCGTCCAGGTGCGTGATCACCAGGATGCGCTCGAAGTCTGATTGCACGGCGTTGATCGCCTCGACCAGCCGCTCGCGGCCTGACGCGTCGAGCGCGCCGAAGCCCTCGTCGACGACGAGCGTCTGAAGCTGTGCGCCGGCTCGCCGCGCGAGCAGCTTGCTCAGCGCTATGCGCACCGCGAAGTTGATCCGGTATTGCTCGCCGCCGCTAAAATTTTCATAGGGCCGCGTACCCAGCTCGTCTGCGATCTGGATGTCGAGCGTCTCGACGGTGTCGCCTTTCAGCGTCTCCTTCTGGGTGTCGAAGCGAATGCGCATTCGCCCGCCCGTCATCCTGCTCAGCAGCGCGTTGGCTTCGTCTTCGATCTCGGGGATCGCCGCCTCGATGATCATCGCCGGCACACCCTTCTTGCCGAAGGCCAGGCGCAGCTCTTCGTAGATGCCTTTCTCCGTGGCCAGGCGGTTGCGCTCGGCGACCTTCCCTTCACGCGCGTTGACGAGCGCGTCGCATGCGGCAAGCTTCTGCTGGGCCGCGCCGAGCAACTGCCGCGCGCGCGCTTCCTCGGCGCGTGTCCGCTCGTACTCCGCTTCGATCGCGCTGGCATCCCCCAGCTCGGCGCGCAGCGCCGCCGCCTTGGCCGCTGCCTCAGCCTGCTTCATCGAATCGGCGTCGTACAGCTTCTGCCACTGCTCGCGCCGCGCTTCGAGCGTAGCGGTCGATTTGCGCGCTTCGGCGGCCGCGGCCAGTGCCGCTTCCAATTCCGCCTCGCGGCGCTGAAGTGGCGGCTGCCGGCGCAGGTCGCCGTCGAGCGCGGCAAGCTCGCGATCGAGCGACGCCAGTTCGGCCTTGATGGCGTTGAGCCGCTGCACATTGGCGCGGTAAAGTTCCCGGCGATGCTCGATCTCCGACTCCAGGCCGGCGATCACGTGTTCCCGATGGTCGGGGGAGAGCGGCTGGCCGCAGGTCGGGCAGGTCGGCTCAGTCGCCGCCGCGAGCAGCTCGACACGCTGTTTGAGCGGCTCCGTCTCCGGCCCGAGGCGATCGTTTTGGCCTTTGAGCGCGGCGCTGTCCTCCGCCAGCGCATTTCGCCGCGCGCGAGATGCATCGCGTAGAGACTCGACTTCAGCTATCCGGACCAGATCGGCGCGCACCGTATCAAGTTCGCCCTGGATCGCCGTCGTGTCGGCCTTGAGGCGCGCAGTCTCAAGCTCGGCCAGCACGGCATTAAGCTCGCGGTCGGCGTGGCGCGCCCGGTTCGATAGCTCTGCCGTTTGCGCTTCGACATGGCGCAATTCTTGCCGGGCCTGCTGCACCTTCTGATAACGGATCTCGACCTGCCGCAGCGCGCCCCCCAGCTCGATCACGGCCTTTTGCGCCCCTGCAACCTCGGCCTCGTATTGCGGCCGGCGCGCGATCTCGTCGTCGATCTCGCGCAGGCGGATGTCGACTGCCTGCATGCTCGACTCGATCGCGCGGATGCGCTCTTTGGCACGCTCCTCGCACGCTTCCCACGCGCCCAGGCCGAGGATGTCGCCCAGCACCTTCTTGCGATCGGCCGGCGTCTTGACCGTGAACTCGTCGGCGCGGCCCTGCAGCAAGAACGACGAGTTGATGAACGTGTCGTAGTCGAGCCGGAGCAGGGTGTTGATCTTCGCCTGCGTCTGGCTGATCGTCGGCTCGGCGATCGTCTTCCACTCGCCGTCGTGAACCACCTGCACGTCCAGCGCGCCTGCCCCCCGCTTGCCCGTCTTGCGCGTGCGAATCACCTGGTATGTATTGCCGCCCAGCCCGAATGCGAACGTGACGGCCATCTCCGGCGCGCCCTGGCGCACGAGCTCGTCGTCGCGCCTGGCCCGCGCGCGGCCCCACAACGACCATGTTATGGCGTCGAGCAGCGCGCTCTTGCCCACGCCGTTGTCGCCCGCGATGCAGCCGACGCGAATGCCCCGGAAGTCGATCGCCGCGTCGGCGTAGGGCATGAAGTTGCGCAGGTGGAGTCTGAGGGGGATCATTGAGCCATCAGGTTGTGTAGGCAGGAGGCCGTTCGTGGACCAGGAGCTTCCTTACACGCGAGCGCACTGGGGCCATTTCCGTTACTTCGATATAGACCTTCGGCCGGTCAGGCTCGTCGTCGGTTAACCTCGAGCGTTTGGATAGATCGATCGCGTACTGGCTGTATTGAGGATCGTTCTTGTCGAGTAACACAACTTCGGCGTTCTCCGGAATACGCTCGGCGAATTCGGGATGTTCGGTAAGGTAGCGAGTGAACTCGGTGAACAGTTCGTCGAACTTGGCTTGGTAGAACGAATTCATCCCTGCATCTCCTTCTCGTACTGCGCTCGATACTTCGGCCAATTCTCCCGAATGTCTCTTTGTCCAATTGTCAGCACTTCGGCGTTACTGTAGCTGGGAAACCAATCCTTCGTCTGAGTGCCATCCGGGTGAAGCCTATCTCGATGAGGCTGACCGTGAGCGCTGTCGTATCTTACCACTGAATGCCAGTGTCCTGAAATGAGCGCCTCGTACTGAATTCGAAACTCGATGATCTTGCCGCGATCCCAGCTATGCCAGTGACGGTAGCGGTTCTCGCGCGTTTCATCGAGATAGGTGATGAATGCCCGTTCGCTCACCTGTCACCTTGCCCGATTGAGACTCGCGTCGATCAATCCAGTCCGCCGCCATCACGCCCGAGCGCCCTCTTGTTGCGTGCGAGTTTCTTCTGCAAGTCCTCGCCTTCGACGTAGCCGAGCGATGCGTAGTAGTCCGGCGTCATCGTGTCGCGCGTGCGGACGACGACCGGCATCGGCACGGCGTGGCCGAGGATGAGCGCCTGCTGCCGCGTATCCAGCTTCGCCAGCACGTTGCGCAGCTCGCCCGCGCCCGACACGCCGGAGAACACGGCCCGGATGTCCGACTCGTCGTCGAGCAGGCAGGTCACGCGCGTGCCGATCTGTGACATGACTTCGGAATCGATGCCGCTCGGCCTCTGATCCACGATCAAGAGCGTGACGTTGTACTTGCGCAGCTCGCGCGCGATCGTACCGAAGATCGTCTGTCCGGCGATAGCCGGATCGAGGAACTTGTGCGCTTCCTCGATGGTGATGACGAGCGGGCGCGGCTCATCGGCCTGGCTGCCCAGCGCCGCTTCCTTGCGCCGGACGTATGCCTGGTGAATCCGGCGCGTCAGATAGTTCGCCACGAGGATGTACGCTTCGAGCGAGCTGCCGTACCGGCCGAACTCCAGCACGACATGCTTGCCCTGCTCGATGTACCCGAGCAGTTCTTCGACCGCATTCGCCGTCACGCTCGGCTTCAGGAATCCGAAGTCTTGAAAGCGGCTGAGCTTACGCTGAATTGCTCCCAGCGTGCCTTCGTGGATCAGGCCCGCATCGATCATGGCCTGCATTTCTTCGGGCCGCTCGTCGCCAAGTAGACGCGCCACCCAGTTGCGCCCGAGCCGCCGGTAGATCGCGTGCAGCGCGCCGACCTGCACGTCGCTCAGGCCCATCAGCCCGGCGAGCATCTCGACGTCTTCCGGCTCCAACTGGTCGTAGCCGATTTGCACGACAGAGTCGACCTTACTTCCGCGCCGCCGGCTGGACTCGTCGTCGAGCGTGGCGACGGCCACCCGGCTCGAAGGAAACAACTGCCGCAGGCCCTTCACCTCGGCTCTCGATTCGCTCTGCGACTTCCAGCCGTACTCGTTGTGCATGTCGAACACCAGGTTGACGGCGACGTTCTCTTTGACGATGCCGGCCAGCAGCATGCGCGTGAGGAAGGTCTTGCCCGTCCCGCTCTTGCCGAACACGCCGCTCGAGCGCTCGACGAAGCGCCTGAGACTAATGTAGATCGGGATGTCTTCCATGTCGAGCGGCTCGCCGACGTGGAAGTAGCCTTCGTCCTTGCTGCTGCCGAAAATCAGGTTCACGTCTTCCGCGCTCGCTTCGACGACGGGCGCGAAATGGCCCGGCACCGTCTTGACCGGCTTCGGCTCAGTCGCGCCCGCGTGCGCATCGAGCATCAGCATGGGCGTGACGTGGATCGCGCCGAAGACGTTGGTGCCGATCATCACCTCGCGCGTGAAGTCGTCGCTCAGGTCGGGCGGCAGCTTGGCAATGCGCGGATCGGTCGCGTCCAGCGACACGTCGGTGATCATCGAGAAAAAGCGGCGCGACCGGCCTTCGACGACGACGTAGCGCCCGACCGCCGTCGATTCGATGTCCGCCGTCCGGTCGAGCTTCACCTCCAGACCCTTGCTCAACGATCCGCCGACGACCACGCCGAGCCGGGACGCGGCGGGCCGATCTTCGATCTCCAATCGCTCGACGCGCGGGCCGAGGAATTCATCGAGTTCGGATTTCGCTTGTGCCACGCTCTCACTCCCTATATGGTCGAATCCTTCTGAGCAACCCTTCCAGTCTTACGGCATCGAATGCCAGCAGCCGCGCCAATTCGCGGCCTGCCCGGATCAGAAATTCGCGCCCGCCGCCCGCGCGCGCCTCGGCGGCGTGTCGCAGGCTGGCCGCGAGAAGCTCGTCCGGCCGGGCGTTGACCGCATTCAGCACCGTGCGGAAATACGTGAAGTCCTCCGTGAAGTCGATGACTTCGTCGTCCGTGCAGGTCACCAGCGTATCGAGTGCGGCCGGCGGCTGGGGCGGCAGATAAGGATACACGCGCCCATCGCGGCTGTGGCCGATCACCAGCACGCTGACGGTCGCGGGCACCTGCCGGTTCTCGCGATGATCCCGGACGTACTCTTCTTTGACGTCCGCGCCGATCATTTGCCGCACGAACGGATCGTCCTCGACGAGCACGTCGTAAATCAGGCCGATCACCTCGCAGCCGTCCGGCGACGGGGCTTTGACGAACACGCCGAAGCGCGGCACGTCGGCCTGCAGCAGCCGCGTCCCGATCGTGAACTCCCCTGTGCTCGATCGCATCACGCGTCCTACGCGGAGTGGAGCATCAGTCATCTCATCTCCTGTGAACACTTGGAGGTAGGACGTTTGAAGTTGGAGGTTGGAAGTTAGAGGCGCGCCTCCAACCTCCAATCTCTAATCTCCAATCTCTAATCTCCAATCTCCAACTCCCAACTCTAACTCTAACTCTAACTCTAACTCTAACTCCCCACCTATCTTCGTTTCCCATATCGCGCAATCGCCTTCGTCGCCGCCTTGTCCGATGGCCTGGCCTCGATGCCGCGTCGCAGCAATTCCACGCCGATCATCTGCTCGAAATTGGCTTTCTCCGCGTTCGTGATGACGGCCAGCTCGTCGGCGCGCGTCAACACATACGGATAGGCATTCCCCGTCACACGGCACTGCTCCACGAGAACTGCATGCGCGAGTCCCAATGGGCCACGATCGGAAGCGACCCATTCCGGTATCTCGACGCGGGCGATGCTGGATCGGGCTGGCGTGCCGACGTTCACGTAAAAGAAGTGTATCGCGTGGCCGGCTTGTTCGTAGGGCGCGCTCCACTGTGTCGCCGCCGCCCGGAAGATGGCCGAGCGTTGACCGGGTTCGAGGAGCGCGTCAAAGACGGGCGTGTCAGTAATGCCATCGTATGGCCGGCCCTTGCTGTTCTTCACGAACTCCGCGACGGCATCGAGCGTGCATTCTTCTGCCAGTTGCATCAGGCGCACGACGGACGTGGCGCCCGGCCGCGAAATGAAGCTCGCCGTGGCGATCCGCGCGCCGCGCAGCCGATCGAGCTGGGCGATGTAATCGCGCTCCAGGCGCGTCCGCTCGCGGGCGGAGATGCCCTCCTGCTGCACGCGTAGGGCAATGTTCCCGTCGGCCAGCGCAACGGTTGGAGCAAGCCTCGCTTCCTCGACCGCGATCGTCGCCAGCCGCGCCATCTCGGCGACGGCGCGCCGCGCGTTGATGACCTGGGCAGGTACCGGGTAATCATCCTCGCCGAACAGATCGTCGTCGTCGAAACACACCGCCGGTTCGGACCCGGTGATCGGAGTCTCGCCTGTGCCGAGACGCAGCACGATGCTGCCGACGTTGATGACGTAGTACAGCGCGACGCTGTGCCGATCGGGGTAAATCTGTGAACCGTCCGCGGCGACCAGGGTGATCCGATCGGGCAGGGTGGGGGGATCGATCGCCGCGTCGAGCGGTTCGGCCTGCGGAATTGCGCCGACCCAGCGCAGCTTGACCGCCCGCTCGACTTTCTCGCGCAATTGTGAATCGACCCGATGAGTGCGCAGCAGATCGCGAACGCGGGGCGCCGCCGACGCGCGCGCAGAGGCGCGCTGCGCGGCGGACCGGCCCATGTCCGAGACACGTGCAACGACCTTGCTCAGCTCAAGCGTCATCGCCGGACTTCCAATCGAACATTTGTTGCATTATAGCGCAAAAGCCCGCTCGTGAGCAAGATACCGTACTGCAATGCATGCCTCGCACTTGCATCAATCGAGCGTGCCATTGTAGAATGTCCGCAGAACCACGGGATCGCTCTCTGGATTTCCTCATCTGGCGCGGAAGCTGTGCGCGGAAGTGGCGAGCAGCCCGAATGGCAGAATCGCCGAGGGCGAAGTCGACCTACACTTGGCTCGCGGCGGGTCCGAGACGCCGCCAAATCAAAAGCCCCGCGCAAGCGCGAGGCTTTCTGATGAGCCGTGCAGGACTCGAACCTGCAACCAAGGGCTTAACCTGCCACTCCGGGTTTCCCCGGCCCCATCAGGGGTTTGTGGTCTGGACTATATCTTCACCTTCTCAGGTGCGTTGCTCATAGTCTCTGAGGACTCCCTCATCAACCGACGATTGGAGTGCGGGCTTTAGCCCGCCAAGTACCCAACCC
>DASSFZ010000235.1:0-17468 GCA_035693785.1 Anaerolineae bacterium | reverse complement strand
CTGCGTCCGGTCGGCGACCTGCAATTTGCCGGGAATGCTGGTAGCGAGACAGAATGAGCAGCCACGCGCTGGCGGCGAAGGAAGAGGATATGATAGAATAGTTAAAGAAGCATCCCGGCCCTGACCTGTTGTTGGTAGGAGGGTATCATGCGCACTCTAAAAGGTCTTGTTCGCCTGGTGTTGTTAGCGGGCGCTGTCTTTGCCGCGCTCGTGCTGTTTGCCTCGGGTTCATCCTCGTATTCCGACCCGATCGGTTACTACCTCGGCGCGGCAGTTGCCGTCATCGTGGCGATCTTGCTGTTGCCGGAGGCGCTGCGTGGCCTGATCGGTGGGCTGATTCAGTGGGGCATCCTGCTCGGCGCGCTGGGGTTCACGCTGATGGCGGTGGGTTCGGAGGACACTCTGCCCTTGGCGGCGATCGGCGGGCTTGTCTCTCTGTTCATGATCTACCCTTCAATCTTTCTTGAACTATTCTATCATATCCTCATCCTGCGCCGCCAGCGCGTGGCTGCTCATTCTGTCTCGCTACCAGCATTCCCGGCAAATTGCAGGTCGCCGACCGGACGCAGGCGATCCTCCGCGCCCGGGAAGCGGGCCTGGGGTAAGTCGGCGAAACCCCTTTTGCGTACACACAAATCATAAAAATCCCCCGGACGGGGGATGTCAAGCGTGATATAATATACGTTTGGCAGACCGAATGCCCCAGGAAACCCAATACAACGCACAGTCACGTATCACGCGTCACGTTTCACGAAGGCAGCTATGTCGCAGGACAAACTGATCGTGCGCGGCGCGCGCGAGCATAACCTGAAGAACATCACCGTCGAGATTCCCCGCGACAAGTTCGTCGTGATCACGGGGCTATCCGGCTCGGGCAAGTCGAGCCTGGCGTTCGACACGATCTTCGCCGAGGGTCAGCGCCGCTACGTCGAGTCGCTCTCCGCCTATGCGCGCCAGTTCCTGGGATTGATGGAGAAGCCCGACGTCGACCAGATCGAGGGCCTCAGCCCGGCGGTGTCGATCGACCAGCGCTCCGCCAGCCACAACCCGCGCTCGACGGTCGGCACGGTCACCGAGGTTCACGACTACCTGCGCCTACTGTTCGCGCGGGTCGGCACGCCGCACTGCCCGAAGTGCGGGCGCGAGGTATTCCAGCAGTCGTCCGACCAGATCGTCGACGCGGTAATGGCGCTGCCGGAAGGGACGCGCGTGCAGGTCCTCGCGCCGCTCGTCAAAGACCGGCGCGGGCATCACCAGCAGGTTTTCGAGGACGTGCGGCGCATGGGATACGTGCGCGTGCGCGTCGACGGGCGCATCCTGGACGTGAACGAGGAGATCGAGCTGGACCGCTACAAGATGCACACGATCGAGGCCGTCGTCGACCGGCTCGTGATCAAGCGCAGCGACGAGGATCGCTCGCGGCTGGCCGACTCGATCGAGACGGCGTTGCGGCTCGGCGACGGCGTGGTGATCGTCAACAACGTGTCGGTCGAGCCGCCGGTCGACCTGCTGTACAGCGAGCGCTTCTCGTGCGCCTACGACGGCACGAGCCTGCCGGAGATCGAGCCACGCACGTTCTCGTTCAACTCGCCGCACGGCGCGTGCCCGGCCTGCCAGGGCCTCGGCACGCGCATGGAGATCGATCCCAAGCAGGTCATCCGCAACCCCGACCTGAGCCTGGAGGGGGGCGCGATCAACGTCCTCGAGTGGGGGCCGCGGGACGGCGACGAAGAGACGTACTACCGCCAGATTCTGCGCGCCACGGCGGCGCACTACAACATCGACATGAACGTACCCGTGCGCACGCTCAGCCAGGCCAAGCTCGACATCGTCCTTCACGGCTCGGGCGACGACAAGATCAAGGTACGCTATCAGAACCGCAACGGCGACACGCGGGTCTACGAGACGACGTTCGAGGGCGTGATCCCGAACATGCGGCGGCGCTACGCAGAATCGACGAGCGACTACATCCGCAGCAAGATTGAAGAATACATGACCTACGCCCCCTGCCCGACCTGCAAGGGAACGCGACTCAAGCCGGAAGCACTGGCGGTGACGGTCAACGGCAGCAACATCGCGCAGGTGTCCGCGCTGCCGGTCGTGAAGGCGCTCGACTGGGTCAACGCCTTGACTCGCCCGGATAGCGGGAACGGCTCGCCGGCGCTCAGCGAGCGGCAGCGCGCCATCGCCCGGCAGATTCTCAAGGAGATCCGGGCGCGCCTGCAATTCATGGTCGACGTGGGATTGGATTATCTCACGCTGAGCCGCACGGCGGCGACGCTCTCGGGCGGCGAGGCGCAGCGCATCCGGCTTGCCACGCAGATCGGTTCGCAGTTGATGGGCGTGCTGTACGTGCTCGACGAGCCGTCGATCGGCCTGCACCAGCGCGACCAGGCGCGGCTGATCAAGACGCTGCAGGCAATGCGCGACCTGGGCAACACGCTGCTGATCGTCGAGCACGACCACGACACGATGGAGGCCGCCGACTGGATCATCGACCTCGGTCCCGGGGCGGGCGTGCACGGCGGCGAAGTGATCTTCGAAGGAACCGTCAAGCAGCTCAAAGCGGACAGGAAATCGATCACGGGCGCGTATCTGTCGGGCCGAACGAAAGTCGAAATGCCGGCGCAGAGGCGTGTGGGTAACGGCAAATTCCTCGTCGTGCGCGGCGCGACCGAGAACAATCTCAAGAAGATCAACGTGTCGATCCCGCTGAGCAAGTTCGTGTGTGTGACCGGCGTGTCCGGATCGGGCAAGTCGACGCTCGTCATCGAGGTCCTGTTCAAGCGGCTGGCGCAGATGCTGCACGGCGCGCACGAAGCGGCCGGCGCGCACATCGGCCTCAAGGGCGTCGAGCACATCGACAAAATCATCAACATCGACCAATCGCCGATCGGCCGCACGCCGCGCTCCAACCCGGCGACTTACACCGGCTTCTTCGGCGACATCCGAGACATCTTCGCCAACCTGCCCGAGTCGAAGGTGCGCGGCTACGGGCCGGGCCGCTTCTCGTTCAACGTCAAGGGTGGACGCTGCGAGGCGTGCGAGGGCCAGGGCCAGGTTCAGATCGAGATGCAGTTCCTGCCGGACATCTTTGTCCCGTGCGAGGTCTGCCACGGCGCGCGCTACAATCGCGAGACGCTGCAGGTGCGCTATAAGGGCAAGAACATCGCGGAAGTGTTGAGCATGACGGTCGAAGAGGCGCTGGCGTTCTTCGAGAACATCCCACCGCTGCGGCGCAAGCTCGAGACGCTTTCGCGCGTCGGGCTGGGCTACATCACGCTCGGCCAGCCGGCGACGACGCTATCCGGCGGCGAGGCGCAGCGCGTGAAGTTGAGCCGTGAGCTGAGCAAGCGCAGCACCGGGCGGACTCTGTACGTGCTCGACGAGCCGTCGGTCGGTCTGCATGCCGCCGACGTGCACTTGTTGATCGACGTGCTGCAGCAGTTCGTCGACGCGGGCAACACGGTGCTGATCATCGAGCACCATCCGGACATCATCAAAGTCGCCGACCACATCATCGACCTGGGGCCAGAGGGTGGCGAGGCCGGGGGGCGCATCGTCGCGGAGGGAACCCCGGAGGAGATCGCACAAGTTCGGGAGTCGCACACGGGGCAGTTCTTGAAGCGCCTGCTCGGAAACGGCTCAAGAAGCCGACAATAACCTTCCCGCAGAGTATGCCACAAGAGTGCTGGCCACCCCGCCCACTGCGCTCGGTGGACCGCCAAATCCACAGCAAACGAGCTGAATGGCGCAGGACTTGACAATCCTGCGCGAGCAACCGGGAAAGCCATCGATCATTCTGCGTAATGCTCGGTCACGCAGGGGTTGTTGACAAACCAAGTCGAGCGAGTAGAATCAGGCGCAGTATCCAGCCCAGGAGACTGCCGTGTCCACTTCGTCCAGCGCACCGAATGCCTATCAAGTCGCGCGCCAGCAGTTCGAGCGCGCCGCCGTCCACCTCGAAGATATACCGCCCGGCATCATCGAGTTCCTGCGTCATCCCAAGCGCGAACTGACGGTCAATTTCCCGGTCAAAATGGACGATGGCCGCCTGCGCATGTTCACCGGCTACCGGGTGCACTACAACAACGTGCTCGGCCCGACGAAGGGCGGCATCCGCTTCCACCCGGATGTGACACTCGACGAAGTCCGGGCGCTGGCGATGTGGATGACGTGGAAGTGCTCGCTGATGAACATCCCGTACGGCGGCGCGAAGGGCGGCGTCGCCGTCGATCCGGCGCAGTTGTCGCCGGGCGAGCTGGAGCGGCTGACGCGACGCTACGCTACCGACATCAGCATCCTCATGCACCCGAGCAACGACGTGCCTGCGCCCGACGTCGGCACCAACCCGCAGATCATGGCCTGGATCATGGACACGTATTCGATGCACTTCGGCTACATTCAAATGGCCGTCGTCACCGGAAAGCCGATCGAGGTCGGCGGCTCGCTGGGGCGCACGGACGCGACCGGTCGCGGAGTGATGATCACGGCCCGCGAGGCGATGAATCACCTCGGCATCCCGATCCCCGGTGCGCGCGTCGCCGTACAGGGCTTCGGCAACGTCGGGTCGGTCGCCGCGCACACGGCTTACGAAATGGACTGCAAGGTGATCGCCGCCAGCGACGTGGGCGGGGGCATCGTCGATAAGGGCGGGCTGCATGTGCCATCGCTCGTCGAGCATGTGCGCAAGACTGGATCGGTCGTCAACTTTCCCGGCACCGAACCGATCGACAACGCCAGTCTCCTCGAACTCGAATGCGAGGTGCTCATCCCTGCCGCGCTGGAGAACCAGATCACGCAGGACAACGCAGCGAATATCGAGGCCGGAATCGTCGCCGAAGGCGCGAACGGGCCGACGACCAACGAAGCCGATGCCATCCTCGACGCGAACGGCGTGTTCGTCATCCCCGACATTCTCTGCAACGGCGGCGGCGTGACCGTCTCCTACTTCGAATGGGTGCAGGATCTTCAATCCTTCTTCTGGGATGAGGAGGAAATCGCCCGGCGGCTCGAGCGCACGATGGTCAAAGCATTCCACGACGTGCTGCGCTTCTCCCAGGAGCGCAAGATCAACTTGCGGACGGCGGCGCAGGCGTTGGCTATCCGCCGGGTAGCGCAGGCGGCGATGATCCGAGGCATCTATCCCTAACCACGAAGGCACAAAGACACCAAGACGTTCAACACCTGCCTGCAACCGACGCAATGCCTTGCAGGAACTTCGTGCCTTGGTGTCTTAGTGGTAAGAACGACCGTGACGCTTACTGCACGAATCAGAGGCAGGGCAACCGATCTCGGCTTCGACCTGATCGGCGTCGCGCCGGCCGGGCGCGCTTTGCGTGCCGATGCTTACGTCCAATGGGTGGAGGCCGGCCGCGCAGGCGAGATGGAGTACATGACGCGCGATCCTCAGCGACGCCAGGATGCCCGGCACTTCATGCCCGAGGCGCGCTCGGTGGTCGTCGTCGGCTTGAGTCACTACACTGTCAATCTACCCGATGAGATCAAGCGTGATCCATCACGCGGCCTGATCGCACGCTACGCCTGGGGGTTAGATTACCACGACATAGTCACACCGCGCCTGCGCGAGCTGTTGGCTTTCATCCGCGCTGAAGCCAGGCGCGAGATACAGGCCAAGGTGTACGTCGATACCGGGCCGGTGCTGGAGCGCGATTTCGCCGAACGGGCCGGGCTGGGCTTCACCGGCAAGAACACCTGCCTGATCCACCCGCGCACAGGCTCGTGGCTTTTCCTCGGCGAGATCATTCTGGACCTGGAGCTAGACTACGACGTACCGGTCACGAGCATTGGTTGTGGCTCGTGCACGCGATGCCTGTCCGCCTGCCCGACCAACGCCTTCGTCGCGCCATATGTCCTGGATTCGCGCCGCTGCATCTCGTACCTGACGATCGAGCTGAAGGGAAGTATCCCGCGCGAGCTCCGCAAGCTGATGGGCAACCGCATCTTCGGCTGCGACGAATGTCAAGACGTGTGCCCCTGGCCACGGCGATTCGCCCGCCCAACCTCTGAGAAGGCTTTCTACCCGATTGACTTCGAGCGAGCCGCCCCGAAACTGCTCGACGTCATCGGCCTGAGTGCCGAGCAGTTCCGAGAGCGATTCAGGGGCACACCCATCCTGCGCGCCAAACGCAAGGGCTTGCTGCGAAACGCCGCCATCGCGATCGGCAACTGGGGAGACGAGACTGCTGTGCCTGGACTGGTCAACGCGCTGAATGACCCGGAACCGCTCGTCCGCGCGCACGTTGCCTGGGCACTCGGCGAAATCAGCACACTCGCTGCCCGGAACGCACTCGAAACACAAGCCAAGATTGAACCCGATCCTTCCGTTCAGCAGGAAATCGCCGACGCGTTGATTCGCTGACTCGCCAGTTTGCTTTTTTCGCTCTTATCCTTCGTCAGACGCACGGGTTGGGTTGCTATTGTCCGATTCGATGCGCCTAATCGAAACCAGCGTCAGAGCGAGATCGCGCATTTTCATCAACACTCCGTACAGCGCCGCCTGGTCGGGCAGCGCGCCGGTGAGAATCGTTTCACTGCGCCCGGTGCGCGTCAGGGTCATACCGCCAAGCCACGCCGACCAGTGGTCATCGAGATGGCCCTCGACTCTGATCTCGTAAGTGGCGGCGGGCAGTTTCATACACCACTCTTTTGCGCGAACCTCGCCGTAGGCGCTCGCGCGACGAGCGTCGCGGCCAGCTCCCAGGCACGCTCCTGATTCCCGATATCGAGCGCGAGCGCAGATGGGCGTTTGGGCTTCGCGTCACTCTCGAAGTACATTCCCGAAACACTCGCAGCGTCGTCCGACGAGGCGAGGAAGACCGAAGACCTTGACGCAGCCTCCGCGGAGGCTCTGCGCTGAATCCACCGCACCAGCGGCCAAGTAAATCGCCAGGCCGGAACGGCCTGCGGGGTGAGCGCTTGCGTGCTCGGCGTCCAGGCCATCCCCGGGTTGGTCGCGTTGACGACGACACCAGACCCCTCCAGCCGTCGAGCCAACGCGAACGTCCAGAGGAGGTTCAGCAGCTTCGCGTGCGCGTGGGCCTCGATACCCACGTAACGTTCTCTCGCATCGAGATCTTCGAATGGGTCCCGCTTCCACATGGCGTGGGCACTGGAGACCACGTTGACGATGCGGGCAGGGGCGCTTTCGCGCAGTAGCTGCAGCAGGCCGCGGGTCAGGGCAACCGGCCCGACAAAGTTCATGGCCAGGCTGGCCTCGTAACCATCTGCCGTCTCCTGACGTTGACCGTTCGGCGAACCCCCGACGTTATTAATCAGGCCGTCGAGGCGGTCGAGCTCCTTCGCGACTCGATCCGCAAGGTCGCCATTGCCGCCGACGGTCGAATGGTCGACGGCGACGAAGTGGACCTGGTCGTGCCCGGCGCGGCGACGCAGTTCGTCGATGGCTTCACGTCCGCGTTTCTCGTCGCGGCCGGTTACGATCACCCGTGCGCCTTTTGCGGCGAGGGCCTGTGCGGTGTGAAAGCCGATTCCCGACGTGGCCCCCGTGATCAAAATGGTCTTGTCCTTCAAGTTGCAACCCTCCTTCGAATGGATTCTCCGGCGCGAGGCTGGTCAGCACCGAAGATTGGAGTGCTCGGCGAATCTGCCGGCGGCAGGGCGCCATCGCCTCCTCGCGGTCACCAGGTTACTGGAACGGGCACACGGTCACAGGGTCGGCTTGAACACCATCGCCCACACGGCGGACAGCAGCAGGAGCAGGTTGATCGTGCTCAGGGTTGCCAGCCGCTGCTGTAGCGCGATCACGCGCGGATCGTTGGGCGCTACAGTCGGCGCGAGCGCGCTCAGCTCCGCCGTGGCACGGCGGATGAGGGCTACCCCCAGGACAAGCGAGCCGAAGACTCCGACAAGCCCCCATACGATCCAGAGGGTGCCGAAGCCGAGACCTAAGACCGCGACCATCACGATACCAGTGATGAGTGTGATGCCAGCGGCCGGGCCCAAAATGGCCCTGCCGTAGAAGTCGCTCTGGCGCGACAACGCCACCAGCGCCGCCCGGTCCTGCTCGCGGGCGAGCCGCACGTTGATGATGCTGAGGGCGACGACGCAGCCGATCCAGACAATGAACGCGGCAATGTGCAGGAACTCGAATAGGTTGTAGATGGGGAACACAGATCCTCCTTGCCTTGTCGGCGTCGCTCCCCGCAACACCAAGCGGGGGGCGACGCCGTGTGTGTGCTTGGCCTCACCCGGCGCGCGCGATTTGGGGGGACGATCTCACGCCCCCTTTTTACCGCAGGGTTGAGATAGGCGTCATGTCCCAAATGAGATATTCGATTGGGATATTGTGGTGGGATATGCGGGAGGGCTACAGGAGTTTCAACGCGCGGGCGCGCTCCACGGCTTGCACGCGGCTATGGGTGTCGAGTTTGCCATAGATATTCTTGAGGTGATTGCGAACCGTACCCACGGTAATCACGAGTTCATCGGCGATCTGTGCGGTGGACAGTCCGGCCGCAATCAGCCTGAGCACTTCCATCTCGCGCGGGCTGAGTGGCTCGATGAGCGCCGGGGACTGCGCGTGAATGGGCGGGGATACCGGCGGATGTGTCGGCGCTTCCACACTTCCTTGCTCTGACTTGGCTAACACTGCCAGCAATCTCTCGGCATAGGGCCACTGCTCACCCGTGACCTGCTGCAACAATCCTGCCACTGGCTTGCCTTCGTCCACAAAGACGCGGACGTAGCCTTCCGGGCCAGCCAGGGTGAGCGCCTCGACCAGGACGGCCAGGGCTCGAGCCTGCTCGCCTATCGCCTTGAGGGCGAGCGCCTTGAGAACCCGCACCTCAATGACGCTCCCCGTCCGCGCCTGCGCCTCCGCCACAGAGCCGAGGCGCTCCAGCAGGCTGAGGGCTCGATCGGACATGTTCCGGGCGAGCAGCACCCGGGCCAGCACGAGATACTCACACTCCCGAGGGTAGCTGAGTTCGGCGTCCTCTTCCAGCCCTTGCGCCTCCACCCAGCGGGCGGCTTCCATCACGTCGCCTTGGGCAAGCCATAGCCGGGCCCGTTCTGCAGGCACCGGGTTGTGCAGGGCGACGACCTCCAAGGCCGGCATGACCTGATAGGCCTCGTCCATCGCCTCCAGGGCGCCAGCCGGGTCCCCCCTGGCCTGCCGGATCCAGGCCAGGGTGGCCAGGCCGGTGGCTAGCGACTGGGTGGAGGTGAGTTGCCGGCCGAGGGAGATGCCCTCCGTCACGTGGCGCAGGGCCTGCTCGAGCTGGTTGCGCTCGTAGAGCACCTCGGCCATCCCCATGTGCGCCATGGCCGCGCTCAGCACCACCGGAGAGCCGGTTTGGGCGGCGAACTCTAGGCCTTTCTGATAGGTGCGGAGGGCTGCGTCCAGGCGGCCCTGGGCACGCTGCACACGGCCCAGGACTGAGCCAGCGCTCAACATCAGGTGCGGCTCGCCCGCTACCCGACCCTCGGCCACGATGCCGGCGAAGGCGCGCTCGGCCTCCGCCAGGCGGCCACGCATCCAGTCCGCAAGCGCCAGGTTCCAGCGAACCGAGATGTGCGGGCCTCGCTCGTCCTCGGTCAGATGGGTCAGGGCCAACCGCACGAGCTCGGTCATTCGCTCGGCATCACCCCGCAGCCCTACCAGGCTAGCACGCAGGAGCGCGATAGTCGCCGGGACGTTGGCCAGCATGCTCACCTCTCTGCCGATCGAAGGCGTGTAGGGTTCGCTGGGAGTGGTCGCGAGCGCCCGCTCAGCGTCCTCGAGCAGCGGCTCGACCGCCTCCAGCCGGCCGGTGTTAAACGCCGCGATGGCCTGTGCGAGAGCCAACCGTGGGCGGGAGCGTACGGCCGCCTGGGTGACTGCCGCGAGCCACCGCCGCAGCGTCTCTCCTTCACCTCGACTGAGCACCTCCTCGACGTGCTGTTCGACCAGCTGGGCCGCCCACGCCGTGTCGCCCGCCTCAAGGGCATGGTGCACGGCGTCATCAATCAGCCCATGCTCTTCGGACCAAGTCGCCGCCTTTCGGTGTATCTCCGCTACGCGGCCGGGTGCTGCTTGCTGCAGCCGAAGGCGCAAGGCCTCCGCAAAAAGATGATGATAGCGATACCAGCGTCGATCCTCATCCAGCGGGATCAGGAAGAGATTCGCGCGCTCCAACTCCTCCAACATGGCCTGCCCATCCGCACGTCCCGTGACCGCGTCACACAGCGATCCGCTGAGGCGGGCCAGGATGGAGGTTTGGAGCAAGAAGGCTTGTGTGGTTTCGGGCTGGCGTTGCAGGACTTCCTCGACCAGATAATCCAGAATGTAACGCTGGCTGCCGGTGAACGTCGAGACAAAATGACGCTTGGCCGTCTCATCGCGTCCCAGGAGCGAGAGGGCGGCCAATTGCAGCCCGGCAATCCAACCTTCGGTGCGGGCCTCGAGCGCGGCGATGTCATCGGCCGAGAGATCCAAGCCCATCACCTGATTCAAGAACACGGCCACTTCGTCCGGCGTGAAACGCAGGTCGTCAGCCCGAAATTCGGCCATCCGGTTGCTCGCGCGGAGACGGGCGAGGGGCAGGGGGGGATCCGCGCGACTGGCGATAATCACCTGCGTCTCGGGTGGCAAATGGTCGAGTAGAAAGGTGAGGCCTTCATGGATCGCGGGCGTGGTGACGACATGATAGTCGTCGAGCACGAGCGCGAAGCCCTCCCGGGACGCCGCCATCTCATTCAGCAGCACGGTCAGGAAGGATTCGAGGGGAATTGGCTGCTGCCCTGTCTCCTGGAGTATCGCCTGTACACTTTCGCCAAAATCAGCCTGGACAGTTTGGAGTGCAGCGATGAAGTAGGTCCAGAAGCGTGTGGGATCGTTGTCGCCCTCGTCCAGTGAGAGCCAGGCGACGCGGCGGTGGTTATGAGCGATCCAGTCGCCGAGCAGGGTCGTCTTGCCACAACCGGCGGGTGCGGAGATCAGCAGGAGCGGGCGCGCCAGCGCCTCATTCAGTCGCTCGATGAGGCGCGGGCGAGGCACGATGCGCGAGCCGGTTCGCGCGGCGGGGAGGTAGAGCTTGGTAGCGAGGAGCACCATAGACACAGACCTGGGTCATCCTCAAGCGCCATAATAATCCGACGGCAAGGACGTTATTTAATCATACCGCACGCTCGCGCGCAAGCGCTGGTGCGAGGACCCAGGGACGCGAGCGCAACCGCCCAGCAAATGGAGCAACTCCGGTCCGCAACTACCGCTCGCGCGAACCGTGAAGAAAGTGGCCTTCGATGCCCGACATGACTAACCACACCGAGACGTAAACCGCCGCGATGACCGGCGCTAACCGCTCCAGCGCCGAGATCCGGCCTTTCCAGATCGACATCCCACATACCCAATTTCGCACGGACTGGCTAACACCATCGATTCGGGCCAAATACCCCATCCTGTACATCTTTGCTGCAGCGACTATACTCGGCGGAAGCGAACATGGAAAGGTCCTGAAGCACTGCAGAGCACTGCAGAACACACCTTGACGCGCCCGCGCGTCAACGGTACAATCGCTCCCACTTGGAGAAGCCAGGTTTCTAAGCGGTAGCGCCCTGAAGTACCATCTTCACGCCTTCGGCTGCCAGATGAACGAGGCCGACGCTGCCCATCCATTGACACCCCACACTCTTCCTAGCAGACCCAAACCTTACGTCATGGCCCATCGAGGCAACAGCGCCGCCGCGCCGGAAAACACGCTCGCTGCCTTCCGCCGCGCAATCGACGACGGGGCGGACATTATCGAGACCGACCTGCACCTAACGCGAGATGGCGTCTTTGTGTGCATTCACGACGCGACGCTCGATCGCACGACGGACGGTCACGGAGCGGTGGCCGACCTCACACTGGCCGAGATCAAGCGATATTCCGCCAGCTACGGCAGGCCCGAGTTCGCCGCCGAGCGCGTGCCGGCGCTGGGCGAGCTCACCGCGATTCTTCCGCCGGACGTTGTCCTCGCGCTGGAACTCAAGACCGACCGCTTCCTGGAGCGCGGCGTCGCCCCACGGCTCATCGACCAGTTGCGAGCCGACGGCGTCTTCGATCGCGTCATCGTGCTGTCATTCGGCCTGGAGCGCATTCAGGCCGTGCAGCGTGCCGCGCCGGAGATACCGATCGGCTTCATCACGCTCACGCGCCTGACGCCGAGCGTCCCGGCGCAGATGATCGGGCCGTTCTGGCCGCTGTTGGCCGTCAATCCGCTCTACACGTGGTGGGCGCATCGGCGCGGCATGCTCATCGCCCCTCTCGATCCGTGGCCGAATGGGCGACTGTGGCTGTATCGACTCCTGCGGTGCGACGCTATCCTCACAAACGATCCCGCCGGCACTATGAAGAAGCTGGGACGCACTCTCAAATCCTAGCGATCGGCGCATCCTCATTCGTGGGTTTGTGTCCGGTTCGAGATATCGCTATACTCGGCAGGTCTATGTTTGCCCGTGGTACAATAGAGCCGGCTCCCGCAACGCCGGAAGCGCAGGACACCGGGGGATCCCCATGCCCAAACTCGAATCCGTTCAACTCGCGATCATCGGCGGAAGCGGCCTTTACAAAATGGAGTCACTGGCCGGCATCAAGGAATATCGCATCGAGACGCCGTTCGGCGATCCCAGCGATGCGATCGTCGTCGGCACTCTGAGCGGCCGGCGCGTGGCTTTCTTGCCCCGCCACGCTCGCGGCCATCGCGTGCTGCCCTCTGAGATCAACGCGCGAGCCAACATCTTCGCGCTCAAAATGATGGGGGTGACGCACATCGTCTCCGTCAGCGCGTGCGGCAGCCTGCGCGAGCACATCCACCCACGGCACGTCGTCGTGCCCGATCAGTTGTTCGATCGAACGCGGGGCCGCCCCTTGACATTCTTCGGCAACGGGATCGTCGTCCATATCGGACTGGCCGATCCGTTCTGCCCGAACCTGAGCGCGCTGATGGCCCAGGCTGTTGAAGCGTCAGGTGGCACTGTTCACCGAGGCGGCACGTTCGTGACCGTCGAAGGCCCGCGCTTCAGCACGAAGGCAGAGAGCCGTGCCTTCCGGCAACTCGGCTTCGACATTATCGGCATGACGGCGATACCCGAAGCCAATCTCGCGCGGGAGGCCGAGATCGCCTATGCGGCCATGGCACACGTCACCGATTTCGACGTGTGGCACGCGTCGGAAGAAGCCGTCACCGTCGAAATGGTGATCCGCACGCTGAACGAAAACGTGGCGCTCGCCAAGGAAGCCATCCAGCGCATCGCGGCTGCCGATCTGCCGCCGAGCGACGCACATTCGGCGCTATCTTCGGCCATCATCACTCCGGCGCATCTCATCCCCGACAAAGTCAAGCGGGCACTGGCGCCCATCGTCGGCAAATACCTCCCGGCCAGGCCCAGGTCGCAGGCGCCCAGAGCACAGCGAAGGGGAAAGAGCCGGCAACGCAAAGCGTGAAGCACGCCGGCTGACCCGTCGTCCACCCTGAGCGAAGCCGAAGCGGAAGTCGAAGGACGCCCTGTATGCAGGACACGCTCTCCTTCCGACGCAATTTGCTGGCCCGGCCACGCGCGCGCGAGCGGGCATTGCTGCTCGTCGGCGGCGCCTTTGTCGTCGCCGGGTTGGTGCAGTTGAGCATCGTCGATCCACTCTCGATGGGTGCGTCTTTATACCTCGCCGCATCCGTTGTCTGGGCGCTCGTCTTCGTGGTAGCCCACCTCGCGCTCGACCGTTATTTGCCCGGGCGAGATCCTCTGATACTGCCGATCGCTGCCCTGCTGACCGGGTGGGGACTGATCGAAGTGGCGCGCCTGTCGCGCACGGATGCCCTCCGGCAACTGATGTGGGTCGTCGTCAGCGTCGGCGTGATGCTGATCGTCGCGGCCGCGCCGCGGGAGTTGAGATGGCTGCGGCGCTATCGCTACACCTGGCTGCTCGGTGGACTCGTGCTCCTCGCGGCGACACTCGTCTTCGGCGTCAACCCGTCGGGAATCGGGCAAGAGCTGTGGCTCGGCTTCGGCGGCATCTTCTTTCAGCCATCCGAGGTCGTCAAGCTGCTGATGGTCGTATTCCTCGCATCGTATCTGGCCGAAAAGCGCGACTTGCAGTTGGTCATGCGCATACAGTCTCGCAGCTTGACCGTGGCTTACCTGGCGCCGATGCTGGCGATGTGGGGCGTGGCTATGACGATCCTGCTCATCCAGCAAGACCTCGGCGCGGCGATGCTGCTGTTCCTGGCTTTCCTGGTCATGCTGTATCTGGCGAGCGGCAAATGGCAGTACCTGTTGATCGGAATGGTCCTGCTAGCCTGTGCCGTGCTCATCGGCTACGCGTTGATCGGTCGCGTCACCGAACGGGTGAACACCTGGCTCGATCCGTGGTCGCGCGCTGAAGTCGAGTCGTATCAGGTTGTGCAATCGCTGATCGGAATCGGGGCGGGGGGGCTTTTCGGACGCGGGCTGGGGCAAGGCGATCCGGTCGTGCCAGCCGCGCACACGGACATGCCCCTGGCCGTCATCGGAGAGGAGTTCGGGCTGCTCGGTGCGATCGGGCTGGTGGCGTGCTACGCCCTCTTGACGCTGCGCGGCTTGCGCGCCGCAGCGCTGTCGCGCACCGTGTTCGGCTGCTTGCTGGCGGCCGGGCTGGCCGCACTGCTCGGCATGCAGGCATGGATCATCATGGCCGGCAACATCAATCTGATCCCGCTGACCGGCGTCACGCTACCTTTTGTATCATATGGCGGCAGCTCTCTGGTCGTCAGCTTCGTGATGGTCGGGCTGCTCTTGCACGTCTCGGCAAACGCCGACTAAGAGCGTATCCGAGAATTGGAGTGCAGACTTCAGTCTGCATGGCTAAGCGGGCTAAAGCCCCCCACTCCAAGGTTTTCGGATAGACTCTAAGCCGAAGAGCCTGTCCCGCGAAGTCCCCGACCGAAGGGAGCGGGAAGCGCAGTCGAAGGAACGCGCGAATGGGCGAAACCCGCCGCTGGATTTCGAATTCGATGATGCGCCATGCGCTGCAAGTCCTGGAGGAGCTGCTGGCTCACAACGGCCTCACAGCGGCTCTGCGCCTATCGGGACTGGAGCGGTACATCGACGATCTGCCGCCGGACGACGACCAGATGGACATACCGCGCGGCGACCTCAACGCCTTGTTCGCGGCCATCGTCAGCATGTACGGCGACCAGGGCGCGCGCGGCGTGCTGCGACGCTGGGGACGAGCCTTCGCCGTTCGCCGCCTCAAGCGGCGCATCGCGCTCCGCGTGCTGCGGCTCGGCCTGCGGCTGATCCCCGCGGAACGGTCCGCGCCTTACGTTCTGGCGCGACTGCTGCACCATCTCGACCTGGCCAGCGAGGATCGGCCTCCCACGATGGAAGACAGCGGCGCTTCATTCTTGCTCGAGCTCGCCGACTGCCTGTACTGCCCCGGTCAGAAACCGAGCCAGCCGTACGGCAACGCCGTCGTGGGCCTGGTCGAAGGGCTGCTGCGTTGGGCGACCGGGCACGATTTCGAGGTCACCGACCAGTCGAGCGCCGGCCAGGGCGCGGTCGTGCTCGAGATACGCAAGCAGCCCGTAGGCCGGCGCTGAGGGACATGCCTGATTCCATCAACCGCATCGCGCTGCTCGCGCTGCTTGCGTTTGTATGCCTGGCCGGCGCGCTCGGCTACTGGGTGGCGAGCGGCGCGAGCCTGACCGCACGCGAAGACAACCCACGCCACATTTTCGCCGAGCAGCGCACGCTGCGCGGCTCGATCCTCGACCGGGACGGCGAAGTGATCGTCGAGACGACGGGAGAGCCTGGCGCCTACACCCGGCGCACGCTCTACCCTGACGCCGCGCCCGTCACCGGATACTATTCGATTAACTACGGCACGTCTGGCATCGAGCAGGCATTCGATTCCATGCTGCGAGGCACGCTCGGGATCGATCCGCTCCGCGCGGATCTCGACGCTTTGATGCATATCCAACCGATCGGCCGAGACGTGCAGGTCACGCTCGACCTCGACGTGCAGCGTGTCGCCGACGCGCTCCTCGCCGATCGGACCGGCGCTATCGTCGTGCTGTCGGTTCCTGACGGCGAGGTGCTGGCGCTCAGCAGCCACCCGACGTTCGATCCCAACACGCTCGACGAGAACTGGGACAGGCTGCGGGCGGACCCGGCGTCGCCTCTGCTGAATCGCGCCACACAGGGTGAGTATCAGCCCGGCACAGCGCTGCAGCCCGTCATTCTGGCCAAAGCGCTCCGACAGGGTATTGTTGCGCTTGACGACGCGCCGGAATCGCCGGCAGCGCCATTCCCAATCGACTCGCAGTCGCTGACTTGTCGAACAGCCGACGATGTGCGCACGCTTTCCGATGCGCTTCGCTCCGCCTGCCCGGCGCCCTTCGCCGATCTCGGCGCGGCGCTCGGAAGCGATGCGTTGTGGAACGTCGTGTCGACGTGGGGGCTCACGCAGACCGATACGAGCCTATTGGGTATCGGAAGCCGCCCTTCCCTCACACAAACGATCCCGCTGACGGACACCCAGGCGCTGCGCGAGTTCGCCGCCGGCCAGGGGGGGCTTACCGTCTCGCCGCTGCAAATGGCTACGATGGTGTCCACGCTTGCCTCACGCGGCGTCCTGGTGTCGCCGCGCATCATATCGGCGACCGAATCGGTCGATGGTGCCTGGCAAGGCGTCGGCCGGGTTGTGCCGCACCGCGTCGCGCCGTCCGACGTCGTGCAGCAGGTCGTATCGGCCATGCCGCAGGAGAGCGACGTCGCCTGGCACGCCGGAACCGGCCTGAGCGGACGGTCGAAGCTGCACTGGTTCGTCGGGGTCACGCCGATCGACGCACCTCGATACGCGGCCGCCGTCCTCATCGAGGATGCAGAGGGCAGGCTCGCGTCGGAACGAGAAGCCGCCGAGATCGGTCTCAAGCTGCTCACCGCCCTGCCCCGTTGAGGTTGATACCTCACACTTGACTTGGGCGACAGTCGATTCCGAGGTACACTGTCATGCAGACCTCCCGTGTCGATATCCGGAGGCCCACCGGCGGACGCGGGTGACTGTGTCCTTGTTAAGACTTCGGTTTTGAGGCGGTCTATGCCATTGACACACTCGACATCTTGCGAGGCCAGTTACCACGACGCGCACAGCATGGTCATCGAGTGGGCACTGGCGCAGTGCCAGGCTACGGCATCCCCGAGAGCAAGACGGGGCTGCTTCTCTGGTCTCAATTGACCGAGTGCATGGCGAAGGCCCAGTACTATTGGATGTGCACCGCCAGCCTCGATGGTCACCCGCACGCCGCCCCGGTCGATGGCTCGTGGCTTGAGGACCAACTGTTTTAGAAGTCCACGTATTCGCTTCGCGTCACCCACTGCGCGTACAGCCCCAGTTGCTCGAGCAGCTCGCGGATCAATTCGGCCTTCGTCTCGGCATCGCGCGGCGACCAGGTAAGGCTCTTGATCTCCAGGTACCAGCCGGGCCGCTC
>DASSFZ010000234.1:0-2021 GCA_035693785.1 Anaerolineae bacterium | reverse complement strand
GTTTTGAGACGTGACGAGTAATCAGTTATCAGTCATCAGTTATCAGTCATCAGTTAACCCATCATTCCATTAGCGGACCACACGACTAACTGACTACATGACTACATGACCAATCCTGTCCGCGTTCGCTTTGCTCCCTCGCCTACGGGCTACCTGCATGTGGGCGGTCTGCGCACCGCGCTGTTCAACTGGCTGTTCGCGCGCAAGCACGCCGGCGTCTTCATCCTGCGTATCGAGGACACCGACCAGAGGCGCTACACACCCGGCGGCGTGCGCGCGATCATGGACGGCCTGCTGTGGCTTGGCTTGCAGTGGGACGAAGGCCCCGACCGTGCCAGCCTGCGCCGCATGCAGTCAAACGAGGATTACGAGGGGGCGCCGGATGTCGGCGGGCCGTATAACCCGTATATCCAGTCGCTCCGGCTGCCACGCTACAAAGAAGCCGCCGAGGGATTGATCGCCAGGGGCGCCGCTTACCGCTGCGACTGCTCGCCTCAGCGCCTGGAGCAGGTGCGCAAAGATCAGATGGCGCGCAAGGAGGCGCCGCGCTACGACCGGCTGTGCCGAAACAAAAAGTCGGGTGAAGTCGATCCGAACCGACCACACGTCGTCCGGCTGGCCGTGCCGCTCGAGGGGCAGACGATCCTTCACGACGCGATTCGCGGCCAGATCGTCGTCGAGAATCGCATCCAGGACGATTTCGTGCTGCTCAAGTCCGATGGTTTCCCCACTTACCACCTGGCCGCGATGGTCGACGATCACGACATGCAGATCACGCACGTTTTGCGCGGCGACGAGTGGCTGCCCAGCCTGCCCAAGCACTTCCTGATCTATCAGGCATTCGGCTGGACGCCGCCCGTCTTCGCGCACCTGCCGGTGATCCTCAACCCGACCGGCAAGGGTAAGATGAGCAAGCGCAAGTCGCAGCCGGCGGGCGGCAAGTTCGAAGAGTCGGTTTTCGTATCCGAGTTCCGCGAGGCGGGCTACCTTCCGGAAGCCCTCAGAAATTTCCTGGCGCTCGTCGGCTGGGCGCCCGGCGAGGGTATCGAGCAGGAAATCTTCACGACCGAGGAATTGATCGGACTGTTCAGCATCGAACACGTCAATCCCGCGCCGGCCGCCTTCCCCTACGACAAGCTCGACTGGATGAACGGCGAGTACATCCGCGCGCTGCCGGGCGACGAGCTTGCCCGGCGCCTCTATCCCTTCTTGCTCGAAGCCGGCGTCGAAGTCGATGTGGATGCGCTGCAAAAGATCACACCCAGCATTCAAGAACGCCTGGTGACGTTGAAAGACGCGGTGGAGATGACAGACTTCCTGTTCGGCGACGGTGTCTCGCCCGATCCGGCGCAACTCGCCGGTAAAGGCATGGCGAAGGAAACGACGCTGAATGTGCTGAAGCGAGCCGAGGCGATCCTCAGCAAGTTCGAGCCGTTTGAGGCAGAGCCGCTGGAGCACGCTTTCCGCGAGGCCGCCGAAGCCGCCGGCATGAAGCCCGGCTTGTTCTTTACGCCGATCCGCGTGGCCGTGACGGGCAAGACCGTATCGCCGCCGCTGTTTGCCTCGATTGCAGCGCTGGGGCGAGAGAAAACGATCGAGCGGTTGAAGAAGGCCGAGCAGTTGCTGGAAGGCTGATCGCACACACGGATTCGCACGGATTGCACGGATAGCAACTCGGTTTCAAGGAACCCGGTTATGTCAGTTGTAGAAACCATCAAACCGGCCGACTTCATCCGCGAGGCCGTCGTGGAGGATTTGAAGTCGGGTCGCTACACCACCGTCCACACGCGCTTTCCGCCGGAACCCAACGGCTACCTGCACATCGGCCACGCCAAGGCCATCTGCATCGACTTCGGCATCGCCCAGGAGTTTGGCGGCAAGTGCAACCTGCGCTTCGACGACACGAACCCGATCAAAGAGGACGTGGAATATGTGGACGCCATCAAGGAAGACATCCGCTGGCTGGGCTTCGACTGGGAAGACCGCGAATTCTACGCCTCCGACTATTTCGATCAGCTCTA
>DASSFZ010000233.1:0-3904 GCA_035693785.1 Anaerolineae bacterium | reverse complement strand
CTGTCGCTCGATTTCGGTGCCGTCGGCCAGTACGAACTTCACCGACCGATGGGCCTTTAGCTCCAGTTTCTTGAGCTGTTCGCCCGGCACGAGGCTGTACACCGCGCCGGAGTCCACCAGGAACTTCACTTCGATCGATACAGGATGGTCTCGGCTGGGCTTGACCGTCAATGTTACGTGCGTCAGTCCCATATGTGCCTCACTTCACTGATGCGCCAGTTCGTACGCCGCCTGCGTGCTGGCGATCTGGTTCAGGTGTTCCCACGTGTGGCGGACGGCGTAACGCCCGATGAAAGCCAGGCTCATGCGCTTCTGGAGTTTCTCGTGCAGCCCCCACCGGTCCCAGTCGGGCTGCGACTCGAGCAGCGCGATCTCCTGCCGGCGCGCGTCGGCGAAGTCGGCCAGCAGCTCGGACACGGGCTGGCTGGGATCGTAGTGCTCGCGATGCCACGCCTGCTCGTCGAAATACTTGAGCAGCGGCTGATGCTCGCTTGCCACGCGCTGCAGGCGCAGCAGGAACACGTGCCGCTCAGTCTCGCACAGGTGCGCCAGCGTCTCGTGCGCCGACCACTCGCCGGCTTCATGCCAGTGCAGGCGCTCAGGCGGAATTTCGTCCACATAGCGCTGGAGGTCTTCAGTCGTGCGGCGCAGCAAATCCAGAGTCGTCTCTCGGTTCATGTGCCACCTTGTTTACCACGAAGACACAAAGGCACGAAGGAATTCTTAGTGTCTTCGTGACTTTGTGGTGCATCAAAGCTCCAGTTCGCGCTTCAGGCGCGCCAGTTGCCGGATCGCTTTCTTGATGAGCTGCTGGTTCTCTTTGGAATTGTTCCACACGCTCGCACCGCTCGGATGGGGCAGCGGGACGAAGATCACCGTCTTCGTCGCATCCCACGGCGCAGGTCGCTCGAAGGCATGGCCTATTATATGCTCAAGCTTGTATTTTCCCAACAGCGTCTCGATCGCCAGGCTGCCGACCAGGATAATCACTTCAGGTCGGATAATCGCCAGCGTGCGGTCGAGGTACGGCCGGCACAACTGCTGCTCCTCACGGCTGGGGCGACGGTCGCCGCGCCCGTCCCGTATCTTGCCCGGATAACACTTTGTGACGCTGCTAATGTACTGTTGTGCGCGGAAGTCAGCCTCGTCGAAGCCCGCCGCGCCGAGCCACTGGAACAGCCGCTTGCCGGAAGAGGCGTTGAACGGCCGCAGGACTCGAATTTCGGTCACACCTGGCGCTTGTCCAACGATCATGATCCGCGCGCCGACTTTGCCCGAAAAAACGCCGCCCGGAGTGATGGGATACCCGGCATCGAGACACTTGCGGCAAGAACGGATCTCGGCGTGGAGGGCGTCGAGTTGAACTTGTCTATTCACCATTCTTGCTCGCAGGCATATTGCGTGCTGCGTATTTCGTGAGGCGTCGCCCACAACGGAACACGCAACACGGAATACGATCTACGCGCTACGCTTCCTAGCCAGTTGCCTGTACGCCTTCTGCATCAGCAGCGCGTCATCTTCCATAATCGGGCTTTCGCAAAGAATCCGCCCGCTCGCGCCGAAGTCGATCAACGCCCTGAACAAGTCGCGATATTTCAGGTCGGATTCCTTGAGCGGCAGGTGTTTCTTCTCGCCGCCGGGGCCGTATTCGATGCCCGACAGGTGAATGTGCATCGACTTCAGCCCGCGCTGGCCGAGTCCGGCCGCGAGTATCTTCAGCGCGTCGCTGAATTCCTCGTACGAATTGAACGAGCCGTCGCCGGGGCGCGCGTGCAGGTGCGCAAAGTCGATGCAGGGCAGCACGCCGTCGATGTCGCGCGCCAGTTGCACCGCCTCCTCGAGCGATCCGAACATCGCGTTCTTGCCCATCGTCTCCGGCCGCAGTGTGACGTCGACCTTTTCCGCACGCAACTGGTCGACGACTTCGGCCAGCCGCTGGCACACGATCGGGTAAACCTTGTCCGGGTCTTGCTTCATGTAAGAGCCGGGGTGGAAGATGATGTCGGTCGCGCCGGCCTTATAACCGGCGCGCGCAGCGGCCAGCAGCCGGGCGAGGCTGCCCTTGAGCAGATCCCTGGTCTGCGCGTTGAGATTGATGTAGTACGGCGCGTGCACGCTCAGCGCGACGCTCGCTTCCTGCGCCGTCTTCTTGATCGTCGCGCACGTCTCGTCACTCACGCGCACCGATTGCACCCAGGCCAGCTCGAGCGCGCCCAGGCCCAGGCCGGCGCTGTGCAGGATGCCGCCGGGCGTGCCGCCCGGTTTCTTGGGCGTGCCGATCGGCGAGCCGACGGTGCCGAAGAGGAAGTCGCGAGTTGAATTCATTGTTCTCCGCCTTTCGAGTGAGTTCCCCTCTTCGGAAGTGCTTGGTTTCACTTCAGGGGAGGGGCCAGGGTGTGAGGGTTACATCCATCCGCGCCGGGTCATCCACAGGTACATAACGATGGGCGTCAGGGCGAGCAGGATCAACGTGATGATGAAGGCCGGCGTGCCGGTCCAGACGTCGAGCGGAGTGACCGGCTGAAAGAAGTTCATGCCGAAGAACCCGGCCACGAACGAGATCGGCATGAACAGCGTGGTGATGAGGGTGAGCGTCTTCATGATATCGTTCATGCGGTTGTTGACGACCGAAAGGTACGTATCGAGCGCGCCGCTGACCAGATCGCGCACGCTTTCGGTGATGTCGTGCATGCGGACCAGGTGGTCGTACACGTCGCGAAAGTACACACGGTCTCTCGGGTCAATCATCGCGTAGTCGTCGCGGGCCAGTTTGTTGAGCACTTCGCGCTGTGGGCCGAGGATACGGCGCAGGCGCAACACCGATCGCTTGATAGCAAAGATGTGCTCGACGGTCTCCGGCGACGGCCGTTCGAAAACGTGGCTCTCGATGACGTCGATCGCGTCGTCCATCTCTTCGACGACCGGCAGGTAACTCGCGGCGATCTCGTCGGCGATCTTGTAGAGCAAGTGATCCGAGCCGTTCTTGAGATGCCGCTCGTCGCGCCGGCAGCCCGCCCACACCTTTTCGACGGCGTCGATCGGTTGGTCGTGGTGCGTGACGAGGTAGTTCCTGCCCAGGAACACGTCAAGCTCCAGCGTGTCCACCGCCATGTGGTCGCGCCGATCGAGGACGACGGCGTGCAGCACGACGTACAGGTACTCGCTCCAATCGTCGACCTTGGGAACGTGCGACTGCTGCAGCGCGTCATCGATCGCCAGGGGGTGAAAGCCGAAGACCTCCCGCAGGATCGGCTCGTCGGACTCGGGCGGCGTGGCTTCGAAATCGACCCACAACAGGCCGCGCGGGTCGAGCAGCGCCGCGCCGAATTCGTCGGATGGCAGGTCGGTCCGGATGGCGCCGTCGGGCGCGCGGTACAGCGAGCGGATCATGTCGCGGCCTTTCGAAGAGGATGCGCCAATCCTATCAAACTCCGCGAATCCTGGCAAACCATTCTCGAAAGAGAAACAGGCGCAGCCGTGTGTCGGGGCGGAGGCACGTTTCGCCGAGAGGGCTGTGCCTTGACGCGAACTGGATTCCGAGTGCGGGTATAATTCGTGCGGCTTACTCGAGCACTTTGAAGATGTGGCGCTGCAGGTCGAAGATGGCGCGCTTGCCTTCGATGAAGGCCATGCCGATCATGCCCAGCGTGGAATCCGTGAAGCTGATGTCCGCGGCCAGCGTGCGCTTGCCGATCCGGATGGTCGTCTTGTACAACTCGACGGGGATGATTTCGCCGTTGGCCAGCTCGTAGTGCGCCAGGCCTGAAAACTCAAACTGGCCGGCGGCGCGCAGCGCGTGCGGCAGCACGACTGTCCCGGAAAAGCCCGTGTCGAGGATCGCCGTGACGGGGATATCTTTCTGTGGGCCGACCAGGAAGAATTTATCGACCAGCGGCAGGTAATC
>DASSFZ010000232.1:0-9588 GCA_035693785.1 Anaerolineae bacterium | reverse complement strand
GACTTCCAGTTGCCCAGTTGTGCATCGGCTGGCAGCAGCAGGACGCGGCCGTCGCCAATCAACTCGATGGCGAGCACGAGGCTTGTGTTGTTGGTGGCGTTGTCAAGCTGAAGCGCAAGGTCGTCGGCTGCGGTCAGCCAGTCGTAGTCAATGCGCCGCCAGGCCTCGCCGGGAGCGTCATACGACTGGAAATAGCGCGCCCGCGCCGCCTCGTCGCTGCTCTCGATCCGGAAGCAGGTGTCGAACGGCAGACCCGCCTCGAACGCCTGCCGGGCATCGGCGTCCGATTCGCCGAGTTTGTTGAGATAGCTGGCGATGGGCTGATCCGACGTGTAGAAGGGTATATTGCGCGCGAGGTCGGCGCTCAGGCGCTGGGTGAGGCCATAAAGCTCGGGAGAATCGTGATCGCCTAGCACCACCAGGTCCTCTTTGCGGCGAGGCGGGCCGAGCACATAAAATCGCACACCGGGCAGCCACACAGGCTCGATGACGCGGCCAGGCGACAGGAAGTCGGGCAAACTGCCCGCACGCATCGAGGCATAGCTCATCGCCTCGTGGACCGTCTTAGCGAAGTCGGCCCCCAGTGGCGCGTCACCGTCCGGGACGTCACCGTAAAAGCCCAAGAGCTCGCGAACGCCAGACGCGATGCCGCGCAACGCCTCCCGCTCATCTTCCAGAGACGCCTGGTTCGCGTGCAGCACCTCGCCAGCGAGTTGAACGGAAGCGAGCAGATCCTTCTTGAACCGGGCGACCTGCTTCGCCAGATCGTCGTTTGGGTCCTCCGTCCAGGCGGCCCACACCCTGTCCACCGTAAACCGCGGATTCTCCCCGTCGGCTTCGAAGAGCTTGCCCTGGCCCGCGAAGCCGGAAACATGATCTTTGTGTTCGTGCGTGACGACCAGCAGGTGGAGGTGCCGCCCGGTGGCCACGGCGATATCGGCAACCACTTCCGACATCGTCACGCCGGTGGTGGTCGCACCGAGTGTGCCGCAGTCAATCAGCATGTGGATGGGTTCGGGTCCGGTGAAGAACGTCAGCAGGAGGCAGTCGCCCAGACCCTGCCGATACATTCGGATACGTACCTTGGTCGAGTCATTCGGTGACATAGAACCTCCGGGGCGTTACCGTTTGCCTTTGCCTCAGCCTCAGCCGCCGCCGCGATGAAGCAGCGCGAACGGCTCGCGGCGTTCACGAAAGTCGCGCTCGTCGAGGTACGTCGCGCGCAGTGTCGCGCGCGCAACGCGTTGGATAAAGTCGCGCTGCCGCTCGCGGCGTGTCAAGCTTAAGATCGGTTTGCGGACGCAGTAGGCGATCCTCGGTCCCTCAAGGTCCACGACGACCGTGCAGCCGCCTTGGAAGCGCATCCGCCCCTGCTCTTGGTCTGCGGTGTCCACAGGCAGGTCCATGTCCTGCGTGATCTGCACAATCGCCTGCAACAGCAAGTCACCGTCCGGTCCGACGCGGCTCGCGAAGTGCAACGAGTGCACCTCGAAAGTGCGGCCGGCCACGTCGAGCCCGAGGAACAGGCCGTCCTGAACGCCGGTATTTCCGCTCTTGAAGTGTGCCTCGATCTGGTCATGCAGTCTTCGCCGCATGTCCCTGGCTTGGTCAAAAATCTGCTTACGACTTGACGCGTAAAGCTGCCGATGCCCGAACTCACGAAGCCCGCCGAGTATTTTGATCAATTCCTCCGACGGCTGGCGATCGTCGTTGTCGGATGCGCGCCACAGCAGATTCTCGACGGAGAGCGTCCGCACACCGCGCGGGTAGATGCCGCGGCGACGAAAGGCTTCGGCAAAGGCCACGCGGTACTTGCGGTCATCGTCGCGCACGAGATCGGCGTCGGCAGTGACAAGGGCGCGCAGGTACTCGCCGAAGGTCAGATCAACCGGCGGGCAGTAGTCCAGCGCGCGCACGCACATCGCCAGCACGTGGTTGGCCGCCTTGTTGGCTTCTTCGCTCAAGCGCTGGACCAGATCGGGGTGAATCGCGCCGGCTGGCACCACCCCACTACCGCCCGTGTACAGGCGCAGCAGGTCGGTGATACGGTTGTTGTAGATCGAAAGGAAGGCGTCGAAGATCGCGGCGACGAGGATGGCGCCACGCTGGTGCGGCTCGAAGGTCCGCTCATATTCCGCCGGGTCAGGCATGTGCGGCTCCCATCGCCCCGTTTTGGTGTCGAGATGTCCAATCGCATCGCGCAGCGCACTGCGCGTTCCAGTCGCGCGGCCGAACTGCCCCGCGAGCTGACCCAGCAACGACTCCTGCGCGCGGATGTCGCCGCGCGTGCGTGCAATCTGGTGGCGCAGAATCTCGGGAAAGGTGAAATGCTGGAACAGCGCGACGACGTCAGCGAAGGCCTCGTGCAAGGCAAGCATGTCGGGATTCGTGGCGCGGTTGAGGCGGCGATGCAGGCCGTCGAGCAGCGCGTGTGTCGTTTCGTGCGCGACGATGTCGTGCGAAAGGCAGGTGAATACCATGCCGCCCGGAACGTGGTTGCCAGAGCCGTCGGCCTGGTCGGCCGAGGCGGGGAAGTATCCGAACAGCAGCGCCTTCTTCGCCGGGCTGTAGTAGGCGTTCGGCTCGCGGAGCGCGTGCGGATAGATGCGCAGCCGCTGGACGTAGTTGGAGTCATCCCAGGGCCTCTTGGGATCTGGGCTGGGACCGGGCGACCACAGCGCCTTGCGTCCGAGCGCGCGCTCGAAGTTGTGAATCGTGAGCCGCACCACCGCATAGACCATCTGCTGGTGAAACTGCGGCGTGCCCTCCGAGGGGGTCAAGCCATCCTGCGCGAGCAGGTACGGCTCGTCGAGATTGACCGGCTCGTAGAAGCACTTGCTGGCTGGGTCGTAGTCAATCACTTCCAGGTACTCGCCCACCGGCCCTGGCTTCAGTTCCTCCCACGGGAGCTTGAATAGGATCTGGCTGACCGGAGCGGTCTCGAGTTGCTGGGCGAGGCTGGGATCAATCGCGTAGCCGCGCAGCGTTCGATAGATGGGCGGCGATACGTACTTCGCTGTCTCGGATGGCATGGATAACCTCGCGAGCATGACTGCCTCGACCTTCCGCAGATTATATACCCAAAACATGGCGGGCAAGGCGCACCGACATCGACTGCCGAGGGGGTCGTCGTCGATTACAGCGACATCACGCTGCGCGGCATTTCGAACGGGAAGGGAGCGCCGCCGCCCGGCGCGAACGACAGTGGCGCTTTGGCCGTGCTAACGCTGCACGCGCTGAGTGAAGGCAACAGTAGCCTCGTCTTCCAAGCGGCGCAGGTCAGCGATCGAGCAGCGCGGCTCATGTCGTTTCAGAGGTGAAACCGGCCACGTGCGACGCACTCCAAAAGGTTGAGCTGGACATTTCCTGGCGGACACGCTCGGCTGTTTTCCAGATGTCGCTGCCGTGGCTGCCTTCCTGCGCCGCGCTGAGGCGCTCCGGCGGGAGCGCTGCGGCAGCCGCCGCAAGTACGGCTGCCGCCTGCTCCTTTGTCTCACGCCAGCTCATCGGCTGATGGGCGACCAGCGCGCATAGTTCTACGGCTCTCTCTTCTTGGCCACAGGCTGCGTACAGGCCGGCGATGCCCGTAATCACGAACATGAGGATGCCACCATCGCCGATCTTGTAGGCCTTTCGCAGCGCTTCAAGAAAATGCCGGTGCGCCAACTCGTGTTCTCCAAGCGCCAACGACGCGCGCCCCAGTCCGGCGAGGGCATAGGCCGCTCCCCACTCGTGCTTGATCTGCTGCGTTGCATTCAGACTTGCCTGAAACTGGCGTTGGGCTTCGCCATAGTCGCCCAGGGCGTGGGCGATGTCGCCCAAACCTCGATGATAGAAAATGTTGCCGCTCTTGTCTTGCGCCTTTTCAAACAAGACCCTGGCTTGCTCATACCATTGACGCGCGGTCAGGTAGTCTCCGGCCACCCGGTAGATCTCACCCATTTCCCACGTGCTCCAGGCCAAGCTGAAGTCATCCCCTGCCTCGCGCACCAGGGCGAGCGTCTGCTCTCGGGTTTCTTTGGCATGGTCAATCGTGCTGTAGCGCAGGGCCTCGTAGCTCTCCCTCGACAGGGCATCGCTCTGCAAGCTCCTGTCCGCGTACGCCTGTCTCATCCGCCGCAGATAGCCGAAGGCCGTCTCATACTCGCCCAGGCGCAGGTGGATGTCGGCCAGCAGCCAGTTGATGCTCGCCGCGTTCGCCTGGTCGCCACAGGCCTCCAACTTCGCTTGAGCCGCCAGCAGATGGTCTCTCGCTTCCGGAAAGTGCCGCTGCATCATGCGAACAACGCCGAGCAAGCGCAAGGTGCAACCGCTCTCTAGTTCGTCCCTCAACTCCTGGAAAAGCGCTAGCGCTTCCGTCAAATGCTGAAGCGCTTCGGCGAGGTGTTGGTCCGGCGCTTCATCCGGCAATCGTGTGTAGATCAAGCGCCCCAGGTTCTGCAGCGCAAACGCCAGTTCCCAACGCTGGCCGGCCTGCCGAAGAGGGAGCAACAACTGGCGCAGGTGGCGCAGGCCTTCCTCCTCGTCGAAGATCCAGCCATAGATGAAGATCAACAAGGCACCCCAGAAACCCATGGCCAGCAGGCTATCTGACGCGCCCGCAATCGACCACGCCTGCTGGATAGCGTCCTCGTAGGCGGGAGTGGCCACCTCAAGTATTAAGGACCGCACCGGAGTGCCGGTTTTGAGGAACGCGGCCTGTGCCGTCAGCAGGATGGCCCGGTAACGCCGGTCCGCCGTCGTGGGGTCAGCGTTGGCCACAGCCTGTTGGGCAGTTGCCAACAGGGGCTGGAGCGCGAGCGCTTGCAAGCGCCCCTCGCCATACCGGTATAGCGCCGGTAGCATCTGCTCGACCACGGTATCGAACCACCCCTGTTCGACCAGCCAGCTCCAGGCTGCCCGGATATTCGCGAAGTCAGCCGTCACGGCGGCGAAAGCTACCTCCGGCTGCGTGCCTCTCATCTGCCTGTCCAGTTGGCGCAGGCGTTCAGCGAAATAGGCGCTATGCCGCTGGCGGCATTGCTGCCAGTAAACCGGGTCAGACTGCAGCTTTTCGGCCGCGTACTGGCGCAGAAGCTCATGGAGCTGGTAGCGGCCGCCGGCCTCGGGCTGCAGCCAGGATTTGTTCACCAGCGCCAGCAACGTCTCCAGGCTAGCGCCCGCCACGTCCTGCGCCGCTTCGCGCGTCGAGCCTCCCTGAAAAACGGCCAGGCCCAGGAGCGCCGCGCGCTCCTGATCCGTGAGAAGCTTCCAGGAAGCGTCGAAGATGGAGCGCAGGCTGCGCTGGCGCTCTGGCAAGTCGTGCATGTCGGTCCTGAGGAAGTCCAGGCCGCGTTGGATCTCGGCGGCAATCTCGTCCGCCGGCAGCACGACCAGCCAGGGCACGGCCAGCACAATCCCCAACGGCATGCCCTGCACCAACTGGCAAATGCGGATCACGGCCGGCAAGTTGTCGGCTGTGAGCCGAAAGTCGGGCCGCACTCGCCACGCGCTTTGCTGAAAGAGCTGGACGGCGCTGTATGTCTCGGCCCCAACGACTAAACCCTGCTCGTCACGCTCCGGCCCACCGATAGTTATCTCTGCTTCCGGCACGCTCATCCCGGCCACCGGATACACCTGCTCGCCCTGAACGTTCAGCCGTACACGCGATGTCACCAGTAACTTCAAGTGCGGCGCCATGGCTAGAATGTCAGTTACCAGGCGCACGCCCTCACCGTCCAGCAAGTGCTCGAGATTATCTAACACAAGCAGCATTCGCTTCGGGCGCACGTAGTCGAGGAGTTGTTCTCGCGGCGGCTTCGCGGAATAGAACGAGAAGCCGAGGGTGTTGGCAATGACCGGAACCATCTGTTCGCCCGTGCTGAGGGGCGCCAGCGATGCGAAGTATACGCCATCAGGGAATAGCAACCCTATTTCTGGCGCGGAACGGAGGCGGCTCAACTGCTCCTCAGCCGCTGCAACGGCCAGGCGCGTCTTGCCGATACCGCCAGGGCCGACGAGCGTCACCAGGCGACAGGCGGGATCATTTACGAGCAACCGGCGGAGATCGGCCAGTTCCTTTTCGCGGCCGACGAAAGGCGTCGGTTGGGCCGGAAGGTTGTGGCGGACAGGCGCCTGCTCAGTCGATGGGCGAATCTCCTGGCCCATCGCCCGGGCGACTGAGGGCGCGGCGCGTGTGACCGGGACTTCGTGCGCAGCCGCGCGATCGGCCATGCTTTCAAAAGGCCGCCCTTCGCCCATCGTGTCCGGAGGTGCCAGCTGCCTGGTCCGAATGGCTTCATACAGAGCAGTGGTCTCTTCGTCCGGGGGAGCGCCTATTTCCTCGTCGAGCAGGTGGGCACATTCCTGGTATTGGCGTAAGGCAGCCGCCTGCTGCCCTGACCAGGCGTAGAGCCGCATAAGCTGCCGGTGGGCCGGCTCATGCAGGGGATCGAGCGCCAGCCAGCGGCGGGCAAATTCGATGCCCTGCTCGTACTCCCCTTTGCCGGCGTGCCACTCGACGAGCTGCTGCAGCGCACTGGCCAGTGTCTGCCGCAGGCTCTCGGCCTGGAAGAACTGCCACTCGTCGAAGCCTGGGCTGTCCGGCAGGCTGAAGCCCTCCATGAAGTCGCCACCATATAAGGCAGCGGCTTCCGTTAAAGCGGCCAGACAGCCGGCGCAGTGTAGTCCGGGAGCGTGGTCGTGCGATCTGGCGGCTGCCACCCTGGCTCGGAAGTCGTCCACGTCCAGCCACAGATCGGCTTGAGGATCCAGGCCAACCTGCATCGGCTCTACAACCAGGACCTCGTCATCTAATGCCTGTTTGAGGCTCGACAGATCGCGGCGCAGATTGGCGCGCGCGCCGGATTGGTCGTGTTCCGGCCACAGCAGCGTCGCCAGGGCATCGCGGCTGTGGGGCCGGCGCGTCACGGCCAGGTAAGCCAGCAGCGCGATCGCCTTGCGGCGGGGAATAGAAATCGGCTCGCCGTCGCGTTCCACACGGGGAGCGCCCAGCAGGAAACAGCGGAGAGGTGACATGAATCCAGGTCTTCAACTGCCAACAGGACGCCAGAACATAGACCATTTTACCCCAAATTGACTAACAGCCAAATTGATTTTGCTGGATCGCTCTTTGGAACGCTGCGTGGATCGTTGGCGGTGCGGTCGTGGTCTATCCTGGCAATAACATCAGAGGAGAACGAAATGAGCCACGCGACGATGCGTAACCTGATCCCAAACAAGCGGCGAAGAATCCGCTGGGCTGGGTTGATAGCCCTGGTAGCAGTGTTGTTGAGCGCGCTTCCGTCAGCGGCCCGCGAAGACAATCGTCAGGCAGAGCGCTCTCTGCCACGCGACGACAGCCTCATCGCCGCCCAAGTCAACGACATTCCGGCCGGGCTAGAGACTCTGCCCGCCGGCCAGCTCGCAAAACTGGCGACCCTTCGGCGGGCTCAGGGCAGGCTCTGGCTCGAGCGCGGCATTCGTTTCGAGGGTGCGACCTGGGACGCCCACACGGTCGGTCTGGCCATGACCGGCCTGGACACTATCCTGCGCCAATTCGACGGCGACTGGGACAAGCTAAAACCGCTGCTGGGGCTGAAGGCCAATGCCTCGCTCGTCTACGACGACGATACCTCGAAGTGCCCCAGCGGGCGTCGGGCGAACTGTGCGCGACCCTGGAACGGCCGGAGTCACTTCAACACGTCCAGCCTCACCCTCCACGAGTTCCTGCACGAGAACGGCCATGTCGTCGATTGGTTCCTGCCGAAAGAGCGTGGCACGCCTGCAGGCTGGTGGTCTACGACAGGGCTGCTGGGGCTGGGCTGGACACCCCGCTTCGGCAAGGCGCGCTTGGCGCGACTCCCCGCCGAGGATTACGAGGCGATATACGACGATGCGGAGCAAGATGCGCCGTATTCGCAGGCGAGCAGGCAGGAGGATTTTGCAGACTCTTTCGTGGCCTGGGTGCTCGGTCCGCAGCCGCCCGAACCGTATCGCGAGCTCAGCCCCCGGCGTCACCGGGCGCTGAACGTCGCCTTCCAGGTTTTTCCCGAATGACCTGAAGCGTGGGACAATCGATTCGACCAGCCGGGCGTGAGCACCTTCCCGCCGATCCTGCCGGACAGCACTTGGCTGACACCGGTGTACAATGTGTGTTGGCGACTGTGGAACTTCATCATGGGGCTGGTGGCATGGTACAAATGATGTGGTCCGTAGCGCATCGGGCGAGGAGGGATGATGAAAGTCGGGATTGTGGGCAGCGGCCTGGTCGGCGCGACGGCGGCCTACGCGCTGGTCATGCGCGGCATCGGTCGCGAGATCGTGCTGGTCGATAGGAATGCGGAACGCGCGCAAGCCGAGGCGGACGACATCCTGCACGCGGTGCCGTTCGCGCACCCACTGGACGTAATCGCAGGTGACTACGCGGACCTGGCGGATAGCCGGGTGGTGATCATCACGGCGGGCGTGAGCCAACGCCCTGGAGAGACGCGCCTGCAACTGCTGTCGCGCAATGCCGCCATTCTTCGCCAGGTGGTGCCCGCCGTGCTGGGACACGCGCCGGATGCGGTGCTGGTGGTGACGACGAACCCGGTGGACGTGATGACGCACCTGGCCGCGCGCTTCGCCGCCGAACGCGGCGTGCCGAGCAGCCGCGTCATCGGCTCCGGCACCACGCTCGACACGGCGCGTTTTCGCGCGCTGCTGGGGCGGCACCTGGGTATCGACGCGCAGCACGTTCACGCTTACGTCGTCGGCGAGCACGGCGATTCGGAAGTGCTCACCTGGTCGCTCGTCACCGTCGGCGGCGTCCCGCTGGATGAGTTCTGCCGCCAACGGAACATCGCGCTGGATGCGCCAGTGCGACTGGACATCGATCGCCGCGTGCGGCGCGCGGCCTACAGCATCATCGCCGGCAAGGGCGCGACCTACTACGGTATCGGCAGCGCGCTGGCGTGCATCGTCAACGTGATCTTGAGCGACCAGCGCGCGATCCTCACCGTGTGCACGCCCGTCGGCGACGTCGTCGGCGTATGCGACGTGACGGTGTCGCTGCCGCACCTGGTCGGCGGCGCTGGCGTCATGGCCTCCCTCCCGCTGCCGCTGAACACAGAGGAGCAGGATCTTCTGCACCACAGCGCCGATGTGGTGTGCCAGGCGATTCAGAGCCTCGATTCGGAGACGGCCGCATAAGCGATAGTAAATTCACGCAGCAGGGAGATGAGCGCAACCGGCGCTCACCTCCCCTGTTTGGGTTGCGATATTCAGTTGTCGTTGGAATTGCCGTCATTATCGTTTGAATTGCCGTCATTGTCGTTCGAGTTGCCGTTCCCGTTGTCGTTCGAATTATTGTCATTATCGTTGCCGTTTCCATTATCGTTCGAGTTGTCGTTATCGTTCGAATTCTCGTTCTCGTTTTGGTTGTCGTTCTCGTTGCCGTTGGTGTTGCCGTTGTCGCCGCCACCGCCGTCGATGCGCTCGATGCGCAATGCGACGAGCCGCCCGTCCGGATAGCTGAGCGCGCGCACCTCGACCCGGCTTCCCACGGCAGGATTGTTGACGAATTCGGTCGCCGCGTTCACCTCGACCACGAGTCCGCTGATCGTCCAC
>DASSFZ010000231.1:0-3115 GCA_035693785.1 Anaerolineae bacterium | reverse complement strand
GAAACACGTGTGTACGGTTTTCATCGGCTGTACCCGTCCTGGTTATTTCCCGGACGCAGTCAGCTTGATCCAAGTCCCTCTCCGCCGGTCGATGTCGAGGCGCGGCGTTGGTTGATCCCATGGTGGCCGTTTAGTTGGCGGCGGGTGCAGCGCGACTGGGCGGCGTGGCGGCCAGATACGGTGGTCATCCAATGGTGGGTGCCATTCATGGCGCCGATGACGGCGTGGCTAGCCAGCCGTGCTCGCCGATTGGGAATCCGGGTCACAATGGTGTGCCACAACGTGCTGCCGCACGAACGCAGCCGCCTGGATACAACCCTGGTCCGGATGGCATTGAGCCGGGCCGATCGATTGATCGTGCATAGCATCGTTGATCGAACTCAAGCACAGGCATTGTTGCCAGACTGCGCGGTTGAAGTAGCGCCCTTCCCCAGTTACGCCGATGTTCGATCGACTGTGTGGTCTAGAGAGCGTGCCCGTGCTGGGGTGGGCGTCGACGGCCGGGTGCTGCTGTTCTTCGGGTTCGTGCGGCCATACAAAGGCCTGATGGACCTGTTGGATGCTTTGCCGGCTGTGCTGGCCGAATTGGATGTGACGCTGCTCGTGGTGGGTGAAATCTGGGGGGAGGCAGAGTCCTACCACGATCGAGTCAAGACGCTGGGATTAGATTCGCGTGTGCGGTTCTTTGATCGTTACGTGTCTAACGACGAGATGGCGATGTTTTTTGCCGCAGCCGACCTGGTGGTGCTGCCCTATCGGGAGGCGACTGGCAGCGCTGCATTGCAGCTAGCGTTTGGCTTCGGTGTCCCGGTGGTCGCTACGAAGACAGGCAGCATGGCGCAGGCTGTCGATGATGGCCAGACAGGATTCCTGGTAGAGGCAGGCGATGTGAATGGTCTGAGCCGGGTGATCGTACGATTTTTTCGCGAGGGCCGGGCGGCTGAGTTCAGGCATAACATTCGGCAGAACCAGAAGCGATTTACATGGGAAGCGGTGACTACGGCGGCGCTGAAGCCAATTCAACTGGCATGATTGACATCAGACAGCCGCGCGCTGAAGTACAGGCTGCTCCGTTCGTCTGTGCCGTCATTCTGAATTGGAACCGGCCTGACGATACCCTACATTGCCTGGACTCGCTGTACCGTCAGACAGGCGCATTCAGCCTCAGACCGATCGTGATCGACAATGGGTCGTCAGACAACTCGGTCGCACGCATCCACAGTGCATTTTCTGATGTCGAATTGATCGAAGCGGGACGCAATCTGGGCTTTGCGGCCGGCGTGAATCTGGGTATCCGTCATGCGCTGAGATGCGGCGCAGATTACATCCTTCTGCTCAACAATGACACAGTTGCTGATCCTGTGATGCTCGATCAACTTCTTGGGCAGGCTGCATCAGGCGCGGGTTTGATAGCGCCCGCGATTTTCTACGCCGCTCAGCCTGATCGTATCTGCTCGGTGGGCGGCGGTTTCAGCTCGATTTTGCTCGAGGCAACCGGCAACCATGGACGACATCGACCGTTGCCTGGCCGTCCGGTCGAGCGTAGCTTTCTAAGCGGATGCGCGTTGCTGATCCACCGTGAGGTCTTTGAAAAAGTCGGGCTGTTCGATGAGCGCTTCTTCATGTACTATGAAGACCTTGATTTCTGTTTGCGCGCGCAGCGAGCGGGATACCGCTTGTGGCTCGTGCCAAAGGCGCGCTTATGGCACAAAGTGTCGCTGAGCAGTGGAGGTGCCAATAGCCCGGCCGAGCGGTATCATATGGCGTTTAGCAGCGCTCTGTATTTTCGGAAATACGCGCGCGGCTGGCGGTTATTCGTCGTTATTCCATATCGCTTGATGAGCGCGCTGCGTTGGACTGTGCGGTTGGGTGTACGCGGGAACTGGCAGTCGTTGAGCGCATACTGGCGTGGGCTGCGCGACGGATTGATGGAAAAGTGACCCTCTCCTTGATCTGTCCCGCTTGCAGTCAAACACTCGATCGATCGCATGTTCAGCGCGCCGTCTGTACCGGCTGCCGGCTCGAATACTCTCAGACTTTGGGCATCCCTGATCTACGCGGTCCGGGCGCGGTCACGCCCGAATGGGATGTGGCGATTGTCGAGCAGCTGGTGGCTTGTTATCAACAGGCAACCTACGCCGAGTTGATCGATATCCGGCTGCGGGGTGCGCCGACGTTCGGTGATCTGATCGGCCACGAAGTGGACTATCTGCTGACGCAGAATGAACGTGGACGTGGAATGGTCGGAATGTTTCAGACCCGTCTGGCGCAATTTTTCGGACCCACTTCGAGGGCGGCGGCCCTGGACATCGGGTGCGGGTCGGGAGCGAGTTTACTGGCACTTGCCGAGCGATACGATCAAGTCGTGGGCATCGATCCAAGTCTACCCGATTTGATGCTGGCGCGTAAGGCATTAGAAACTGAGGGTATTACCAACATTCAGTTAATCCAAGCCTACGGCCAACGCATCCCGTTCCCCGACGGCAGTTTCGATTACGTGAATGCGTTAAATGTGTTAGAGCACGTTTTTGACTTGAGCGCAGTATTGCGCGAGGCTTATCGCGTGTTGCGGCCGGCCGGTGGTTTTGGCGCAGACTCGCGCAACCGCTACGACTTGTTTTTGCCGGAGCCGCACGTGAAGATTCGCTGGGTGGGGTTGCTACCACGTCGCTGGGCTAAACGCTACGTTCGGTGGCGCAGGGGTGTGGGTTACGATGCGACGCGTCTGCTATCTTACGCTGAACTGCGGCGCGATCTGCACCGGCATTTTGGGCGGCGATACAAGATTGTGTTCCCTTACGCCTGCGCCTACGGAAGTCCGGCCTGGATCGATAGGTGGTTGAGCCGATTGGAGCGGATGCCCATTCTGCGTGACCTGGCGCTGTGGGTATTCCCGTCTCATTTGGTGCTCGCACGGCGATAGAGAGGCGCGTCGGTTTGAAAATCTCGCAAAGGTTCACTCTACTAATCTATCGATATAAATCGGCACTTCGTCCGATTCATGGGTTGATTATCGTTCTTGCTCTTGTGGTAGGACGGTCGGCGTGGCTCTACCTGAGCGCAGGCTATCCGCTTCTGCCCTTGTCGTACGACGATCTTGCGAAAACACTCTTCA
>DASSFZ010000230.1:0-3040 GCA_035693785.1 Anaerolineae bacterium | reverse complement strand
CGTGAGCAGGGTCTGATCGTGACGAAGGGTAACCCGAAACGAATCGAATCGCTGGCGCACCTGGCGCGGCCCGACGTGCGTTTGGTGAACCGGCAGCGCGGCGCGGGCACACGCGTGCTGCTCGATTATCGACTGGGCCAGTTGGGTATTGCGCCGGAGCAGGTACGGGGTTACGAGCGCGAGGAGTATACACACCTGGCTGTGGCCGCCGCCGTGCAGTCAGGCGTGGCCGACTGCGGATTAGGCGTGCGCGCCGCCGCCCGCGCGCTCGACCTGGATTTTGTGTCGGTCGAGTGGGAAAGGTACGACTTGGTCGTGCCGCAGACGCACTACGAAAGTGACCTGCTCAAGCCGCTGCTCGACCTGCTGCACGATAAATCCTTCCAGCAAGCCGTCGCCGATCTACCCGGGTACGACCCATCGCCGATGGGGACAACCGCATTGACGTGACCCAAATGCTCAGTACCTCGGCACGCCCGGATCGACGTGCACCGACCAGGCATCGATTCCGCCGATCAGGTTCCGCACTCTCTCGAAGCCCATGCGGCGCAGGATAAGCGCGGCGAAGGCGCTGCGCTCACCCACGTGGCACACCATCACGTACTCCCGATCCGGATCAAGCTCCTGCGACCACTGCATGATCTCGTCGAGCGGCTTGAGATGCGCGCCCTCAATGCGCGCATAGGCATACTCGATCGGCTCGCGCACGTCGATGACGGCAGGCGCGTCGCCGTTCTTGAGCCGCTGCGCCAGCTCGATCACCGTAATGTCTTCCATCTCTCGCTTATCGCTGATAGCGTATGGCTGATAGCTGATAGTCAATGGCGGATGGCGGTTCACCTGCAAGGTGCGACACTACCCCACACTCGTCACGTTTCACGCTTCACGCCTCACGCACCACGTTTCACGCTCCACGTCTCACGCACCACGCTTCACGCACCACGTCTCAGCTCTGCGAACTTCGTCTCCAATTCTTCCCGTACCTCGAAGAACGCCCCTTCCAGATAGGGGAACGCCAGCCACACGGAGGCGATGCCGAACAGCGCGCCGGTGACCAGGCGCATCCATGAGTTGAACGAGCCAAGCGCGTTGCCGGCGTAGAACGATTCGGGGAAAGCACCGCCCGTGAGCTGAACCAGCCACACGTTCGTCTGGCGGAAGCCCTGATCGATGCCTTCCAGATCGCTGATGAAGTGCGTCATCCCATCGATCGCCATCGGCAGGATCAGTAAGAAGTACGCCCATAGCGGCAGCGGGCGCATTCTGCGCCGCACGAACTGGTACGCGAACGCCCCGATCCAGAACGCGGTATACATCGCCACCATCCGGTCCGAGTAGGCCACTTTCCACCCGAAGTCTGCGTTGCCGGTGAACTGGCGCAGCACGTTTGGATCGCTCGCCGGCCAGACAGCGCCGATCTCCTCGACCGAATACATGGGCTGCGGGCCAAACAGGAAAAACGACCGCTCCGGCAACTGATGGCAGAAGAACTGGTAGACGAAGTAGATCGCATCCGCCGGCCCGGTCGCGCCGAGCTTCATGAGCGCCGGGGCGAGCCACGGCAGAATCACGAACACACTCCAGGCGATCATGAATACCGCAAGCCAATGGCGCGCCAGCCAGTACACAAACCGTTCGCTGCGGTGCGGCGCGCGTTCGATCACGGCAGTCCTAGTCATTCATTCCCTCTGCTTCCTCTGGTTCTGGCAGATTCCGGGGTCGCGTATCGAGCCAGGCCAGCGCGACGAGCGAGGCGAGCAGCACGGCCAGCCAAAGCAACTGCATCAGGCGCCATCCGCCGTCGAGCACGGCGCTGTCGCCTCGAAAGCCTTCGCTGAGCAAGCGCGACGCCGACAGCAACGCGAGGAACGCGGCGAATGCCCGGCCAGGTGGCCCACCCACTCCGACCATGCGCCAGGCCACCAGCCAGATTCCGAGGCTCAACACAAGGTCGTAAATCTGAGTCGGATGCCGGCGCGCGTCCCAGAGCTCGATCGCCCACGGCAAGTCAGCCGGTTCACCGTACGCCGCGCCGGCGGCCAGGTCAGCAAGGCTTAATCCTGCCGCGAATGCGGCCAGCCCGGGCGCCAGCGCATCGAGCAGCGACGCGCCCGGCACGCGCTTGCGCTGCAGGTAAATGGCGGCCACAACAAGCCCGGTGAGGATGCCTTCGAGAGACGCCAGCGTGTTGAAGTTGAGCGCGAAGATGTCGCCCGGACGGTCTCGATAAAACGACCAATACTCAATCACGTACCACACGCGCGCGCCGAACAACCCGGCGACGGCCCCGTAGAATCCGGCATTGAAGATCACGTTTTCGTCGATGCCGAGGCGCTTGCCCGCGCGAGCCGCGGCCCACAACCCAACCCAGAAACTCGCGATCGTCAGCAGCGGCGCGACGGGCAGCGTCAGCGGCCCAATCGTCAGCGTCGGCAACATCAGCGCGACTCCAGCAGCGGCGCGACCTTGCTCTCGATCAACGCGCGGTGCATCGGCCCGCCGAGCACCACATCTCGAATCACGCCACGACGATCGACGAAATAGGTCGTGGGCAGCGCGCCAATGCGGTATCGGTCGCTCACGAAGTAGCCGGGGTCCAGCAGCAGCGGAAAAGTGAGGTTCAATTCGTCGCGAAAGGATGCGACCAGATCGGCAGGCTCGTTCTGATCGATGGCCAAGACGATCAAGCCCTCGGCGCGGCGCGCGTCGTATACCTCCTGAAGCGCGGGCATCTCGGCGCGGCACGGTGGGCACCACGTCGCCCAGAAGTTGAGCACGACGACCTGGCCGCGCAAATCACTGAGCGTGACGGTCTCTCCATCTACTGTCTGCAGCGTGAAATCGGGCGCAGGGCGGCCCGCGACCGGGCTGGCGACGTCGCTCAGCCCCTCCGGTGCGCGCGATAGCCAGGTCCACGCGCCGCCTAGCAGCGCCACGGCGATGATCACAATCGCCCATCGAAGTCGATTCACGTGATCCTCAAGCGCGGCGAATTGTACCGCGATCAGAGCACATCGTAAAGGAATGCGTGCTTTGCGCC
>DASSFZ010000229.1:0-3337 GCA_035693785.1 Anaerolineae bacterium | reverse complement strand
GAAGCTGCGCGGCGAAGAGCTGCGCCGCATGCGCCGCCACATGCAGATCATTTTCCAGGATCCGTATGCGTCGCTCAACCCGCGCATGACGGTGGGCGAGATATTGAATGAGCCGCTGCAGGCGCACGGCGCCGCCGCCAGCGGGGCGAGGCGCGAGCGCGTCCGCGAGCTGCTCAGCCTGGTCGGCCTGGATCCGTCGTTCGCCGCGCGGTTTCCCCACGAATTTTCCGGCGGCCAGCGCCAGCGCATCGGCATCGCGCGCGCGCTGGCGCTGAATCCCCTCTTCGTCGTGTGCGACGAGCCGATCGCCGCGCTGGACGTGTCCATTCAGGCGCAGATCGTCAATCTGCTGAAAGACCTGCAGGCGCGCTTGGGGCTGACCTACCTGTTCATCGCGCACGACCTGTCGATGGTGCGGCACATCAGCGACCGGGTGGCGGTGATGTATTTGGGACGCCTCGTGGAGATCGCCGATTGGGGGGACGTCTATGCCGATCCGAAGCATCCCTATACGCAGGCGCTGCTGTCGGCCATCCCCATCCCCGATCCGAAAGTCGAGGCGAGACGCCAGCGCATCGTCCTGGAGGGCGACGTGCCGAGTGCGGCCAGTCCTCCCAAAGGCTGCCACTTCAACACACGCTGCCCGATCCGACAGGAGCGCTGCTATCACGAAGATCCCGAGCTGCGCGAGATCGCGCCGGGGCACTGGGCGGCCTGCCATTTTGCGGCGTAAGGAATGTGTTTTCGCGCACCGGAAGGAGGTGAACGTTATCATACTCACTCAGCGTCATACGAGGCACTGCATGGAGGGCTGGTAAGTCTATTTCAGTTTCCACTCTGGAGGAGAAGAAAATGAATCGCAAATTCGCAATGACCGGGATCCTGATCCTGGCCGTACTCGCGTCTGCATGTGCGCCCGCATCGACCCCAACCGCCCCACCCGCTACCCAGGCGCCGGGAGCGGCGGAACCACCGCAAGTGGAGCCGACGAAGCCGGCGGAGCCGACTGCCGCGCCGGCCGCGCCCGAGCCGAAGGACAAGGAGACCTTCGTCCAGTTGACTTTCGGCGAGCCGGAGACGCTCGACCCGCACTTCGACTACGAGAGCGCGGGCGCCAACGTGCTGCAGAACATCTACGAAGGGCTGATCACGTTTGATGGGCCGTCACCCGTCGACTTCGTGCCGGTGCTGGCCGAGTCGATCCCCGAGGCCGTTCCGACCGAGAGCGGCGGCGTGCAGTACGTCTGGACGATCATCGACGGTGTCACCTTCCACAACGGCAACGCTCTGACTGCGGAAGACGTGACTTACTCGCTGTGGCGCTCGATGCTGCAAAGCGATCCGAACGCGCCGGGCTTCCTGCTGACGGAAGCGTTCCTCGGCATCGATGATGCGACGCAGTTGGTCGACCCGGAGGGCAGCCTGGTGGGCGACCCCGATGCGCTCAAGGCCGCCGATCCGGCCCAGTTGGAAGCCGCCTGCGAAGCCGTCAAGGCGACGGTGTCCTTCGACGACGCCTCGCGCACAGTGACGATGAATCTGGTTCATCCGTGGGGGCCGTTCCTGGCGACGCTGGCCGGCGGCGCGTGGGCCTCGATGATCGACAAGGACTGGGCCGTTGAGCAGGGCGACTGGGACGGCGACTGCAAGACCTGGCAGAACTTCTACGGCATCCCGTCCGAGTCGGGCATCATCCGCGACAAGACCAACGGCACCGGCCCGTACATGCTCGATCACTGGACCCCCAGCGACGAGCTGGTGCTGGTGGCTAACCCGAACTATCGCAAGGGGGAGGCCGCGCTCAAGCGCATCGTGATCAAGAACGTGACCGAGTTCGGCACGCGCTTCGCCGCGCTGCAGGCCGGCGACGCCGACTCCATCTCGATCGGCTCGAAGGCCGACGAGGTGCAAATGGACACGCTCGTCCGCGACGAGTGCGACATCAACACCGGCGAGTGCACCACCGTCAACCCGGACGGCATTCTGCGCGCCTATCGCGGCCTGGTGCCCACCAACCGCACGAATGCCTTCTTCACGTTCCAGATCGCGGAGGGCAGCACGCTGATCGGCAGCGGCCAACTGGACGGCACCGGCATTCCGCCGGACTTCTTCAGCGATCCGCACGTCCGCAAGGCCTTCAATTACTGCTTCGACTGGGAGACCTACATCCGCGACGTGCTGCTGGACGACGGCGCGCAGTCGCTGGCGCTGACGATGCCCGGCCAGCCGGGCTATGACGGCTCGCCGCACTACACCTACGATCTGGCGAAGTGCGAGGAAGAATTCAAGGCGTCCACCTGGACAGCCGAAGATGGCCGATCGTTGTGGGATGTGGGCTTCTACTTCCAGATCGGATACAACGCCGGCAACACGCAGCGCCAGTCCATCGCCGAGATCATCGCCGCCGGCCTGCAGCAGGTGAACCCGAACTTCTTCGTCGCGCCAGTGGTGATGCCATGGCCGACCTTCCTGCGCACGCAGCGCGCCAACCAGCTTCCGATCTTCGTGTCCGGCTGGGGCGAGGACATCCACGATCCGCACAACTGGTACCAGCCGCACCTGACCGGCACGTACGCGGTGCGCCAGAACCTGCCCGACGAGCTGAAGGACAAGTATCGCGGTCTGATCGAGGAGGGCGTGCTCGAAGTCGATCAGGCCAGGCGCGCCGAGATTTACAGCGAGCTTAACCAACTGGTGCACGAGGATGCGCCGGAAATCATCCTGGCCTACGTGTACATCACGCGTTACGAGCCGCTGTACCTGAAAGGCTGGGCGGGCAGCCTGAACGAGAACCCGCTCGTCAACAGCCTTACCAACAACTTTTACTACTACGCACTGTCGAAAGAATAGGCAGGCGAAGGTCAAGAGCGGACTCGCGCCGGGGTCGGCCTCCGGCCCCGGCCGATCCGCAACCGCAAGGCACGCGATGGGCGACAAGTCGGATCCCGACCCGCCGCCGGAAGCGCGCCAGTTCGACTTCTGGCTCGGCGACTGGAAGGTGACATGGGGCGAGAACGGGCGCGGCGTCAATCGCGTCGAGTCGATTCTGGACGGCTACGTGATTCTGGAGAATTTCGACGCGGCGCCGGCGATGCCTTTCCGCGGCCTGAGCGTTTCCACCTTCAACCGGCGGCTGGGCAAGTGGCAGCAGACGTGGGTCGATAACCAGGGCAATTATCTGGATTTCATCGGCGAGTACGATAGCGGCTCGATGATTTTGCAGCGCGAGGCGACGCTCGACGGCGTGACCTTCCTGCAGCGCATGGTCTGGCACAACATCGCGTCGAACCGCCTGGACTGGAACTGGGAACGCAGCGACGATCGAGGTCGGACATGG
>DASSFZ010000228.1:0-5145 GCA_035693785.1 Anaerolineae bacterium | reverse complement strand
CACGCCACAATCATGCCGCTCGACGTGCTGAAGGAAGACTACGTCGATTTCGTCGTCGTCAACGAGGGCGAGGAGACCGTCCAGGAATTCGCACAGATGCTGGCGGGCGACACGCCACCGCTCTGGCAGGGCGTGGCGGGGCTGGCCTACAAGGACGCCGGCGGCACGCCGATGTTTCATCACGAGCGGCCCTTCATCGACGATCTCGACCGCTTCCGGCCCCTGTGGGAATTGATCGACGTCGAGCGGTATCTCATTCCCAGTGGGCCGTACAGCCGGGCGATCCCGGTCTACATCTCGCGCGGCTGCCCGTTCCGCTGTGGCTTCTGTTACAACGAAGTCGTGATGAAGCGCACATGGCGGCAGCACTCCGACGCGTTCATCCTCGACCAGATTCAATGGCTGAAGGACAACTACCGCATCGAGGCGGTAGACTATGCCGACGATTACCTCTTCGGTCGCATCAAGCCCATGCAGCGGCTCGTCGAGAAGGTGGGCATGCCGTGGAGCGGCCAGGTGCGCGTGCAGTTGCTCTCACCGGAGTTCGTCAAATGGATGCGCGACACCGGCTGCCAGTGGGTGAACATTGGCGCCGAGTCGGGATCGCAGGCCGTGCTCGACAACATGCACAAAGATCAAAAGGCGTGGCAGATCGAGTGGGGCATGCGCAACCTGACCGAGCACGCGCCGGGCGTCGAGGCGAACCTGTCGTTCATCGTCGGCCTGCCAGGCGAGACGCCGGAAGACACCCAAATCACGTTCGACCTCATCGAGCGACTATGTGAGATGAACGAGAAGGCGCGCTGCTCGGTGTGCGTGTACATGCCCTACCCCGGCACGCCGCTGTGGCCGCAGGCGCTCGAACAGGGTTACGTGCCTCCCGCCCACCAGGAGGGCTGGTGCGACATGGATCTCAACCGTGCCAACACGCCGTGGATGGACGACGCCGAGGCGCGGGTCATGAGCGACATCAACGACATCCTGTTCGTCGGTCGCTCGAAGGGGCACTGGATTCTCTCGGCGTACTACGGCCTCCTGCGCTGGCGTTGGCGGCATCGCTACTTCAAGCACTATTGGGAAGGCGCACTCAAGCAGGCGATTATCAAGTCGCCGCTCAGAGGCGTGCTGGCCTGGCTCGTGAGGCGGCTGGTGAAATTCAATCCAGTCACCCACAAAGGCCCGACGGCCGAAGCAGCCGAGCTGGTTGGAGCTGCGGATTAGACGCCAGCACCCCAGGCGTGAGGACGTCTCCAATTTTGTCGCCGACAAATGGGTAAGGGCGCCCAACAACTCGCTGGAGCGGACGATTTTCTGAGGTATCCTGGGCGTGGAGATCGCCTGAGTTAAAGTGTGGTGTCAGGAGCGCCGCTCAGCTCGAGGCCGTTAGTGCGGCATCACAATGGTTGATCCCATGCAAAACACAGCGATGCTCTGGACGGGCGGCAAAGATTCTTCGATGGCTTTGTATGACGCTGTCCAGAACGGTTACTATGTTCGTTGTCTCGTCACGTTCGCGCCACCGGAGCCGGATTTTTTGGCGCATCCGCTGAGCTTCATCAAAATGCAGGCTCAGGCATTGGCGCTGCCGCACTATGTTTTGCCCATCAGCGCACCGTTTGAGAAGAGTTACGAGACCAGCTTGCGGAGGCTACGAGATGAAATGGGCATTAACTGCGTTGTCACAGGAGACATCGCGGAAGTGAACGGAAATCCGAATTGGATTCGGGAGCGGAGCCGTCCCGTTGGGATGAGCGTGCATACGCCTTTGTGGGGACGCGACCGAAACATTTTGCTTCGACAATTGCTGGAACGAGGATTCAAGGCGCGTTTTTCCTGCGTTAAAACACGCTGGCTTACTGCGAATTGGATTGGCCGGGAGTTGAATGACTCGGCGATTGCCGAGCTGCGCATCATTCGTGAGCGGACCGGCATAGACCTGTGCGGTGAAGAAGGCGAATATCACACATTGGTCATTGACGGGCCGCAATTCACGCGAGGCATTGATATTCGTTCTTATTCAAGACGCGTCGCCGGTTCGCTGGCCTACATGGAAATCCACGAGTCGGAATTAGTTGACCATGCCGCCTCCTAACTCCGGGTTGCAGCCAACGTTGCTCTTCTGCGCTCGGCAGCGCGGGTGACGCTGGCCGTTGGCGGCGCCCAGAAGGTGGACGTGGTCGTGACAGTGTGGGTGTGGCGTGATAATGTACTAGCCAGAAAGCACGTCAACCAGGAGCGCGGGAATGACATTCACCTCTGGCCCTAGGCGGAGCACGTAAGCTGGCGCAGATTCGACCAACAGTCGCAGCACACGCAGATGCTCCGGGATCATCTCGCGATCCCATTGCTCAACAGCATGGGGAAGAAGGCGGCGCAAGGCTTCGAGTGGGCTGATAGGTTCAACGGCATGATTCATGCGCGACTCGATCTGAGGGAAGACGATCGCACCCGCAGGCGCTCGCTCGATCCAGACATCCGGCCAGATGCTTTCGGCGGCGACGGTGAGTTTCTTGAGGCCTTCGGATTCAGGTATGATATCTGACAACGGCCTGGTCGCCTCAAAGCGCGCGAACGTGTCCGGATATGCCGCCAGCAGGCCGGGATAACTCAGGATTTCTGTCGATGCATTGACGATCGGCGAATCGTTCGACAGCAGCTTCCATCCGACATCAAGCAGTGACATGCCGGTCGTCGTCTTGCCGGAACCGATAGAACCGACAAGCAACACTGCCCCACCCCCTCTGTCATCCCCCCCGTCAGACAGGGGGGACAGAGGGGGGGCCGCCGCAGCAAACGCATGCATCAAAAACAACCCACGCCTGCGCAGGTGCGGCGACAGGCCGATGGCTATCAGGTCTTCGAAGACACCGTAGGTCGTCAGCACACCGGGAACGATCCGGCCCTCGGTCGTGCCGCGCGCCAGATCGAGACGCAACTGGCCGAAGCGAGGGAAGTGAGCGACGGCTGTGTGCCTGTCGAGATAGTATTCGAGCAACTCGCCCTGTCGAAACTGGGAAGCTTGCGCGGGAACTGAGGGAACTGAGGGAACTAGGCTGAGCGCGAATGATAAATCCGGCTGGTCGTGGGCACTGTCTTCCGTAAGCGAGGCGAATGATGCCCGCCAGCGATCGCGCAGAGCCCCATCGTTCGTCGCGCCCTCAACGATCAGACCGTGAAAAGCCCAGCGCATAATTCGAGATTATACTCGATCCTCAAGAGATTGTTGGGGGCTCCTTTTCAGAACAGTCGGACTGCACGCCGCATAGGAAGGTGTTATGAAGTTCGGTCTTGACGTTGCAACTGCGGGGGATTATGCTGACCCGCGAAAACTGGCTGACCTTGCCGCCGAAGCGGAACAAGCTGGTTGGGACGGCTTCTTTGTTTGGGATGTCGTCTTTGCCCATCAGACATCTCAAGAGCCTGTCATTGACCCTTGGGTAACACTCGCCGCCGTCGCTATGAAGACACAACGCATCCGTATCGGCGCATTTATGACTCCCCTCGCCCGACGACGCCCGTGGCAAGTTGCCCGTCAGACAGTGACGTTGGACCACCTGTCGAATGGGCGTCTCGTCTTCGGCGCGGCATTGGGCTATCAGGCACTCGATTTTGTCCCATTCAAGGAAGACTATGGCCCCAAGATTAGAGCCGAAAAGCTGGACGAGGGCTTGGAAGTCTTAACAGGGCTATGGGCGGGGGAAGCATTCAGCTTCCGCGGGAAACACTATCAGGTAGACAACGTGAAGTTCGTTCCCAAACCAGTGCAATCGCCGCGGATTCCTATCTGGCTGGCGGGCGGCTGGCCGAGACGCAAACCACTCCAGCGAGCCGCGCGCTGGGACGGGATATACCTCATGACCGTAAATCAGACGACGAACGAGTTACTCACGCCTAAAGAGACGAGAGAGATTGTAGCCTACTTCAAAGCCCATCGTAAACGCACTGAACCCTTCGACATAGCGGTCAATGTTGAAACGCCATCTGATCCCAAGCAGGCGGCGAAGGTTGTGCGACCATACATTGAAGCCGGCGCAACATGGTGCGTCGAACTCTCACCAGATACCATTGAGCAATATCGGGAAAGAATTCGGAGCGGCCCGCCAAAAGTGTAAAGAAGATCGTGTTATTCACGGATAACTCCGCCCGCACGAGGTTTGAGCCTTGGACGCTACGACTAAGCTGAAACGCTCCGAAAACGTCACCTATCAAAACGTCGCCGGCGAGGCAATTCTGATTCGGCTCGACACCGGCACGTACTTCTCACTCAACAAGGCCGGCACGGAATTTTGGGAGATGCTCGACGGCCAGCAGACGATCGAGCAGCACGCCGCCGCCCTGGCGGACAAGAACAACCGCATCGTCCGGGCGGCCGTCGATGGCGTGAACGAGGCGGCCGATAGAGTTGCACGCGATCACGGCGCCGAGGCGCAAGTCTTGATCGACGACCTGCGCGCGTACGCTCAGACGGTCATCGACAAGTATCACGTGGACACGCCACGCGTCGTGAGCGACTTGCTCGAGATTGCGCAGAAAATGGCGGCCGACAAACTGGTGGACATCGTCAGGTGAAAGCGCGTTTGCGTCACATCAGGCTGGCACTTGCCGCGCTGCCTGGCCTAATGATCTCCGCCCGGCGGCGCGCGCTCTTCCGTGAGATGCGGGACTTCGCCCGCAACCTGCCTGCAACGCTCAAATCGCCTCTGCCCATGGCGATGAAGCAGATCACGTCCACGCCGCAGCCGTCCGGCGACGTCGAACACGTAGTGCGGGATCTGGCCGATCTGGCCGCCCTGCTCGACCGGCGCTCGCTGTTGGGATTGTGCCTGCGCCGCTCGTTGACGCGCTACCACTTCCTGCGCCGCGCCGGAGTGCCGGTCGTCGTGCGCTTCGGCGCGAAGTTCGTCGACGGCAAGCCCGACCGCGACATCACGGGACACGCCTGGCTGACGCTTGACGACCACCCGTATCACGAGGCGGATGAGAATTGGCGCGGGTTTACCGTGATGATCACCTGGCCGGAGTCGTGAAAGTTGCCATTGGCAGTGAATTTGGCTAGAATGTGTTAGTCAAACTGACCACCTCGATGTGCGGCATCGTCGGCATCCTCACCCCCACCCTTTCGCGCGATGAGCTTCAACGCGTTAC
>DASSFZ010000227.1:0-18393 GCA_035693785.1 Anaerolineae bacterium | reverse complement strand
GGCGAAGACGAACAGGACCGTCACCAGTCCGGCGCCGACGCTCAATTCGATCACGGCCACTTCGTGAGCGCCGTGCGTATAAAGAATCGTGGCCACCAGGGCGCTCACGCCGGCCAGCCAGAGTGCAGACAAAAAAAGGCGCTTAGCTCGAACAGCTTGAGCCGCACACACGACGGCTCCAGCCGCAAGCAGCGCATCCAGCAGCATAGGAATCTCCTTTCTGCCCACCCTACTCTACGCCTGCGCCGCGCCCACATTTAGTGACAGAAATCACAAAGACAGCACGACAAATATCCAAAACCGTAGGAAGATATTAGGATTCCAACACTGGCCCGGCGGGTGGAGCGGCCAGTGTGCTTGCTGCCGGCGAGGCGTTCAGGTGGCTGTCATGCGGCGCTGCTGCGCTTATGCCCTTGCGGCTGCGAGCTGGACACGCGTGTCGTGCAGCCGCGACATGGCCGCTCTTGCAAGCTGGCGCATCAAGAGGGAGGCGATTTTCGCGTCGACTTCGCACAGCGCGCGCAGGCCGGTTGCATCGATCTTAAGGACGCGGCTGGCGCAGGTGGTGCGTACGGTCCCCGTGTAGACATACGGCTCAATGAGTGCCGAGATGCCGAAAGGCTCGCCGGGGTTGATCTCACTAATAAAGAAGTCCTTCCACGGCTCGGGGTGAATCTCGTCCTTCACGACATAATGCAGATCGACGCACCCCTCGATCAAGAGATACAGCGCGCTCGCCGGCTGGTTAGCTTCGAAGAGCGTCTCGTCCTTTTCGTACCACACTTCGTCGGCCAGCATGGCAACGGCCTTCAGATGATCGCCGTTGAGAGGGCTGAAGAACAGATAGCGGCGCAGCAGCTCAGGGGACACCATGGCTCACACCTCTCTTGAGTCGATTTGCGTGTGTTGCCACGCAGACAGCGTTTCGACGACCATCTCGACGGCGCGCGGCACGGCGGCGGCGACCGGCGGGGTGAGCGCTTCGCCGAAGTCGTACACACTTCGGGCTTCGACTGCGACTACGACGATTTCAGCCGGCAGCGGCGCGCCCATGGCGCGCCCTAGTTTCAGCGCGGTTTGCAGCGACGCGTCATGCGCCGATGCGCTGTGACCGGCCGCCGAGTCGGGCAGCGCTTCGAGCGGAAAGCGATGCACACTGCCGACCGGCCGCTGCCCGGTCGAGATCGCGTCGATCAGGATCGCGCGCTCGTAGCCGACGAGCCGCTCCATCAGACTCAGCCCGCCCAGCGAGATGCTGTCCACCTCGATCTCCGATCTCTGATCTCTCGTAAATGGAGATTGGAGACGGCGTCGCACTTCTTCGGCGACGCGCCATCCGACGCCGTCGTCGCCGAGAATCGGATTGCCCAACCCGACGACCAACCACCGACCACGTTCAAATTCCAAATTTCAAACTCCAAACCCTTCGACTTCGCTCAGGGCAGGCTTCAAAATGGGATTGTCGAACCGGCCGATTAACCACCGATCGCCGCTCACTGATCACCGATTACTGATCACTGATTACTGATCACTGATTACTGATCGCTCTCTAGCAGTACTGCTTCAGCACCTCGATCGGCTCGCCTCTCGCATCCCGGATCGTCACCTGCAGCGGCATCTGACCCGGCAGCGAGTGGGTGGCGCAGCCCAAGCACGGATCGTAGGCGCGGAAGGCCATCTCGACCATGTTGAGCATGCCTTCCGTGACGATCGTGCCTTTCTGGATCAGGGTCTGCGCCGCTTTCTTGATCGACATGCTGATCGGCGCGTAGTTGTTTGTCGTGCCGACGATCAGGTTGACCCTCGTCAGCACGCCGCGCTCGTCCGTCCAATAGTGATGCGTCAGCGTGCCGCGCGGCGCTTCGACGATGCCCACGCCTTCGGTCGGCTTCTCGGTCGGGATGGCCCGGAAGTTGTCAGAGGTTATCTCCGGATCGGCGGCCAGCTCGACGATGCGCTCGGCGGCGTACAGCAGCTCGATCAGGCGCGCCCAGTGTGTCGCCAGGCGATGATGCACGACTTTGGTCGTGCCGGTGCTGGTGTAGCGCTCGCCCTCCGCCTGGACGAGTGTCGCGTAGAACCTCTCGTATTCCGCCTGCGCGCGCGGTGTCGCCATGCCGTCGGAGGCGTTCAGGCGCGAGAGCGGCGTCGCGCAGTACACACCGGAGTCCTTGCCGTCGACGAAGCCTTTCCAGCCGACCTTCTTGAGGTACGGGAACTTGAGATACGTCCACGGCTCGACGTGCTCGGCGATCCAGTCGGTGTATTCGTGAGGGGCGTACTTGCCGATGCGCTCGCCGTCCGGCGCGACGACGCTGACTTTGCCATCGTAGAAGTTGACTTTATTGTTCTCGTCGACCATGCCGATATAGTACGTGCGGTGGAGATAGGTATCGCCGAGAATCAAGTCCACGTACGCCTGGTTCCCCAGCACAATGTCGCTGAACAGCTTCAGGCTGAACTGCGCGAAGTCGATCGCCCAGCGGCCGATCTCCGCGATCTCTTCGGCCTGCTCTTTAGTGATGCCTTTGGTCAGCCCACCGGGGATCGACGTGCAGGGGTGCACCTTGCGCCCACCGATGATCTCGACGATGTGATGCCCGTGCTTGCGCGCCTGGATCACCTGGCCGCCGATCTCCAGCCCGACCTTGTGGATCACGCCCAGGATGTTGCGCTCGGCGACCGGCGCATCCGGTCCCATGACGAAGTCGGGACCGGCCAGCGCGTAGAAATGCGTCGTGTGGTCAGTGAAGTAGAAGCCGCTGTACAGCAGCTCGCGCAGCATCTTCGCCGTGCGCGGCGGATCGACGTGGTACACCGCGTCGCAGGCCTTGGCGGCGGCCATGTGATGCGCCTCGGGGCACACGCCGCAGATGCGGTTGGTGAGCAGCGGCATCTCTTCGACCGGGCGGCCGACGCAGAAGCGCTCGAACCCGCGCAGCTCCGGAATCTGGAAGTACGTGTTGGCGACGTCGCCTGCCTCATCCAGGAAGATCTCGATCTTGCCGTGGCCTTCGAGGCGCGTGATTGGGTCTATCGTGATTCGCTGCATCGTGTCCTCCGTCGGTCGGTAATCAGTCATCAGTTATCAGTAATCAGTCGTCAGTATTCACTGCTCGATGTTCACTGCTCACTGTTCACTGACCACTGATCACTGTTCACTGATCGTTGCCCACGCAGGCTTCGCCGCTCGCAGCAGAGACTTCGCCAGGTTGAACCGATAGAACTGCCCCGCCGGATCGGGGATGCCGTCGAGAATGCGCTCGATCTCGACCGGGTCTTTGCTGTCGATCACCGACGCGAATGCCGTTATCAACCGCGCGCCATAGTCGATCACGCCCTCGGCCGGGCCATAGCAGCCGATGCACTGCGCGCCCGCCTGTGGGCACAGCGCGCCGCAGCCGCTGCGCGTGGCCAGGCCGTTGCACGGGATGCCCTGCTCCAGCAGGCACAGCGACGGGTCGGCCCGCACGTCCTGGATGCGCACGAACTTCTTGATCGTCTTGACATTGCGGGCGCGAGGGCACTCGTCGCACACCGTCGAACCGCCGGCGCCGATCGTCGATCCCGGCGGCGGCAGCGTCGCTTCGCCGTGCAGCGCCTTGATGACCAGGTCGACGACGGCCGCGATCTGATGCGACTCAGGCGGGCAGCCGGGCATGTAGTAATCGACGGGCACCACCTGGTCAAGCGTCTGCAGCACCGGGTAGAACGCTGGAATGTGAATGTCACCCTCGGGCGCGGGATAGGTGTATTGCGGTCGAACGCCGTTCGGGTTGTCGGTCGAGATCGTGCCGTACACCGTGTCGAAGATCTCTCTCGGGCTGCTCAAGTTCGCCAGCGCGGGGATGCAGCCCTCGCACGCGCACGAGCCGAACGCGACCAGGATCTTCGACTTGCGCCGCAGGAGGTGAGCGATCTCCTCGTTCTCCTCGTTGCGGATTCCGCCGTTGAAGAGCGTCAACGTGATCGAGCCGTCCGGCATCGCCTCGACGTCCTTGTACTTGGCGTCCATCGCCACCGGCCAGAAGACGACGTCGAAGTTCGCGTCGACGTCGAGGATCTTCTCGTCGATGTTCAGGACGGCGATTTCGCACCCGCCGCACGCCGCGGCCCAGTACATGGCGAATTTCGGTTTGCCGTTTGCCTCAGCAGTCATGCCGGCACCTCCTCGGGGGAGTGTTCAGTGATCAGTGATCGGTGATCAGTAGACTGGCCACTGACGGCTGATGACTGATAACTGATTACGGATGACGGGTGACTGGGCCACTGTAACGGGCCGAGTGCGCGTATTTCTTCGACCATCCGGGTGATCTCCTCGGCGAGTCTGACACCCTCGGCGGCGCTGGCCCACACCAGCTTGACCCGTTCAGGCTCGATCCCCATCTGGGTCAGCGTCCTCCGCAGCAGCAAGTAGCGGCGGAGCGCCTTGTAGTTCTGCTCGATGTAGTGGCACTCGCCGGGATGGCAGCCGGTGATCAACACGCCGTCCGCCCCGCTGGACAGCGCCTTGAGCACGAAAGTGGGATCCAACCGCCCCGAGCACATCAAGCGGATCAGGCGGATGTTGGGCGGATACTTCACACGCGCGGTGCCGGCCAGGTCGGCGGCGCGGTAACTGCACCAGTTGCACGTGAAGCCGATGATGACAGGCTCGAACTGTTCGTCGTTCTTGGGCATTGCGTTCCTCCAGTCCGTAAAACGTGAAGCGTGAAACGTAATCGGCCATCACGCATCACGATTCACGTTTCACGCCGGAACCATCTCCAAGTTCAGCATCAGCAACCCTTCGATCTGCGCCATCACCTGCTCGTTGCTGAAGCCGGTGCCGCTGATCGCGCCGGCCGGGCAGGCGGCCACGCACGTGCCGCAGCCCTGGCACAGCGCCGGATTGATCTCGGTCACCATGCGATCCTCCAGGAAGGTGATCGCGTTGAACGGGCACAGATCGTTGCAGATGCGGCAGCCGGAGCATTTGTCCTGATCGACGCTCGCGCGCACCGGCTCGAGCGCGATCTCGCCCTGCTGGATGCGGCCCAGCACGCGCGCGGAGGCGGCCGCTCCCTGCGCGACGGTGGCCGGGATGTCTTTCGGGCCGGTGGAGCATCCGGCGATGAAGATGCCTTCGGTCATCGTGGCGACCGGGTCGAGCTTCGGATGCTTCTCGATGAACCAGCCGTCGGCGCTGCACGAAATGCCGAACAGCTTGGCCACCTCGTCGGCGTCGTGGCGCGGCTCGAGGCCGATCGAGAGGATGACCATGTCGACGGGAATGCGCCGCTGCTTGCCGGCGAGCGTGTCCTCGACCTGAATGATCAAGCGGCCTTCCTCGCCGGGCAGGCGCGCCGCATCCGTGACTTCGGCGACCTTGCCGCGCACGAACAGCGTGCCCTCCTCCAGCACCCGCTGGTAGAACTCGTCGTAGGCTTTGGCCGGCGTGCGCATGTCGATGTAGAAGTTATAGACCGTCGCGCCCGTACGCTCGTGCACCAGGTGGGCGAACTTCAGGCTCTGCATGCAGCAGATCGCCGAGCAGTAATTGTTGAAGTTCCGATCGCGGCTGCCGACGCAGTGGATGATGCCGACCGACTTGGGCATCGTCACCCCGTCGCGCAGCACGATGTTGCCGTTGGTCGGCCCGGCCGAGTTGCTGAGGCGCTCGAACTCGAGGCTGGTGAACACGTTGGCCAGCCGCCCGTAGCCGTACTGCGACACCTTGCGCGCGTCGAAGATGTCGTAGCCCGTGGCCAGGATGATGTTGCCGACCTGCAGCGTGATGTGCTCATCCTGCTGCTCGAAGTCGATCGCGTTCGTCGGGCAGAACTTCTCGCAGGCTTTGCACGTCCCCTTCAGAAAGTACGTGCAGTTCGGCCGGTCGATGACCGGATACTTCGGCACCGCCTGCGGGAACGGCGTGTAAATGGCCTTGCGGTAGCCGAGGCCGGCCTCGTACACGTTGTCGATGATGCGCTTGGGGCATTTCTCCTGGCAGATGCCGCAGCCCGTGCACAGCTCGGTGTTGACGTAGCGCGCCTTCTTGCGGATCGTCACCGTGAAGTTGCCCACGTAGCCGTCGACGCGCTCCACCTCGCTCCAGGTGAGGAGCGTGATGTGGGGATGCGATCCCGCCGAGACCATGCGCGGCGTGAGGATGCAGGCCGCGCAATCGAGCGTGGGGAAGGTCTTGTCGAACTGAGCCATGTGCCCGCCGATCGACGGCTCGCGCTCGACCAGGTACACCGGGTAGCCGGCGTCGGCGATTTCCAGCGCCGCCTGGATGCCGGCGATGCCGCCGCCGACGACGAGCGTCGCCTCGTGGATCGGGACGTGCAGCGGCTCCAGCGGCTCGTGGTGTATCACGCGCTCCACGCCGCCCGACAGAACGGCTTTGGACTTGTCGGTCGCGGCCTCTTTGTCGGTGTGCACCCACGAGACCTGCTCGCGGATCGAGACCAGCTCGCACAGGTACGGGTTGAGACCGGCGCGCCGGCAGGCGTTGCGGAATGTCCCTTCGTGCAGGTGCGGCGAGCAGGCGGCGACCACGACGCGGGTCAGATCGTGGTCTTTAATGTCTTTCTCGATCAGCTCCTGCCCCGGGCTGGAGCACATGAACTTGTAATCGCGCGACACGACGACGCCGCGATGCTTCAAGCGCTTCTCGGCCCAATCGCGCACTTCCGCCACGTCGACCATGCCGGCGATGTTGCTGCCGCAGTGGCATATGTAGACGCCGATACGCTCTCTTTCCCCATTCGCCGGGAGCGAAGTCGATTTGTCACTCATCAGCTCACCTCCTCATCGCCGCTCGTCCCGTGCAGTGGCTGCGGCATGGGCAGGCTCTTGTCCTTGCGGCTGGGCTTGCGCGGCGGAGCGGCTGCCTCCGGTTCCGGCATCTCGACGCCGATACGGTGGTTCAGCACTTCGCCGACGCTCACCAACTCCCTGCCGAAGCCCAGCTCACCCGGATCCTTGCCGAAGGCAAGGCCCATCAATTGGGTGAAGAACACGATCGGCATGCGGTAGTTCGTATGGAAGTGCCGGTTGGTCTCGTTCTGATACGCGTCGATGTTCAGTTGGCACATCGGGCAGACGGTCGCCATGAGATCGGCCTCGTACTGATCGGCGGCGGAGATCAAGCGCCGGATCAGCTCGAAGGCCGTCTCGGGGCCGATTTGCGTCATGTGGCCGCCGCAGCAATGCGTCTTGAGCGGGAAATCGATCACCTCCGCGCCCAGCGCTTTCAGGAGCCGATCCAGCTCGTTCGGGTACTCGTGGTCGGACCAACGTTTCTTGTAATCGGGACGCGGCACCATGCAGCCCAGGTACGGCGCGACGCGCAGGCCGGTGAGCGGCCGCACGACCTTGCGCTTCACCTCGTCCAGCCCGATGTCGTTGATGATCACGTCAAGCAGGTGGCGTATTTCCAGTGAGCCGGGATCGTAGTGCAGTCCTCCCGCCGCCAGCGCCACGTTGACCTTCTCGCTGAGCACCGGACTCTCGAGCATGTAGTGATCGGCCTTCGCCAGGTTCAGGTAGCAGGCGCTGCACGGCGCGACGACGGTGCGCGTGCCGTCCGCCTGCTTCGCCGCGAGCGCGAGATTGCGACCGATCAGCGCGTAGGCGGGCGTCAGGCTGATGCCCAGGTATTCCGTCGCGCCACAGCAATTCCAGTCGCGTATCTCCTCGAGGTTCAGGCCCAGCGGCTCGCTGATCGCCATCAGCGAATCGTAGTAGGCCCGGGCGCTGCTTTCCATCGAGCAGCCGGGATAGAACAGATAATGGTCGTTCATGCTGCCGCCTCCACTTCCTTGGCGCGCGCCAGGATCGCCTTGAGCTGGTCGATGCCTTCGATGCGGCGCGGCGTGAAGTCCATGCGTTTCTTGCTGAGCATGCCGAAGCCCATGGGCGCCATGCCGGGCAGGCGCAGCGGGAAGTGTTTCAGGTAATGCCGCGTCGCCAGGCCAAACTCGAAACTGCGCCCGTACTTCTCGACCATGTCCACGAAGGTCTGAGAGAAGTCGGCCGCCGTCTCCGTTGCGGCCTTGTCCTTGTACAGACCGGCGCGAATCGCCATGCTCTTGAGCGTGTACATGACGTCCGCGATGTGCACGTCCTGCGGGCAGCGCACCACGCAGTGGTAGCACGACACGCAGATCCACGGCGTGTTGCTGCGCAGCGCTGCCTCGCGCATGCCGGCGCGGATCATGGCGAACAGCATGCGCGGTGTATGATCCATGTCGGCGGCCGGGGGGCACGACCCGCCGCACGTGCCGCACTGAATGCACATTTCCAGGCGCGACACGCCTGCCGTTGCCGCGCTCACTTCTTCGAGAAATCGGAGATTGGGATTGGTCGGGTCTAACGAAGGTTCTGCGTGCGGGGTCAAGGGGCACCTCCTTCAAGACACACGTGAAAGAGCAGACGGAAATTGAGCATGCCAATGCCGAAAGAAAATTGTGAAATTTTATACAATAATAACCTGACATTTATCACCTCTTACAGTGATATGTATCCTTTTGCCGCATTACGAATGTCACAACCCATCGAAGCCGCTACGCGCTGATGGCTGGCCAAGACAAACCGCGCCCGGCAGGCAGAGGGATGCTCTGCCAGCAGGCGCGGTCTACTGTCGCGTTAATGGGTTCGCCCTACTCGTGTTATTCGCGGATCGGTTTGGTTGCGGCGCGCGAAGCGAGTCGCGCTATCGGTGAGCAGGTCTAAGCCAGACCGTGAAAGCCGTTCCCTGGCCGGGCTGGCTTTCGACAGAGATACGCCCCTCCATCCTGTCGACGATTTCCTTGCAGATCGCCAATCCCAGTCCGGTGCCTGGCGCTCCAGACGCCAAACCTGCTTCACCTCGGAAGAAGCGCTTAAACAGATTGGGCAACTCCTCGGCAGGAATACCTCGGCCCGTATCGCGCACCGTGAATGTGATCCAGTCTCTATCGCCCCACGGGCGAATGGCGGTCGACAGGACGATGGAGCCACCGCGCGGCGTGTAGTTGATCGCGTTGGCCATCAGGTTCGACATCACCTGAACAATCCGCTTGGGATCACCGGCGGCCAGGGGCAAATCGGGATCGAGATGGCAATCGAGCAGTTGGCCCCGATCGGAGGCCATGGCGGACCGATCGCCGATCAACTCGGCGGCAAGATAGTTGATATGGGTCGGCTCGAGATGAATCTTCGCCGCGCCCAGATCAAGGCGCGAAAGTTCGAGCAGGTCTTCGATGAGGTTATGGAGCCGGCCCGTTTCGCGGTGCAGGGTCTGGAGATATGCGCCACGCTTGTCGGGCCGGCCATGCTCCAACAAACTCAAATAAAGCTTGGTATTGGTCAAAGGTGTCCGCAGCTCGTGGCTGACATTCGAGACAAACTGATCCTTTAAGCGATCAACTTCCTTGAGGCGCTCGTTGGCTTCTGCCAATTCACGCGTGCGTTCAGCCACTCGCTGCTCGAGTTCGTCGGCATGGCGCTCAAGCTCGCCGTACAGATTTGCATTCTCGACAGCCACCGCGGCTTGGTCGGCGAAGACTTGGAGTCGTTCGGCCCGTGAAGCTGTGAAGAATCCCGGAGTGGCACTGTAGAGGTTAAGAAAACCAATCACCAGGCCTTTCAAGCGAATCGGTGTGCCGGCATACGACCGGGCGTGGAGGTTCTCCACGATGTCCATCCACTGGGGGTGGCCCTGGGTGTCGGAGATGGCCAGCGATTGGCCGGTCCGCATCATCTGGCGCAGGTAAGGCACTTCGGCCACCGCTAAACGGGCAGCCTGCAGCTTGGGTTCCGGCTGTGAGCCGGTGTTCCCACGCCATCGCGCGATATGGGCGAGGCCACCCGCGACCAACATGATGTCCGCCGAATCGTGTGGCACGACGCGGCCAACATTGGCGAGAATGCGATCGAGCACCTCGTCAAGATTGAGGGTGCTGGTGAGTGCAGCAGCCGTGTCGCGCAATGCCTCGGCGAGCGCCCACTGTTCACGCTCGGCGTTGAATAACTGAGCATGTTCGATGGCAATGGCGGCCTGGCTGGCGAAAGCCGACACGAGCGTCATATCGATGCCGCGAAAGGCATCTGCTTCAGAGTGCTGCACATTCATCACGCCAATGACCGTGTCGCCGCTGATCATGGGCACATAGAGAGCCGACAGCAGGTGCCGCTCCTCGCCGACCGGAGTGGCACGCCCGTCGGCTGTCAGCCCCTGTCCGATTTCGCGCAGGTCGACGATTCGCGCCTGGCGCGTGCGAATCGTGTCGCTGACCGGCCCCTTGCCCGGCGGGATGCGCGGAAGCTGCGTCGGATCGATCTCCTCACCATCCACGATGGCAAAACCGTAATAGATCGTTTCCGTATGCTGATCGAATAGCGCCACCGCCAAATGAGGTGTGGCCAGGAGTCCCTGTGCGATCTCACGAAACATGACCCAGTAGATCTCGCGCAAATCCAGCGTGGTCGCCAGTGTGCGCCCGATCTCGTTGAGCGCCGCGAGCTGGCGAGTGCACTGCTCGAGGCGGGCTTCGAGCTGGCGCATCCGGTCTTCGAGCCCCTGATGCGCAGGATGGGTGCACAGTGAATCGGACATATACATAAATGATCTGTCGCCGTCATGCGACACTGCCAGATCAAACTCTGGGGCAATGTCAACGGATGGGCTTATTATTAACCTTATTCTATATGCTGGCTGTTGATCAGGAAGATGTACTTGCGTACTAAGGCATTCTAAATGCTGGCTGTTGATCAGGAAGATGTACTTGCGTACTAACGCAATGCGAACTGACCCCATCTGACGCTAAACACCGTGAGGGCGAGGAAATTTGTGATGTAATTCTTACAAGAAGCCGATCGGGGTATTCCTTCTCGATTTGCTAGGTGATTCGGTGCATGATAAACTTTTGTTTCGCTGATCGAACGATTACTCTGCCTATCCGCGACGCACACCATGATATGAACGCGCAAGACCATCCCGAGTATGCCCAAGAGCACGCACATCTGCAGCGCGCGCTGGAGACGCTCGCGTCACGCCTGGAGGCGCTGGCGCAGGCCGACCTCATGACGGCCTACGACAACGCCGCCGAAGCCCTGCTCATGCAGTACCGCGCCGAGTACAGGGCCTTGAAAAGCGTGTCGGATTCGCCGTACTTCGCGCGGGTCGACTTCGCGCCGCATGACCCTTCGACTACGCTCAGGGCAGGCGCGGGGCGGACGCTGACCTGCTACGTCGGCAAGAAAGGATTCGAGCACGCCGACGATGCAGTGATCGACTGGCGCGCTCCGCTCGCGGCCCTCTTTTACAGGGGCAAGCCCGGCGAGGCGAGTTATACCGGCCCGGCCGGCGCAGTGCACGGCCGGCTGCAGCTCAAACGCAACCTCGACATCCAGGCAAGAGAACTCGTCACGATCGCCGATGACTTTGACGTTCGCGAAATGCGCCCGGGCGTCGCCGAGCCGGGTGAATTCCTTCGCCAGAAGCTGGCGGCCCGGCGCGATCCGTACCTGCAGGAAATCATCGCCACGATCCAGGCCCAGCAGTATGACCTCATCCAGGCGGATGCGAACCAGGTGCTGGTCACGCAGGGCGTGGCCGGGAGCGGCAAAACGTCCGTCGCGCTGCACCGGCTCGCTTACCTGCTGCATCCGGGCAACGCCGACGGCATCGAAGCCAGACGTTGCATCGTCTTCGGGCCGAACCGCCTCTTCCTAAGCTACATTGCGTCGGTGCTGCCCGAGCTGGACATCGGCCAGGTGACGCAGACGACTTTCTCCGAATGGGCCTGCGAGCAACTGAGACTCGATTCGCGCCACGTCTACGACGTGGCGCTCGAGGCGATTCTTTCTCCCGCCGCACACGCCCGCGAGCGGAACGCAGAATACCGCCGCAGCGTTCTGCGCAACTCGCACAACATGGGCCGGCTCCTGGAGCGGTACGTCGAACGGCGGCGGCGAGTCGCGATCCCCGACAACGGGCTGACCTACACAGGAATCGGTCCCTTGAAGCTGACCGTGCGCCTGCCGCGCGAGCAGATCGTAGAGGTGCACGCCCAATTCGCAGAGTTGCCGCTCAACCGCCACCGCGAGCGATTCGTCGAGGCGCTGAAGGCACGCCTAACGCGCGCGTACGATGAGACGATCGCGCGCCGACTCGACGAGACGCCGGAGACCAGCAAGCAGTTCGCCACCCAGGCCGCGCGCCTCCGCGAGGAAGCGGCCCAGTTGCAGCGGCTGGCGATCCTCACGCGCAGCCTGGACGACGTGGCGTTGAAGGAGCGAAACACAGCGCAGTCGCTCGATCGGGGCGCGGCCGGCTTGCTAGAACTGGCGACCTACTACGAGCGCCGGGCCGACGCAGCCCTGATGAGCATTCAGCGCACACGAGACGAAGTCTACGAGGCGAACGTCTGGCGGCAAGCGGTGGAGCAACTGGCTGCACAGCTCGCCACCGACGTCGACCGATTCTGGCCGCCCCTGAGTGCAGTGTCGGAATACCACGCGCTGCTGGCAGACCGGGACTTGCTCTCGGAGCTTGGGCGCGACCTGTTCAGCCCCGGCGAGATCGCCGCACTGCACCGGGCGCGGCCCGAGACCGGAGATCGAATCGATCTGAACGATCTGCCCGCCATGCACTTCCTCCACATCCTGGTCGAGGGCGTCGAGCCGCGCTACGATCACATCGTCGTCGACGAGGCGCAAGACGTGTCGCGACTGCAATTGGAGACCGTGCGGCGCTTCTCGCGCAACGGCTCGCTCACGATCCTGGGCGACCTTCCGCAAAGCATCCACGCGCATCGAGGCATCGCCGCGTGGGACGAATTGCGCCAGGCATTCGACGGATGGCGCTACAGCTTTCACGAGATCAATGTGAGCTATCGGGCCACGCGCGAGATCACGACGTTCGCCAATACGGTGCTGCAGTCGCTCGCCGCCTCGACGCGCGGCGTCAGTCTGGCCCAGCCGTTCGAGCGGCGCGGCGAAGCGCCTCAACTGCATCATCTGCGCCACGAATCCGAATTGCCCCGGGCGATCGCCGGCAGCGTGACACACATCCGAAGTCACGGCTACCAGAACATCGCCATCATCACGAGGACCGTCGACGCGGGTATCGCTCTGGCCGTCGCGCTGTACGATCATCTGGACGCGTTCGAGATGATCGAATCGGCTGAGGTGGAGTACCGGGGCGGGCTGGTGCTGCTGCCCGTCCATCTGGCGAAAGGCATGGAGTTCGAGGCGGCGCTCGTCGTCGGCGTGGACGAGACGACCTACGGCGCGGCTGAGTTCGACGCCCGCCTGCTGTACGTGGCCGTCACCCGGGCCTTGCATGTGCTGCATGTGTTCTGGATCGGAAACATCAGCAAGCACCTGGAGGCCGCAGTCTTAAGGAGCAGAGACGCCACTGGCCTTGACTACTTGACCACTTGACCATTTGGCCACTAGACCACTATTCCCCATCGCACCCGTAGATCTTCCGCCTTCTGCGCCAATTTTCCACCTCCTGTCGCATATGCGACATGTCACTTCCCTTTGGTGATTGACGGCTGATTCAACGCGTGTTACCCTGACTGTGCAACACTGAAGATGATATGCATCAATATGTTGCTTATTTTTTTTCCACGGTGCCGTGGCAGCCGGGGTGGTGCGGGGGAGGTCGGAGTTGAACACTAGCCACTCTCATTCCAGACCAGGGGAACCGATGGACACCACAATCGTGCATGTCGAGAGCGTCGTTAAGACGTTCGCAGGCGGTGTGCGTGCCCTCGACGGAATCAGTCTCGCCGTCGAGCCCGGCACCATTTACGGCCTGCTCGGACCGAATGGAGCCGGGAAGACAACCCTCATCCGCGTGCTTGCCACGCTGCTCCCGCCCGATGAGGGCATCGCACGCGTCGCCGGTTTCGACGTTCGCCGGGATCCGGACAAGGTGCGTGCTCAGATTGGGCTGGCGGGCCAGTACGCCGCGGTCGACGAGTTCCTCACTGGCCGGGAGAACGTCGAAATGGTCGGCCGGCTGTACGGGTTGTCGCACAGCGAGGCGCGGCAGCGCGCCGGGCAGGTGATCGAGCGGATCCGCCTGGTGGGCGTCGCCGACCGGCCGGTGAAGACCTATTCGGGTGGGATGCGCCGGAGACTCGATCTCGCCGCGTCCCTCGTCGGTCGCCCGCAACTGCTCTTCCTCGACGAGCCGACGGCCGGCCTCGACCCGGCCAGCCGGATGGATCTGTGGGAGTTGATCAAGGAGCTGGTCGACAGGGGGACGACCGTCCTGCTCACGACCCAATACCTCGACGAGGCCGACCGCCTTGCCGACCGGATCGCGGTCATCGACCATGGCCGGCTGATCAGCGAGGGCACCGGCGAGGAGCTGAAGAATCGGGTCGGCGGCTCGGTGGTCGAGATGAGCGTGTCAGAAGAGGAGCGGACCCGGACGCTGGAGGCGCTGCGCGGCGTCGCTGCCGGGCAGCCGACCTACGACGAGCAGCGGCGGAAGGTTTTCCTGCCGGCGCCGGACGGTTCGAGGACGCTGATGGAGGCGCTGCGCCGGCTGGACGGCGCTGGCATCACGCCCGAGGATGTGGCGTTGCATAAGCCTACCCTCGACGACGTGTTTCTCGCGCTGACCGGACACGTCGCCACCTCCGGGAACGGTCAGTATAGCCCCGCCAGTGCGCGTGAGGGCACTGGCCCCGAAACGGGAGGGTAGCTTGATGACCATCACAACAGCCGCTTCCCGACAGAATTCGCTGGAGCGGACTGTCGCGGGCATCGCGGTCATCACCCGGCGCAACCTGATCCGCGTTGTCCGCCTGCCCCAACTGCTGCTGTTCTCGACCATCCAGCCGGTTATGTTTATGCTGCTGTTCAACTACGTCTTCGGCGGGGCGATCGTGCTTGCGCTCCCCCCGGCCGCAGCCGGCAGCTATGTGAACTGGCTCATGCCCGGCCTGCTGGCCCAGTTTGCACTCTTCAGTGGTGGGCAGACGGCGGCCGGCCTGAGCGAGGACCTCTTGAAGGGGGTCATTGACCGGTTCCGGTCGTTGCCGATGGCGCGCTCGGCAGTTCTGGCCGGCCGGACGGTCTCAGACCTGATCCGCTCGGCCTTCATCCTGGCGCTGCTCGTGGCCGTCGGGTTCGTCATCGGTTTTCGTCCGCAGACGGGCCTCTTCGGCATGCTCGGCGCGCTGGCGGTTGCCCTGGCCTTCGGCTACGCCTGGTCGTGGGTCATGGCGATGGTGGGCCTAATGGTGCGCACCACCGAGTCCATCCAGTCGGCAGTGTATCTGGTGATCTTCCCACTCGCGTTCGCGAGTTCGGTGTTCGTTCCGACCGATACGATGCCGTCGTGGCTGCAGTGGTTCACCGAGCACCAGCCCGTCAGCGTGGTCACGAACGCGCTGCGGGGTCTGATCCTCGGCGAGGGCGGCCTGCCAGCGGGTCAGACCGTCGGCGGACAGGTTGTCCTGGCGCTCGCCTGGTCGGCCGCGATTACGGGGGTCTTCGCCCCCCTCGCCGTCCGCATCTATCGCCGGGCTGTCAGCTAGGCCCGGACAGCAGCAGCGTACGGAGGTACATCTCAATCGCCTCTGCCGATCGCGGCCGTGGCCAGATGCGATCGGAATGGTATCCGCACCGTGCCATTCGCCGTGAAGCGCGACAATCCGATCGACACATCCTTAATCACCGCAAGCTGCGCCTCACGCGACGCGGCACCGAAGCCCGTTGCCATCGGCGTGGCCGTGTTGTGTGGCACGCACCATTTCAACGAGTTGGAGCGCGGGCTGCACCCCACCCTCTCTTGCTCGTCGCCGCAGTCCTTCGGCTTTGCAGGACAGACTTCGTGGGCGGCCAACCGCGCGGACGCGGGATCGAAGTATAATTAGACGGTAGCTCGTTCAACTGCCAGGAGATGAAGCGACGAATCAATCGCCTCTACCGAATTCAGCTCGCGCCTGGGACGAGGCCGCACACCTCCGGCGTGTCTTCAGCCTGCTCGTTCTCTATCGCTGGCTGAGCCTCCTCCCGCCGCTGATCTTTCTCTTCGTCTCGGCCACGCGCTGGCACGAGGTCGCCGGGCTGATGCTCGCCGCTCTCAGCAACCTGCTCATCACGCTCGTCCCCGGACAGCTCAATCGACTCCTCCGCCGGCGGCCGGCGCTGCTCGCGCTCGACCTGGCATTCGGCGCGGCCCTGCTGGCCGTCAGCGGCGGCTGGCGCAGCCCGTACTACCTGTTCGTGCTCAGCCCGCTGCTCGCTGCCGCCTTCTTCTTCCAGCTTCGCGGCGCGCTGATCGCGACGGCTGCCTTCGTACCGATGTACGGCCTGGCCGTGTGGGCGGCGACGGTGATCGGCGCGCCACCGCCCGACGGGCTGGTGCTCAGTCTGGCCGTCGTCGGCTTCTTCCTTGTCGCGGGCCTCTTCGGCTACGCCGCGACCCTCCTGGCGCGCGTGCGTCTGGCGCACGACAGCGTCAATCAGGCGCATCGGGACCTGGAGGTGATCCACGAGCTTACGCTCTCGCTGCAAAGCGCCGCCGACGTCAACGAGGTCGAGGAACGGGTGCTCGAAGCCGTGACCGGCGACCTGGGCTTCCCGCGCGCGATCGTCGCGCTGGTCGATCAGAACGAGCGCGTCATCACCGCCTGGTTGGGCAAGGCACGCGATGGAAATGCCCTGTTGGCTGGCGGACTGCCACACCCGGCCCGCGTACCGCTTGCGCCGGAAGGGGGTGTGATCGCTTATGCCCTGCTCGATGGCGAGGCGCGACTGCCGGCGCGGGATGTTCGCACACCGGACGAATTCATCAACAGACATCTGGGGACGGCGCCCTACTACATTTTCCCGATGCTGCTGCGTGAGCACCCGGTGGGTGTGCTGCTGGTGGATGCCTCCGAGGGCGAAGATACGGCACGCCTTCAGTCGCTGCAGGCCATTGCCAGCCAGGCGGCTGTGGCCGTGGGCACGACGATGCTGTGCATTGATCGCGCGCAGCGCCTGGCCGTGCAAGAGGAGCGCATCCGCTTCACCCGCGAGGTTCACGACACGGTCGCGCAAAGCCTGTTCGGCATTGTCTACGCGCTCGACGGCCTGGGCCGGCTGCTGCCCGATGAGCCTGAAACGGTCAAGGCCGAGCTGGAGCAGATCCGGCAGGTGGCCGAGGACACGCGCGCCGAAGTGCGCCAGTCCATCCTCGACCTGTGGCCCTCCGCGCTAACGGCCGAGGTGTTTGAGCAAGACTTGCGTCGCTTCGTCGGCCAGTTCTGCCGCCCGAACGAGCTGCAGCTCGACATCAGCGTGCGCGGCGATTTCGAGACGCTCTCGCCGCGCCGCCAGCGCAGCCTGTATCGCGTCGCCCAAGAGGCGCTCACGAACGTCGTCAAGCACGCCAGCGCACGTCATGCCGAGGTCTCTCTCCAGGTGGATGAGGGGCACGCGACTTTGCGGATTCGCGACGACGGGCGCGGGTTCGACCTTGAGACTGCTCTCGCGCGCGAGCGAGATCGCGAGCACTTCGGCCTCAAAGGGATTCGCGAGCGGATTGAGGTACTGGGCGGGTCGTGCACGATCGACAGTGCACCTGGCCACGGCACGACGATCGATGTGAGCCTACCGGTCGTATCCGGCGCGCGGCAGGTGGCACGTGCCGGCTGACATACCCCAAGCACAAATCCCAAATTCAAAATCCAAAATTCGGATTTTGCTCGCCGACGATCATGACATCGTGCGCAAAGGGCTGACACTCGTCCTCAGGCAAGAGCCGGACTTCGTGGTGCAGGGTGAAGCGCGCGACGGGGTCGAGGCTGTGGCGCTCGCGCAGGAGGCTTGCCCCGACGTCGTCTTGCTGGACTTGAAGATGCCGAAGATGGACGGCGAAGCTGCCGCACGCGAAATCCGCCGCCAGTGTCCCGGCGCGCGCATCCTGATTCTGTCGGGCGCCGACCTGGATGAGAATGTGCTCGACGTGCTAGAGGCGGGCGTCGACGGTTACCTGCCGAAGGACGTCAGCCCGGCCGAGCTGGCGCGCGCCATTCGCACCGTGGCCGAAGGCAAATCGTACATCCACGCCGACGTGACCCGTATGCTGCTCAAGCGCATGGCCACCGCGCCCCTGCGCGCTGCGCCGCCTCGGGCCGTGCAACTCTCAGTACGCGAACTGGAAGTGCTGCGCCTGCTGCCCACGCCGGCGACCTATCGCGAGATCGGGCGCAAGCTCTCGATCTCGGAAGAAACTGTCCGCTCTCACGTCAAGAACATCCTCGCCAAGCTCGATCAGCCCAATCGAACGCAAGCCGTCATGGCCGCTGTGAAAATGGGACTGATCACCCTCGAATAACGCCTACATTTCCAGACTCAGTAGATCCAATTTTCAAGGCCGAGGCATGGCCGGGGCCTCAATGTCCCGAA
>DASSFZ010000226.1:0-2351 GCA_035693785.1 Anaerolineae bacterium | reverse complement strand
GCTGGCCGGCCTGCCGCATCTGCTCAGGCCGGTCGTCGTGGACGCCCAGGCCGCGGCGACGACGCTGGTGGAGCTGACCGCTGTGATGGAGCAGCGCGACCGGCAGCGCGTGAGCACGCCGCGCATCGTGGTGGTCATCGACGAGCTGGCCGACCTGGTGGTCACGGCGGGCAAGCCGGCGCTGGAGGCGCTGACGCGGCTGGCGCAGCGCGGGCGCGAGGCGGGGCTGCATGTGGTGGCGTGCACGCAGAAGCCCTCGGCGGCGCTGTTGGGCGCGGTGACGAAGGCGAACTTCCCGGTGCGGCTGGTGGGGCGCGTGACGAGCATCGAGGATGCGCGGGTGGCAACGGGCATCGGCGGGAGCGGCGCGGAGCGCTTGTGCGGGCGGGGGGACTTCCTGGCTGTCTCCGGCGCGGGGGTGATTCGCTTCCAGGCTGCCTTCGCCGCGCCGGAAGAGATCGGCCTCGTGGTCGATCGGTTGTCATCCGGCCAGCGCGGTTGGGACGTCGCCGATCAAGAACCTGAGGAAACGGCTTCGATCGAGCGGCACTTGCCGCTGAAGCTGCGGGCACCGCTCGATCTGTTTCGACAGCGGGTACACGCGGGCTGAGTCATGAGAAACACAGGGCTATTGGTTGCCATCGTATTCGTCGCGTTCGGCGTCACGCTCGCGGCCGCCGTCATCTCTCGGCTGTCCGATCAGACGATGACGATGCTGACCGGCGCGGCGTGCGGCGCCGGGTTGGTCGTGCCGTTCGCCATTCTGGGCGGTATGTACCTCGGCTCGCAGCGCGCCGCGCGGGACCGCCAGCCGGCGCAGCCGCAGCCGCCGATCGTCGTGATGACGCCGCCGCAGCCAAGCCAGCCGGCGACGCCCATGCTGCCGACCTGGTCGAGCGTGTCCGGCATGCCGGCGTCGACGCCGCGCCAGTACACTATCCTGGGAGAGGAGACAGTCATCGATGGGAATGATCGTGTTTGGTAACAAAGCAATTCGCCCGAGCACGCGCCGCCCCAGGCGCGTCGAAGCCATCGATATGCAAGCGAAGCGCTTCGGATACTTCCCGCGCACGTTCCTGTGGCGCGGCCGGCGCTACGACGTGCACGCCGTCGAGCGCTGCTGGACGACGAGCACGCGCCAATGGGGCGGCCGCGTGCAGCGTCATTATTTCCGGGTGCGCTGCGTCGAAGGCGATTTCGACCTGTTTCAGGACGTCACGCACAACACCTGGCATGTCGCTCGCTTCGAGCCGGCAAGGTAGGAGGTAATGGATATGCGCGAAGGCTTGTTGTGGTTCGACGACGACCCGCGCCGCCACATCGACGAGAAAGTCCGGCTGGCGGCGGCGCGCTACCGGCAGAAGTTCGGCGTCGCGCCGGACGTGTGCTACGTGAACCAGCGCATGGTCGACCGGGCCGAGCTGCGCATCGGCGATGTGCGCGTCGTGCCCGTATCGACCGTGCTGCCCAACCATTTCTGGGTCGGGCGGGCCGGTTGAACCCTGTAGAGAATGAGCAAGGGGCAAAGGCGATCGCAGTGGCGGGTTCACCTTTCGGCGACAGACGACAAAGTGCGGTTCAGTCTCCAGGGGCATTTGGGACGCCGCGCCGCGTGGACCCTGGTCGTGCTGATCGCGCTCGTCTTGTGCGCGCTGATCGCGCCAGAGGTCGTCGCCGAGATCGCGCGCCTGCTCGAATCGATTTCTCCCTGATCGGAGGCGTCACATGTTCGACTTTCTCCCTTATTCCATGCATTACGTCTCGGAGCTCACGCCGCGCGAGCGCCAGGTGGCCGAGCTGATCGCGCGCGGCTACACCAACCCGCAGATCGCCGCCGAGCTGACGATCACGCGCGAGACGGCGAAGACGCACGTGAGCAACATCCTGTCCAAGCTGGGCGTGAGCAGCCGGGCCGACGTGCGCACGGTGATGGCGCACTTTCGCACCCAGCGCCCTAACTGACGATATCGCATAGCTCGGTTCGTGTACCGAGCGCACATGAACCTTCCAGGGGCAGGCGCAAGGCCTGCCCCTACGGTTAGGATGAGGGGGGCAACACGATCGCTCGACTGGCTGTCGTCAGTTTGTGGGTGGAGGATGTTCCGACCACTGCGCATCGCGTCGAGCTGCCGTGGGGCATCGAAGAAGACGCCGGATCGCGCTGCGTGATGTTCCACGATCCGGCGGGTAACTTGATCGAACTGGCGCGCTTCAAGTGGAAACGTGACCCTAGTTCGTGCTGATCTGTTTGAGCGCTTCTGCAAAACGGGTCAAGTCCGCCTTTGCGGCGGCAAAGACAGATCGCAAGTCGCGAAGCAGTGGCGCTATCTCGTCTCGGTCAAGATCAAAAG
>DASSFZ010000225.1:0-8737 GCA_035693785.1 Anaerolineae bacterium | reverse complement strand
CAGCAGGTAGAACATCGCGCCGGCCACGCCCAGCTCGCGCGCGACCGGATCGCCCGTCCCCGCCGCCGCGACGCCCATCAGGATGTAGCCGGCGTGCGCGATGCTCGAGTAGCCCAGCATGCGCTTGACGTTGTTCTGCATAATGGCGACAACGTTGCCCAGAATCATCGTCAGCGCGGCGATGAACGCGACGACCAGCGCCCAATCGGCCTGCAGCGGGCCGAAGGCGAGAGTGAACACGCGCACCAGCGCCGCGAAGCCGGCCACCTTCGCGCCGACCGACATGAAGCCGGTGACCGGCGTCGGCGCGCCCTCGTACACGTCCGGCGTCCACATGTGGAACGGCACGACGGCGACTTTGAACCCCAGCCCGACCAGCAGCAGTCCTGCGCCAATCAGCAGCAGCGGCGAGCGCGCCAGATTCTGTGAGAGCACGGCCAGGTCGGTCGTACCGGTCGCGCCGTACACCAGCGCGATGCCGAACAGGAGGAAACCGGACGCGAACGCGCCCAGCAGGAAGTACTTCATCGCCGCTTCTTCCGACTGCGTGTCCGGCCAGGCGAAACCCGCTAGCACGTACAGCGGAATCGACAGGATTTCCAGCGCGATGAAGACGACGATCAGATTATTGGCGCTCGCCATTAGCACGATGCCCGACACGCAAATCATCAGCAGCGCGTAATACTCGCCGCGCCCGATGCCCCGATCGCGAATGTAGTGGAACGATTGAAGGACGGCCAGCCCGCCGGCCAAAATGCCCACTAACCCGAAGAACAACGCGTACGGATCGAGGACGACCATCCCTCCGAACCCGAGATGGGTCGCGCTGCCGTTTTGCGACCACAGCCAGACGCTCGCCGCGCCGGCGACGACGAAGCCGAACAGCGCCAGCCAGCCCACCAGCGCTTTGCGCTTCAACACGAGCTCGATCAGCATCAGCGCCATGGCCCACACGGCCAGCAGAGTCATCGGCAGTATCGATAAGTAGTCGACGGTTGTGACTTCCATAAGGTTCTCGTCAGTGATCAGTCATCAGTGATCGGTCATCAGTGACCAGTTATCAGTTATCAATGGCCGGTGTTTACTGATCACTGACCACTGATCACCGATCACTATTCCATCAGTGCCCGCCCGCCACCAATCCGCCGATACTCGCCACCACCTGCTCAACCGACGCTGACATCGCACTGAAGAACGGCTGCGGATACAGACCGATGACAAAGATCAAGATCACGATCGGGACCATCACCCAGATTTCGCGCCGGTTCAGATCGAGCAGCTTCTTGTTCTCCTCGCTGGCGTCGCCCATGAACATGCGCTGGAACATCCACAGGATGTACACGGCGGCCAGGATGACACCGATCGCGGCCAGCGCCGTAAACAGACCGGCGTTGCCGTAGCTGCGCGACGCGGCCGAGCCAAGCAGGATAGTGAACTCGCCGACGAACCCGTTCAGGCCGGGCAGGCCCATCGACGACAGCGCGACGATCAGCGAGATCGTCCCGTAGATGGGCATGATCTTCCATAGCCCGCCGAACGCGCTCAGCTCGCGCGTGTGCTTGCGCTCGTAGACGAAGCCGACGATCAAGAACAGCGCGCCGGTGCTCAGGCCGTGGTTCACCATTTGCAGGATCGCGCCCTGGATGCCCTGCGCCGTGAGCGCGAAGATACCCAGCATCACGAAACCCAGGTGCGACACCGACGAATAGGCCACCAGTTTCTTCACGTCGCGCTGGGGATACGACACGATCGCGCCATAGAGGATGCCGATGATCGCCAGGACGCCGATGAGCGGGGCGGCCTGGACGCTGGCCTCGGGAAACAGCGTCAGGTTGAAGCGCAGGAAGCCGTAGGTGCCCAGCTTCAGCAGGATGCCCGCCAGGATCACCGAGCCGGCTGTCGGCGCTTCGACGTGCGCGTCGGGCAGCCAGGAGTGGAACGGCCACACCGGCACCTTGATGGCGAACGCGGCGGCGAACCCGATGAACAGGAGCATCTCCGTCGACGTGCGCACCCACTGCCCGTTCTGCGCGATCAGCTCCACCAGATCGAAGGTGCCCGCCGCGCTGCCCAGCCACAAAATCGCCAGCAGCATCAGGATCGACCCTGCCATCGTGTACAGGAAGAACTTGATCGCCGCGTACACGCGGCGCGGTCCGCCCCAGATGCCGATCAGGAAGTACATCGGCACCAGCGAGAATTCCCAGAACACGTAGAACAGAAACAGGTCGAGCGACACGAACACGCCGAGCATCGCCGTTTCGAGCAGCAGCATGAAGATCATGTACGGCTTGAGCCGGTCGTGAATCGCGGTCCACGACGACAGGATCGCGATCGGCATGATCAGCGTGGTCAGGAGCACGAGCAGGATGCTGATGCCGTCGACGGCGACGTGGTAGTTGATGCCCCACGCCGGGATCCATGGCGTGATCTCTTCGAACTGGAAGCCCGCCTCGTGAATGTCGAAGCCGCCGAATACCAGGCCCAGCGAGAGGATGAACGCCACTGTAGAGAAGCCCATCGCCACGCGCTTGATGGCCTGCTCCTGGTCGTCCCGCAGCAGGAGCAAGACCGGGATGCCGAGCAAGGGAAAGAACGTAACGATGGTGACAAGAGGTATGCCGGTTAGATCCATGGAGCCATCCCTTGAGTCCCTGGAGTTCCTTGAGTTCCTCACATGGGAATCGAAGGAACTCAAGGAACTTTAATGATCACTGCCCTAACACCCGCCACGCGAACCAGGCGACGATAGCGACGACGCCCAGCAGCACGAACAGCGCGTACTGGCGCACGTAACCGCTCTGCATGCGGCGCATCGCGCCTGCGCTTCGGCGGACGGCGTGGCCGACGCCGTCGAAGAAGCGATCGACGACGCCTTTGTCGAATGGAAATGCGGTCCAGTGGGCCAGGCTATTGAAGGTCTTCGCCATCACGACGTCGTGGAACCAATCGTGCCAGAAGCGCCCGTCAATCACGTCGGCCAGCACGCGCGCCAGCCACTTGAAGCGCCGGATGATCAGCCAATCGTAGAATTCATCGATCTTGTACTTGTTGTTCAGCGTCGTGAAGACCAGGCCCGCCCTGCGCAGGGGATCGTCGGGCGCGCCTTCGACCGCGGGGCGCGGGCGATAGACCAGGTAACCTAGCCCGATCGCGGCAAGTGCAATCGCCGTCGAGAGCAGTGCGATACCCGGGTCAAACTCGCCGTGTGCCTCGCCTTCCAGCCACGCCGAGAACAGGTTAAGCCCCGGCACGTTGATCAGGCCGACGGTCGCCGAGAAGAAAGCTAGGACAACCAGCGGGATTGTCATGACCCTCGGACTTTCCACAGCATGCCCGGCAGCTTCGCTCTTCGGCGTGCCGGAGAAGATCATCAATACTTGCCGAGTCATGTAGAACGCCGTGAAACCCGCCGCGATCAAAAGGAGGGCGAACGCCGCCTGGTTCAGCACTGAGGCTTCGAGCAGGATTTCGTCCTTGCTCCAGAAGCCGGCCAGCGGCACGATGCCCGCCAGTGCCAGCGCGCCGATGAGGTACACCCACTTCGTCACCGGCATCCGGTTCCACAGGCTGCCCATGTTGCGCATATCTTGTGGATCGAACGGTGCTTCGTGGTGGCTGCCGTGAGAATTATGGGAACTGTGGGAACCCAGGTGATGATGCCCATGCTCGACGCCGTGAATCACCGAGCCTGCGCTGAGGAAGAGCAGCGCCTTGAAGAACGCGTGCGTGAAGAGGTGGAAGATACCGGCCACCACCGCGCCCATGCCCACTGCGCTGACCATGAAGCCCAATTGTGACACGGTCGAATAGGCCAGCACCTTCTTGATGTCGAACTGCCCCACGGCGATCGTCCCGGCGAACAGCGCCGTGACCGCGCCGGCGATGCCGATGAAGCCCTGCACCTCCGGCACGAGATGAAAGATTGGCTCGGAGCGGGCGATCAAATACACGCCGGCCGTGACCATCGTCGCGGCGTGAATCAGCGCGGAGACGGGCGTCGGGCCGGCCATCGCGTCGGGCAGCCACACGTACAGCGGAATCTGCGCGCTCTTGCCCGTCACGCCGAGGAACATCAGCAGCGTGACCCCCGTCGCCAACAGCGCAGGGAATTCGCCGTGCTCGGCCTTCTCGAACACCTCATTGAATTGCAGCGAGCCGACGCCGACGAACATCGCCAGCATCGCCAGCATGACGCCCCAATCGCCGATGCGGTTGGCAACCATCGCCTTGCGCGCGGCGTCACTGTTCGCCTCCTTCTCGAACCAGAAGCCGATCAGGAGGAACGAGCACAGGCCGACGCCTTCCCAGCCGAAAAACATCATCAGGTAGTTGTCGGCCAACACCAGCGTGAGCATGGTGGCCATGAAGAGGTTCATGTAGATGAAGAAGCTCTGAATGCGCGGGTCGCCGCGCATGTAGCCGATGGCGTAGACGTGGATCAGCGTGCCGACGAAGGTGACGACCATCAGCATGACTGCCGAGAGCGAGTCAAGCTTCAGGCCGAACGTCACCTCGGCTTCACCGATCGAGAAGAAGGTGTACAGCGGCACGTCCACGCCTTCGACGCGCGCTGCCGGCTCCATGCCCATCAGCGCCAACACGACGCCCAGCGACACGAGGAACGCCGCGCCTGCCGCCAGCGAGGCGACCGTGCCGATGGCGCGCTCGCTCATGCGTCGCCCAAAGACCAGGTTGATCAGCAGGCCGATGATCGGGAGGACGATGATCAGCCAGGCTATGCTGAAAACTTGTTCCATACGCCTGTGCCCTTCACTGCTCACTGATTACTGATTACTGATTACTAACTACTGATTACTGAACCCGATCCACTATCCCCTCATCGCGCTAATATCATCGACGTTCGTCGACTTCTTCGTCTTGAAGATCGTCACGATCAGCGCCAGACCGACCGCCACCTCGGCCGCCGCGACGACGATTACGAAGAACACGAACACCTGCCCGTCGAGCTGGTTGAGCTGCCGGGCGAAGGTCACGAAGGCGAGGTTCGCCGCGTTCAGCATCAGCTCGACTGACATGAAGATGATCAGCGCGTTGCGCCGGGCCAGCACGCCGATCACGCCCAACGTGAACAGCACGGCGCTCAGGCCGATCAGCCAGGGATACAGTAGAATGAAGCTCTGGCTGCTCATGCTCCCTGCTCCCTCGGGCGGCGCGTCAGCACGACCGCACCGACCATGGCCGCCAGCAACAGGATCGATACAACTTCGAAGGGAAAGAGATAGGTGGTGAAGAGCGAATCGCCGACCAGGCACGGTGTGCCCTGCACGACGCCCGACGTCTGGACCAGGGCGACGTCCTCGGCGCATGCCTCGGGTATTACCGTATCGAAACTCGCCGCCGGCTGCGGCTCGACGGCCACTGCCGTCGCCTGTGCGCTGAATAGCAGCACGCCGGCCGCGACCAGTAGAAAGAAGCCGAGCAGCAACGCCACCGGCACCTGCCATTTCAGGCCGCTCTGTGCGCCGACCCGCTCCGCGCCGAGCAGCATGACGACGAACAGGAACAGCACCATGATCGCGCCGGCGTAGACGGTGACCTGCACCATGGCGATGAACGGCCCACCCAGGCCGAGGAAGAAGATCGCCAGCACGACCATCACCATCACCAGGAACAGCGCCGAGTGCACCGCGTTGCGCGTGACGATCATCGCGATGGCGCTGACAATGGCGATGGCCGCCAGGATGATGAAGAGGACGATGTCAGTTGCCACAGGCACTCCGGTGTGTACAAGAGATTAGAGATTGGAGATTGAGCGCCAATCTCTAATCTCCAATCTCTAAACTACGGCTCATTGACCAGTCCTTCCGGCAAAATCGAGCGCGTCCGCTTTTCGGGATCGGACACGGTCTGCGGTGTTCCCGGTTTGCCTTCCGGCGGCGGGACAATTAACATATCCTTCGTGTAGATCAATCCCTTGCGATCGTACGAGCTAAGCTCGTACGTATTCGTCAGGACGATCGCGTCCGTCGGGCAGGCGTCCTCGCAGTAGCCGCAGAAGATGCAGCGCAGCATATTGATCTCGTACGTCTTCGCATAACGCTCGCCGGGTGAATAGCGTTCCTCGTCGGTGTTCTCCGCCGCTTCGACGTAAATCGCGTCGGCGGGGCACGCGGCCGCGCACAGCGCGCACCCGATGCAGCGCTCCAGCCCGTCGTTGTAGCGGCGCAGCTCGTGCCGGCCCCGGAATCGCTGGCGCACCGGCCGCGTGACCTCCGGGTATTGGATCGTCACCGGCGGCGTGATAAATTCCTTCAGCGTCGTCTTGAACCCCTTAAACAGCTCAAAGATCATGGCATCGCCTCACTCCAACTCCACACTCTAACTCCACACTCTAACTCTATACTCTAACTCCGCAACAAGATCGCCACCGCCGTCACCACTACGTTGCCGAGCGCCAGCGGCAGCATCAGCTTCCAGCCGAACGCCATGAGCTTGTCGTAGCGAAAGCGCGGCAGCGTCGCGCGAACCCAGACTGCCACGACCAGCAATACGATGATCTTGCCCAAGAAGTAAATCGGGCCGAGCCACGGTACGTTATCGACGCTTAGCCACGGCAGCGCCTGCGTCAGGACGGGTGGGAACGGCTCCCGATACCCGCCGAAGAAGAAGGTCACCAGCAGGCCGCTCACCGCGATCAGCTTGATGTACTCGGCCATGTAGAACAGCGCAAACTTCATGCCGCTGTACTCGGTGTTGAACCCGGCGACCAGCTCCTGGTCCGCCTCGAGCAGGTCAAACGGCGCGCGATTGGTCTCGGCGAAGGTCGCCATGATGAAAATGACCGCCGCCAGCGGCTGCAGGAACACGAACCACATGTTCTTCTGCTGGTCGACGATGGCGTTCGTGTCGAGCGTCCCCGCCAGCAGCACGACGCTCACCACCGACAGGCCGAGCGCCAGCTCGTACGACACCATCTGCGCCGCGGCGCGGATACCGCCCAGCAGCGCGTACTTGTTGTTGCTGCTCCAGCCGGCCAGCGTCACGCCGTACACGCTGATCGACGTGACTGCCAGAATGTACAGCACGCCGACGTTCAGGTTAGGCGCCAGCGTCAGCGAGATCGGCAGGCCGAACAGGTTGGCGTTCGTCGGTCCGAAGGGCATGACCGCGAACAACACCAGCGCCGGCATCACCGTGATGATCGGCGCCAGAATGAATATGACGCGATCCGCCCCGGCCGGAATCAACTCCTCTTTGAAGATCAGCTTGATGCCATCGGCCAGCGGCTGGAGCCACCCGCCCAGAATGCGGCCGCCGCCCGGCAGCGGAATGTATCCGGCGCGATTCGGGCCGATGCGCGCCTGGTAGCGCGCCACCACCTTGCGCTCCAGCAGTGTCGTGTAGGCAAAGCCCGTGAGCAGGGCGAACACAATGACCAGGATTTGGACGATCCACACGATCGCCTGGGTCACCGCATCCATCGCTACGCTCCCTTGCGAACCTGCGCCGCGCCGCCCGGCACGCCCGCCGGAGCCAGCGCTGCGCCCTGCGGCGCGCGGCCGTCGACGTGCGCCGTCATCCGGACCTCACGGCCATCGACCGACACCGCCACCGCATCCCCGTCGGAGACGCCCAGCTCCGCCGCATCGTCCGCGTGAAGCTCGAGCGTCGCATTCCGGAGACGCGGCTGGAACGGCTTCGACTGGTCGATCAGCGTGCCGCGATCGTACAGCCGGCGCGACGGGACGACGAGGAAGCCGTCGGGCTGCGCAGGCGCGTCGATCCATATCAAGCTCGCCCGGCCGTCCAGTTCGACGCCGGACTTCGTCTGCGCGCCGAGACCGCCGCGATTGTCATAGGCCGTGCCGCCAAAGTACAAGTCTTTATCACCCACCGGCGGCCACTGCGGAGCCGACTGCGCCAGTGCTGCATACGATAATCCGGCGTAGCGCGGCTGCGCCGATGCGATCTCGGCGAAAACCTCTTCCGCCGTGTGATAATCCCAATTGAGATCGAGCCGCCAGGCGATGTCTTGCGCGATTTCCCAGTCCGCCTTGCCATCGCCCAGCGCGGGCAGCGCGCGATAGAACCGCTGCACGCGGCGGTCGGCGCTGGTAGTCGTGCCGTCGCGCTCGGCGAACGACAACGCCGGCAGCACCACGTCGGCGTCCTGCGCCGTCTGGGTCAAGAACAGCTCCTGCACGACGCGGAACGGGCCATCGTTGCCGCGTCGCCTCGGCGCATGTCCCTCGCCGACCGGATCCGTGCCGACCATATACAGCACCTCCGGCATCGGCTCGGCGCCGAAGCGCAGATCGCCAATCAGATCGTGCGTCCCCTGCGTGTTGTTGTGAGGCCACAGCGGCAGCAGACCGTTGTTCGGCCTGTCGAAATGCCCGGTGGCGACGGCGATATTCGCGCACGCCTGCGCCAGCGCCGATGCCTGCGGCAGCATCTCGCCGCCGGTCTTGACGAGATTCAGAGCCATCTGCCCGAAGATGATCACAACGTCAGTCGCTTCAGCAATGATCTGGGCCGCGTCGCGGATCGCAGGCGCCGGCACGCCGGTCAACTGCTCCACCTTTTCCGGTGTGTACTCCGCTGCTCTGCCTTTCACTTCGGCGAAGCCCTCGACGCCTTCGCCCTTATTCTTGCTCAACAAGGCGTTCAGAATACCGAAGGCGACGTACGACTCGGCGCCGAGCTTGTAGCGGAGCGCGAGCCGGGCATAGCGATCCAGCTTGGTTTCATAACCGTGCGCGACGATCAATTG
>DASSFZ010000224.1:0-4589 GCA_035693785.1 Anaerolineae bacterium | reverse complement strand
GAGCAGTTCGTGCGCCCGGTCTTGCTGAAGATGGGCGGGCGGATTCATCTCGACAAGCCCACGGTGCAGGTGCGTCTCCTGGAGGCTGTCGAGAGTGACGGGCGCGAAACGTACGCGCGGGCATGGGTCGAGCGCGACGGCCCGGTCTACGTGGCGCGCTTGAGTGGCGACCAGGGATCGAACGTGTTGAGCGCCCTGGCCGGCGCCAACGCACTGCTGATTGTGCCCGAGGGAGTGACCCGCCTGGAAGCCGGATCGCAGGCCCGGGCGCAGATGATGTATTGGCCGGAGGAGGCGGCTTGAGACCGGGGGTGGGCCAGTTGCATAGGAGATGTGTGTGGCTAAGAAAAAGGTGAAAAGCAGTGGTGGGTCAGGCCTGATCGTCGTCATTATTCTGGGCGCCGTGATCGTGGTATTGGGCCTGATCGTGTTGAGCGGCGGATTGGCCCCGCCGGCGGCGGAAGTGACGACGGAGTCGCTGGAGCTGTGCAATGGAAAGCCGTGCCCGTCTAAGGGATCGCCCGACGCACCGGTCGTCGTCATCGAGTTTTCGGATTATGGGTGTCACAACTGCCGGGACTTCAACCTGACGACGGCGCCGATTCTCGAGCGGGATTACGTCGATGCGGGCAAGGTGCGCTACGTGTCGCACGTGTTCTCGCTCTGGCCGGAGTCGATTCCGGCTGCCGCGGCCTCGCTGTGCGCACACGAGCAAGGCAAATACTGGGAGTTTCACGAGCAGGCGTTTCGAGATTTTCAGCAGGGCCGCTTTCCGGCGAGTGAGGATTTTCTGAACTGGGCGCAGCTCATCGGGCTTGACCAGGCGTCGTTCAAGCAATGTGTCGATTCAGGTCGCACCGTGTACGACGCTCAAGTGTCGGCGCTGGAGGGCACGCGCGCCGGCATCAGCGGCACGCCGTCGTTCTACATCAACGGCACGCTGGTGTCCGGCAACGTCCCGCTGGACGAGTTCCGCCGCACGATCGACGCGGCGCTGGCAGGCCAATGATGACACACGGATTTCCCACGGATTACACGGACTGGCAAGTATTCCGGCACAGTCAAGGTGCAAAATGAACTTGCAGCCGCCCAGGCCGGAAGCGGGATACCCGCCAATTTCGGAGCCAAAAGACGTCTCTGGGGAAATCGGTGTGTCATCTCGGTGGACGGCTCACCGCACTGCATTGCTTCAGATGCTCCTGTCGGCTGTCGGCGTCGTGGTCGCCGTGGTCCTCACGTCGTTCCACTACGGCCCGGCGACGACGGCGGCGCTGTGCACGGGCGCGGGCGGCTGCGAGACGGTGAACACCAGCCCGTACTCGACGATCGCGGGCATTCCTGTTGCGCTGCTCGGCATGGGCGCCTACGTCGCGATCGGCGCGCTGGCTTTCCTGTCGACGCGCGAGGGCGCGCTCGCCGAGCAGGCGCACCTCGCCGTATTCGGTCTGTCACTTGCCGGCGTGTTGTACTCCGCGTATCTGACCTACCTGGAGATCTTCGTGATCCGCGCCATCTGCCCGTGGTGCGTCGTATCGGCGCTGATCATGACGGCGATATGGATTTCTTCGGTGGTGGATCTCGTCCGGCGCAGACGCGCCGCTGCCGAAGTCAACGCCTCGCCGTGAGGCCGTCGCCCTCTTTGCGATAGCGCGAATTTGCGTTATCATACGGCCAGTCGTTTCGGACACGCTTCCGGGGGAATGAGCTTATGCCGCGCATCCGATGCCACTATGAAGACTGTATCTTCCTCGACGCCGGGTTTTGCTCGGCCGAAAAGATCGAGCTCGATCCCGAATCGGGCTGCCTGACGTATCAGCAGGCCGAAGAGGCCGAGCTGGTCATCGCCGACTGGGAGGAGGAGGAAGCCGACGCCGAAGTCCCGGACGACGAAGAGGATGAAGTGGAATGGGAGGAAGAAGAGGATGAGGACGACGACGAAGAAGACGACGAGGATGAGTGGTAGCTGACGGCTGCGGCGACTGCGCCGGCGTATCGCCTCGTGTGCGGACTGTCTCGAATCACAAAGAGCGGGCTTCTGCAAGAAAGCCCGCTCTTTATGTTCACCGGCCTGTGCTTCGATCAGGGTTTGGAGACGTGCTGCTCGATCGTCCGCCGGAAGATGTCCTCTTGTTCCTTGCGCGTGTCTGCGCTGGCTGGCTCCACCGGCGCTGGCCGCTTCGCGGCTGGCTGAGCCTGTCCCTGCGCCTGGCGGAACGCGATTTCCATCGGCGAGAGCAGCGCCGCTTCGGGCTGCGCTTCGGCCACGGCGCTCCGCTCGACCGCCTTGATCGATAGCTTGATCTGTTTCTTGCGCGGGTCGACTTCCAGGACCTGGGCCTCGATTTCTTCGCCGACCTCGAGCAGGTCGCCCGGATGGCCGACGTATCCCGGGCTGATCTCGCTGACGTGAATCATCGCTTCGCGCTCGGCGCCGATGTCGACGAACGCGCCATACCTTTCGAGACGAGTGACTTTGCCTGTCACCGTCTGGCCGCGCTTGATCTCGCTCCAGTCCACGGCCGGCGGCTCGACCATCGTCAGGCCGATGCGGTTCTCCTTGCGGCTCGCCGACGTGACCCACACCGTGACCTCGTCGCCCTCCTTGACGACGTCCGACGGCTTGGCAACGCGCGTCTTCGCCATCTGGCTCACCGGAACCAGGCCGTCCTTGGGCGCGCCAATGTTGACGAACGCGCCGAACTCCTCCACGCGAACGACTTTGCCCGTCAGCTTCATGCGCTTCTGCAGGTCGCCCCAATCGAGCGCCGGCGGCGCGACCATCGTCAGCGCGATGAGATTCTGCTGCGGCTTGACCTGTTTGACCCACACGGTGATCGCGTCGCCTTCGTGCAGCACGTCAGCCACGCGCGTCACGGGCGGGTCGGCTTTGATTTGCGAGATGTGGAGGAAGGCATCCGTCACGGCGCCGATGTCGACGAGCGCGCCCGCCAGCTCGACCCGGGTGACCTTGCCCTCGAACTTCATTTTCGGCTTGATATCCTTCAAGGAGAGGACCCCATTCTCGGACACGGCAACCTCGCGAAAAGCATGTGACATGATAATGCCCCGTTTGAACGGGGCATTATCACCCAGCGGGGATTATACCGCGCCGTGAGGGGGGTGTCAAACACAGCGCGCATCGTGTGAAGGCCAATTGCCGGGCGTGGGAGCCCGGCCTGCTCTCTCTCCGACCCTTCGCCTTCGCTCAGGGCAGGCAAGCTGCTAGACGGCCACCTCTTCTGCCATCTGTTCCTTCTCGGCGCCGGAATCGTGCGCGTCCTCTTCCAGCGCGGCCATTTCTTCGTCCGCGTCTTCGTCAGGTTCCTCGTGCTGAGCCGCGCCGCGCTGGCCGTTCCTGCCGTTCGACGACGGCGCGGCCATCACGGCCGCTGCTTCGCTCTTCACCTTGTCGCGGATCACGGCCTCGATCTCGCTCGCGACTTCGGGATGGCTCTTGAGGAACTCCTTCGCGCTCTCGCGTCCCTGGCCCAGCTTGGTGTCGTTGAAGGAGAAGAACGCGCCGCGCTTGGTGACGATCTCCATCGCCGCGCCGATGTCCAGGATGTCGCCGGTCTTCGAGATGCCCTCGTTGTACATGATGTCGAACTCGGCTTCGCGGAAGGGCGGGGCGATCTTGTTCTTCGTCACGCGCACTTTGACGCGGTTGCCCACGATCTCGGCGCCGGATTTGATGCTCTGCGTGCGGCGCATGTCCAGGCGGATCGTTGCGTAGAACTTCAGCGCGTTGCCGCCCGTCGTGGTCTCCGGATTGCCGAACATGACGCCGATCTTCATGCGCAACTGGTTGGTGAAGATCATGGCCGTGTTCGACTGCTTGATCGCGCCTGACAGCTTCCGCAGCGCCTGCGACATCAGCCGCGCCTGGAGACCCATGTGACTGTCGCCCATCTCGCCCTCGATCTCGGCGCGCGGCACCAGCGCCGCGACCGAGTCGAGCGCGATGACGTCCACCGCGCCCGAGCGCACCAGGCTCTCGGCGATTTCGAGCGCCTGCTCGCCGGTGTCGGGCTGGGCAATGTACAGGTTGTCGATGTCCACGCCGCAGCGCGCTGCGTAGGTCGGATCGAGCGCGTGCTCCATGTCGATGTACGCGGCGATCCCGCCGCGCTTCTGCGCCTCGGCGACGATGTGCTGGCACAGCGTCGTCTTGCCGGACGCCTCAGGCCCGTAGATCTCGGTCACCCGGCCGCGCGGGATGCCGCCCGCGCCCAGCGCCAGGTCGAGCGCCAGAGAGCCGGTCGGGATGGTTTCGACTTGCATGTGAGTAGCCTCGCCCAGCCGCATGATCGCTCCATCTCCAAAACGTTTAAGAATATTGCCCAGCGCCTGATCCAGGGCGCGAACGCGGCCCGGATCGACGGGCTTAACGACTACGGAGCTGGATTCTTCTGCGATTTCTTCTTCTGCCGCCTGCTTGCGCTTTCGTGGTGCCATGGGTGCCTCCCTCAAGGGTTACAGTGTGCGTGATGTGCCGATCGGACGGATGGCTCGGATGTGCCATATATACTAGCACAAATGTTCTGTTCTGTCAACCGCCATTTTCTGGTGATTGTTCAGATCGCCACAAA
>DASSFZ010000223.1:0-4297 GCA_035693785.1 Anaerolineae bacterium | reverse complement strand
GAGAGAGTCGGGCTTCGTGTGGTGACCATTGTGAGGCGTAAGAGGTAACAAGCGATACGCTATAGGCGATAAGCGATATGCGATTTCCACGTTCTAGCGGCATTCTGCTGCATCCGACATCGCTGCCCGGCCGATACGGCATTGGCGATCTGGGAGACGATGCCTATCGCTTCGTCGATTTTCTGGCCGACGCGAAGCAAAGCCTGTGGCAGGTGCTGCCGCTCGGCCCGACCGGTTACGGCGACTCCCCGTACCAATGCTTTTCAGCCTTCGCAGGGAACCCCCTATTGATCAGCCCCGACAAGCTGCTCGAAGAGGGCCTGTTGGCCGAAGACGACGTGCGCTCGGTCCCGCCGTTCCCATCCGGCGCCGTCGACTTCGGCGAGGTCATCGACTACAAGCGTGGCCTGTTGAACCGGGCGGCGCGGCGATTCAGGGCCGGAGCCAACGACAGGTTAAGAGAGGCGTTCGACACGTTCTGCGCCGAGCAGGCATACTGGTTGGAGGATTTCACGCTGTTCATGGCGCTCAAAGACGCGCACGACGGCGCGATGTGGAACACCTGGCCGCGCGATATCGCCACTCGGAAGCCGGACGCTCTGAAGCCGCAGGCCGATAAGCTGGCCAGCACCGTGTTCGCCCACAAGTTCCTTCAGTTCCTGTTCTTTCGCCAGTGGAGCGCCGTCAAGCGCTACGCGAACGAACGCGGCATACGCATCATCGGCGATATTCCCATTTTCGTGGCGTACGACAGCGCCGATGTATGGTCGCACCCCGATCTATTCTTCCTCGACGAGCAGGGCAGTCCGACCGTCGTGGCCGGCGTGCCGCCCGACATGTTCACCGAAACGGGCCAGTTGTGGGGTAACCCGCTGTACCGCTGGGACGTGATGGCCGAGCGCCGATATGCCTGGTGGATCGATCGCTTCCGCGCCGCGCTGGAGCAGGTCGACATTGTGCGCCTCGACCACTTCATCGGCTTCACGCGCTACTGGGAGGTTCCAGCGGGCGAGAAAACGGCCGAAAACGGGCGCTGGGTGCCCGGGCCGGGAGCGGCGCTGTTCCACGCTGTCGAGCGCGCACTGGGCAAGCTCCCTATCATCGCGGAGGATTTGGGAGTCGTCACGCCGCAAGTGGAGGCGCTGCGTGACCAATTCGAGTTCCCCGGTATGAAGACCATCCAGTTCGCATTCACCGGCCCCGACAACCCCTTCCTGCCACATAACTACACCCAGAACTACGTCGTGTACACGGGCACGCACGATAACGACACCAGCCGAGGCTGGTTCAGCACCGCTTCACCCGAAGAGAAGTCCTTCGCACAGCGCTACCTGGCGCGCAACGGCGAGGACTTTGCCTGGGACCTCATCCGCACGGCGATGAGCTCCGTCGCCGACACGGTCGTCGTGCCGCTGCAAGACGTGCTCGATCTGGGCAGCGAGGCGCGCATGAATTTCCCCGGCCGGCCGGCCGGCAACTGGAAATGGCGCTTCACGTGGGATAGGCTCGACGACGAGCACCGGGATCGGCTGCGCGAGATGGTGGAGCTGTACGGGCGGGAGCCAATGAAGAAGGATGAAAGTTGACTTCTTCATGAGTCATTCGTCGCTCATCAAAACATCGAGTCGATGAGATCGCGCTCGCGCAGCATGCGCCGCCGCCAGTTATTGATCAGAGGAACGACGAAGGGCAGCAGACGGAGGCCGTAGTACGGGGGCAAGATCGGCACGCCCAGCAGGTCGCCGAAGCTGATCAACACGAAGAGGTGCTCCAGGCTGCCGCGCTGCCGGGTGAGCGCCCGCACCTGATCGTGGACGGCCATGCCGTAGAGAACTTCGGCGAAGAGACGATTGAAGCGGCGAAGAGAGGTGGACATCGTTGAAACGTGATGCGTGATGGCGTGAGTCGAGGGCGCGTTATCACGCCTGACCCATCACACGAACACAGCTCCACCCATACGGGCCAGCGACTGCACGCCGCGCACCTCGGTCTCGTACAGCGGCACGGTCGCGCGCACCATGCCGTCGAACTTCTGCCAGATGTCGTCCATGTAGCGATCCTGCATGGCGACGCGGTTGCGGACGAAGTCGGGCGAGTCGGGCTTGACTTGCGACTTGTCGATCAGCATATTCACGATCACGCCGCCGACCGGGATGCCGAACTCGTGGAACCAGCCGATGAAGCGGGTGATGACGGCAATCGGCAGCGCCTCCGGCAGCGTGATGAAGAAGAAGGCCGTCTGCTGCGGATCGGTCAACAGCACGCGGGCATGCTCCATTCGATCGCGGAAAGCGATCAGGTACTCCATCAGCGGGTCTTTCTCTTTCTTCTTCGTGAACGAGAGCATCTCGCGCAGTGTGCGGGCCTCTTCGCGGCTCTTCAGCATCTTGTTAACCCACAGCGAATAGACCTTCGACATGCCCAGCAGCCGCCGCGCGTTCGCCGTCGGCGCGGTGTCGAAGACGTAGGCGTCGTACTCGGCTTTGAACATCAGGTCGATCATGTTTTCGAACATGGCCGACTCTTCAAACGCCGGGTTCATGGTGGCCGATTCGACGAACGCGTCCGCCTTCGTCGAAATGTCGGCGAACTTGAGGAACCACTGAATCTTCTCGCGGATCTCTACCTTGCTGCGCTCGATGGTATCCTTCGTGTCGATCTCGTAAGCCCACAAGTTTGAAACGCCGGCGACGGGCGTGTGCTTGCCGAGAACGTCCTGCCCCAGCAGACCCGACAGGCTGTGCACCGGGTTCGTCGAAGCTAGCAGCGTGCGCTTGCCCTGCCCGGCGAGCCACTGCGCGGTGACGCCGGCGGAGACCGTCTTGCCCACGCCGCCTTTGCCGCCAAAGAAGACGTATTTGAGATTCGGGTGCGACCGGAAGTAGTCGCGCATGGAAGTTTCAATTTGCGGCATCTTTTCTCCTTTTAGCGCCTGTGACTTACTCTCGCCAGATACCACCGATCACGCATACTGCGCTTCCCCATTGCCGAAAGACCAACTCGACCATTGCGCGGTGAACAGCGTCGCCGATCGCCCGGCGATAGTCAGCAGATTTGCCTGTGCGAAGCGAGATACGAACGAGCGGCATGGGAGACTCCGCGTGAAGCGTCCACCCTCAGGGGTTGAGAAAAACCGGGCGCACAAATGCTGCCAGATCGCTCATGAGGCTGACCTTGGATATCCGTCCCCATACATGATCCCGGCCAGCCTCTCGATCATCGGCAGGCCGGTCACGTCGCGCTCCAGCTCCGGCACGTAGGCCCGGATCTGGTCGCCCAGATCGGTCTTAATGCGGCCGAGGTATCTGTCCTGCATTTCGATCCGGTTCCTGAGATACGCCGGAATGTCCTGGTCGAGCAGCTCGTGCGGCACCACGCGGTTCACCACGTAGCCGGCGATCGGCACGTCGAACGCGGCGAAGAGCTTGGCCGCTTTCTGCGTGTCGAGGATGATCATCTCCTCGGGCACGACGACGAAGAAGAAAGCGGTCTTCTGGCGATCGGTGAGGATGCGGCTGGAGGCGTTGATGCGATTCTTGATGTAGGTCAGCTCGGTGAGGATCTGGTCCTCCTCGGTCTCTTTCTGGGACTTGAGCCGGGCGACCATCTCCTCGTACTGGCGCATATCCTCGCGCAGCTTAGTGATGCGGTTGATCCACTCGTCGTACACTTTCGCCATGCTCAGGTAATACAGGGCGTGGCCGAGCGGCACGAGATCGTAGATGTAATAGTCGTAGTCGCCCTTGACGACGATGTCCACCACCGCGTCGAAGATGGCGCTCTCTTCCATCGCCGGCTCGGCGCTGGCCGCCTGGATGTACTGCTCGATCTCATCCGGTACGGCGTCGAACCCGTACATGTCGAGAATCTTCTGTCGAATTTCGCCCTGATACGCCTTGATGTGGCTGTCGGCGTCGACTTCCTGCGCCCACAGGTTGTCCATGATCTTGACCGGCCCCTTGCCGAAGATGTCCTGCTGGAAGATGTCGGTCAGACTGGCCTGCGGATCGACCGAGAAGACGAGCACCTTGTGCCCTTGCGACGCGAGCCAGTAGGCGGTGGCTGCTGAAAACGTCGTCTTGCCCAATCCGCCCTTGCCGCCGAACATGATGTAGCGGCGATCGGGATTGTCGAGAAATACCTGTTTAAGTGACATTGTCTCTCCAGTTAGAGTTAGAGTGAGGAGTTAGAGTATTGCACTCTAACTCTAACTCCATACTCTAACTCACTAGAACATCGCGTCGGATATATCCTTCTCGCGCAGCATGCGCCGCTTCCAGGTGGCGATCTGCGGCAC
>DASSFZ010000222.1:0-12203 GCA_035693785.1 Anaerolineae bacterium | reverse complement strand
GCCTCGCCGATGAAACGGTCAGCCGCCTTGAATATGCTGTAGACCTGTATCGTGGCGACTTTCTAGAGGGCGTGTACGCGGACTGGTGCCTGGGCCCGCGCGAGCGGCTGCGCGAGCAATACCTGCTGGCACTCGAAACACTGCTGCGTGGGCATCAAGCCACGGGACAGCTCGAAGCCGCGCTGCGGGACGCGCAGCGCCTTGCTCAAGCGGACCCGCTGCACGAGGACGCGCACCTTCAACTCATTCAACTGTATGCCCGACTGGGCAGGCCGCACGACGCTCGCGCCCAGTATCGGCGCTATGAGACCATCTGGCGCGACGAACTCCAGCTCGAACCTTCGCCGCACATGAAGGCACTCATCGACCAGGTCGATCCGGCGCTCCACCTGCCAGCCGACCCAACGGCTGATGAGACGCTCTCCCACGATATTCAACTTCTCAACCGGTTGACCGCCACCCTCAGAAGCGTGCCCGAAGCGCAGACCCATGAGGAACAACAGTACCGTGAGCGGTTGTGGGCTGAAGTCGCCGAATACGGCGAACGCGTAGGCCGCGCTTTGAAGGCGCGCTATGCCAACACCGAGGCACTGCGTTACCTCAGCCTGGCCGCCGAGGCGCTGGCCAACCCGCCGGACTCACGCCAGCGGAGCGAGCGCGAACTGTCCATCCGCCGCGAGTGCGACGAGCTGTACGACTTGAGTGCGGATCGCAAGAAGCAGGCTGAGAACCTGCGGCGGGCTGATCAACTCGCCGCGAAACTGGGTGACCCGGTTGTTCGAGTAGACCTGCTCGCCCGCCGGGCGTGGCTGGCAATGGAACGGGCAAGGTATTCACAGGCGCTTGTCCTGCTCCGGCGGATGCTCCAGCTATGCCAGGAACAACGCGACACCTGCGGACCGAAGGAAGCCCTGGCGTATCGCTTGCTGGGCATCTTCTACGACAAAACACACGAAGTCCAGACCGCACTGCGATATCATACCCAGGCATTGGCACTGGATGAAGCCCAAAAGGATACTCAGGGCCTCTGCGCCGATCTGAACAACGTCGCCAACAACTTGATGATCATGGGCAACTACCCGGCGGCATTAGCCAAGCTGGAGCAGGCGCTCTCTCTGGCCACGCCCGAGACAGCTCCGCTGGTGCGAGTTATGATTGGTGCCCATCTGGGCGAGGTGTGGATGAAACTGGCGCAGTTTGCGGCGGCAGCCGATGCTTTACATGAGGCAATGGAGTTGGTGCGGAAGACAGGCGACCGCGAGGCCGAATGCTGGCTTGGCGCCAGGTTGGCAACCCTGTATCAACGTCGCAGCGAGCGAGAGCGCGCACTCCAGGTGGCATACCACTATTATCAAGTAGCGATGGAGTTAAAAGCGCCGCAACGAATGGCAGAGCTAGCCGAGTCGCTGGCCGCTTTGTGCTGTGACGGCGAGGATGGAGGTATTGCGCTCATCTGGGCCAACCGGGCCGCCGAATTAGCCCAAACGCACAACTTGCGGCGCTACCAGCTTCGCAGCGCGATGCGGCGCGCCCAGGCTTATCTCCTGCTCAAGGCAGCAGCCCAGGCTTTTGATTGTGCGCAACAAGCCGTCGACATGTTTGAACGGTTGGGTCACCCGTTGGAAGAAGAGGCTGAACTGTTTTGGATCTACGCACAGAGTGCCCAGGCGGTTGGGCAGGAGAGGTTAGCCATATCCGCATACCAACATGCCCGGATGGCACTGCTGGCCGTGGCGAACTTAATCACTGACGCCAAGCTGCGCGAAGGGTTTCTGACGCATCACCCACTGCGGTTACAAGGGCCTCCAAGCGATAGTTGTAACTACCTGTAGACTTGCGGCAGGTAGAAGCGGTACGGCTGCACGGCCAACCACGCGTTAGCGTGATTCAGCGCCACGCCGTCGTCGAACAACGCGCTGCTGAAGTACAGCCGGTCTGACAGCGTGCCCGTCACGACCATCTGGTACGTGATCGTGACCAGCCCGCCGGCCGGGATCGCGCCACTCCACTGCACCGTGCCGCTCAGCTCCGAGGCTGCGCCCACACTTGCGGCGAGCGTTCCGCTCAGCATCTCCGTGCCAAGGGGCAACAACCCCGTGATGGTTGCCGAGGCCGCGCCGGTCTGTCCGTTGTTGCGCGCGACGATGGTCCACGTCACGATATCGAGTGGATGGACCGGACTTCCCTCCGCACCCAGTGCGTCGATCGTGCTGGACGAGAGGTCAGGCCGGTATATGCCCACCTGGACCGTCTTGTGAAACGTGACGCCGAGATGCCCATCGGTGAACGCGACGGGACCGACGACGATACTGCCCGGCGGCAAGTCGTCAGCCAGCGAAACGGTGAGTGAGACGGTGACAGACTGTCCTGGCGCCAGGGATCCGCTCCAGGCCGTGCTGCCGCTCTGCAGCGATACCCTTGCGGGCAGCGTCGCCGTGACGGAGGCAGACGCCAGGTCCGACGGGCCGTCGTTGCGCACGGCGATCTCGATCTTCACGCTCGAACCGGGGATGGCCACGGCCTTGTCGGCTGTTACCGTCGAGTTACCGAGCCAGGACAGGTATCCGACGGCGCGCTCCATCATCTCGCGGCGCGCCGATTCGGGGATGGCTTCGAACGGGAACGAGAAGAACATCGTCTTGCCCGCGCCAGGCTCTGCGTGGCGCGCCAGCGCGATTGGCCGTCCGTGAGATCCAACCAGGGCGACGGTGGCGGTCGGGTACGGCGCTGCATTCTCGGACCAGTTGGGGAAGGTATAGGACAATGCCAGCGTGCCGACTCCGTCGAACGGGCCGCCGGGTACACCCCGCGCCAGGGTCGTCGTCACGTCGCCCGCGTCGAGCACGCCCAGCCGGGTGCGGCTGAAGTCGCTGATGCCGCCCCACCCCAGGTGCGATTGTGACGAGATCAACAGGCGCCCGCCGCCGTCCAGGTATTGCGTCAGCGTGGCTTCGTTGCTTGCGGTCAGGGGCTGGTACCAGTCGTAGCCGGTGAACCAGATGACGATCGGATACCAGCTCAGTCTCTCGGGCGAAGGCGTTGCCGGCTCTGGCCCGGCGAAACTCTTGGCCACGTTCCAACGATCGGTCGAGACGCCCATGGCGCCCAATGACGACTGATACGCCGCTTCGACGTCGTACCAGCGGTCGTCGTCGACGAGCAGTGCGATGGCGGGAGACTTGGCGACGAGAACCTCGTCTACCGTCAACGTCGGCGAGTTCGCCGAGCGCGCAGTGAGGGTTATCGCCTGGGCAGTATCTATCGGGACGCCGGGCGGGATCGATACCGTCACGGTGATCGTCCGGTCGGCGCAAGCGTCGAGCGTGATAGAAGTGTCGGAAAGTGACACGCTCCAGCCGGATGACTGCGCGGCCAATGTAAAAGTACCGCTGCCGCCAACTTCCGCGATGTTGCGCAGTCGAACGGTTGTCGTGACCATGCTGCCGGCCGGCCCGACGAGCACGTCGTCCACCGCCTTCAGCGTCATGCCGGCTGTGTTGCGTGGTGAGGCGAAGTACGCGAGCGTGCGAGACATGACTTCGCGGCGGGTTGCCGCGCTTGTCATGGCCTCAAGCCCAAAGGCCAGATACGCTGCCCGATACGGCAGGCACAACCCGACCGTTTGTCCCGCCAGCTTGCCGTTTGCGTAGGTGAACGCATCGGCGGTCAAATCGGGTTCAGCCGAGCCGATGGCATCTGGATACCATTGATTATCCGCGCCGCCAGGCCCTGCGATCGAAGCGGCCAGGCCGGCGAATACGCCCACGCCGCTCACCGTGCGTGAGCCGGAGTCGTCTTCGACTGCGATCGCCTTCAGGCGATCGTGGTAATAGCTCGACCAATTGGTCGCCAGCCCGCCGTCCCAGAAACCCACATCCTGCCCGCTGAGGAGAAGAGAGCCGCCGGCCGACAGATAGCTGCTGATCGCGTCGCCCGCCCCGATAAACCCGGGCGCATCCTGCGGCGCAGACCAGATGACGGCGTCGTACGCCGCCAGCGTGCTCCACTGGGGCACGTCGGCGGGCAGGCGCTTCACGCGGTGCTCGGCGTAGGGGTAGCCCAGTGCCTCGAGCGCAGCCCGGTAGTACCCAATCTGGCTGCCATAGTACCATGGACCGGAATCGACCAGCAGGATGGTCGGCGCGGGCGGCAGCGAGAAATCACGCGTCACGGCCGCGCCAGGCGTAACCGTCACCGTCGCAGTAAGGGCGCGGTGACCCCAGGCCACGGCGCGCAGCTCGAACGTTCCACCGGGCAGCGTCGCGCTGTACACGCCGCGCGCAGCGGCCGAGGCGGTGACCGGCGTGCCGGCGACGACGATCGTCCCGCTGATCGGTTGCCCCGATTCGGCGTCGGTGAGCGAGCCGCGCACCTCGCCGGATGGCACGGGGTCGAGCGCGAAGTCGAGCAATGTGGCGGCGCCGGTGATGACGAAGACAGGCGCCTGCGTCGCCGTCACGTAACCGAACGCCGACGCGTCGACCGTATAGATCGAGGCAGCCAGTCCGCGCACGTATTGCCCGTTTGCGCCGGTGCTCGCCGTTCCAGAGCCGGCATTCGAGACGGCGGCAACGGTCGCGCCGGCGATCGGAGCGCCGGTATCGGATCGCGCCACCGTGCCGCTGAGCGTGCCCATGCTTGCCACAGCTTGCACGGCCGCGTAAGCGTCGACGCGCCCGTAGCCGCTGTCGTTGTTGGGAATCGTCGTGGACAGCGGCACAGCAGCGCCGGTCAGGACGAACGCCGTGCCGGTGATCGTCAGTGACGGGTCGGCCGCAAGCATGAGCGCGGCCGTTCCCGCAACGTGCGGCGCGGCTACCGACGTGCCGCTGTAACGGTCGAAGATGCCGCCTGGCACGCTCGATCGCACGTTGACGCCGGGCGCGGCTACGTGCGGGCGGACTTCGCCCCACGGCGACGGGCCGCGGCTCGAGAAAACCGCGACCTCATCTTCGTCGTCGGTCGCGCCGACGGCGAACGCCTCAGGCAGCGACGCCGGCGATCCGATGCCGCCGGCGTCCGGGCCGTTGTTGCCGGCGCTGAACACGGCGAAGATGCCTGCCTGGCGCAGCGCGTGCAGGTCATTTTGAAAAGCCGTGCTGGCGGAGACGTCGCTGCCCCACGAGTTGTTCAGCACGTCCGGCGCGAGGTTCGGGTCGCCGTCCGGCGCGAGTATCCACTCGAAGCCGGCGTGGATCCATGAGTCGTAGCCGAAGCCGGCGCTGTTCAAGACGCGGGCCGCGATCCAGCGCGCACCCGGCGCGACGCCGATACCGTCCGCCCCGACGATCGTTCCCATGGTGTGCGTGCCGTGGCCGTGCGGATCGACGGGGTACACGGTGGCGTCATCGGTGGCGTCGAGCCAGTTGCCGGCGTGGCCGGCCAGCCCCTTGCCATAGCCGCGGTATGCCGTTATCAGCGCAGGATGCTGCCAATCCACGCCCGTATCCATGTTGGCGACGACGATGCCGGTGCCGGTGACGTTGAGCGCGGCCCAGACCTCGTCGGCGCGGATCTTGCGGAGGCCCCATTCGAGAGTTAGAGTTAGAGAGTTAGAGTTAGAGGTAGAGGTTGGAGGTGGAAGGCTGGATGGCGGGGCGGTTACCCACTGGCGAAAACGGTCTTCGCGAATCAGGCCGACGCCGTCGCGCGCGGCGAGCGCGAGGATGTCCCCGGCGGCGACATGTGAGGCCAGGCCGTTGAAAACCCAGAACGAGCGCACCTGGCTGGCGCGGCCCGCCTTTTCCATCACGGCGAGCTGGGCGCGCACGCCTCGCTGCGAGTGGGCTGCAGTCGTCCGCAGCGCATGGACAACTGCCTCGGCCTGGCTAATCCCAGCGGCCCTCAATGGCGCACTGTCGAGATCGGCCTGCTGCCGCATCTCGACGATGATCGGAATCTGCTCGCCAGGCGCGGCAGCCAGCATTCGCTTGAGCAGCGGTGGATCGATTTTGCCGGGCGCAGGCGGACCATCGATCGGCGTGAGGTTACTCGGCGCGGATTGACCGCGCGGATACGGCCCCGTGCCGTGATCCTGGCGCTCTGCGCGTCCAGGCAACGGGGAACCGCTGGACACGCCCGCGTCGTCGGCGAATGCAAACGACAGTGCCAGCACGAGCGCGAGCGCGGCCAGCAGTGCGGTGAGTGCGAGTTGAAGAGCGGGACGGTAATGAGTAGAAGGGTTCATGCTCAGGCCTGTCCATCAAATGCGTCACAAAAGCATACACCGAACTTGTGATATACGCGAATCACCCCCTCCCAGATCGCAGTCGAATAACAATACCGGCGCCGGTGTTTGACACACGCACTACGGCAGTCTATACTTGGCGCGGGCATAAACTGCGCTTTTTCACCCACGAATGGACACGAAGTCTCACAAAGATTTCGTGTCGCTTCGTGTGCCTTCGTGGATTCCCAATAACGCAAGTTGTGACCGCCGGCAGTCTACAAGACACGCGGCGTTCATCTCGCCTGAAGGACGACTGGGATGCGTTTGATCCTACGGTTTGGAATCCTGGCGTGTTGCTTTGCTGCACTCTCCGCCTGTGGCCCTCCGCCTCCTCCCGAACTGCCTCCTGACGAGATCGTGCAGCGTGCGGCGAAGGGCATGGCCAGCCAGAACACGCTGCGCTTCACGATCGACATCGCGGGCACGCCGGCGATGCTCAATCCGGCGCTGGGGTTAGCGCTGCGCTCGGGGGAGGGCGTGTTCGCACGGCCCGATCGGATGGGCGTGCACCTGAAGCTCGTCGGCCCGGTCGCGATCGAGGCCGACATGATCGCGCTCGGCGACGAGCAGTACATCACCAACTTCCTGTCAAAGGAGTGGGAGCCGCTGCCCGCCGAGATCGGCTTCAATCCGGCGGTGATGTTTCACCCTGAATTCGGGCTGGAGAAGACGCTGGAAGGCGGACTGGACGATGCAGAGCTGGTCGGCGTCGAGTCTATCGACGGCGCGCAGGCATACTACGTGAAGGGCCGCATTGAGGGCTCGCGCCTGTGGCGGATGAGCGGCGGCCTGATCGGCTCCAGCACAGTGGATGTAGAGGTGTGGGTCGATCCGCAGACCTTCGCCGTGCGCAAGATCGTGCTGGTTGATCCGACCATCGATCCCGGCAACCCGTCGATCTGGACAATGACCTTCTCGAAGTTCGGCGAGCCGGTGACGATCGAAGCGCCGGACGTCTAATCTCCAACTTCCAACTTCCAACCTCTAACTCCAATCTCTAACTCTAACTCCTGACTTCCGTGCCCTACTCCTCCCGCCTGCCACGCCCCAACGCGATCATCGCTCTCGTCTCCGTAGCGATCTTCGTCGGGGCGATGGACCTCACCGTCGCATCGGCGTTCTTGCCGCAAGTCGTCGTCGATTTCGAGCTGACCGTGGATCAATCGGCGCTGGCCGGCTGGGTCGTGACGATGTACCTGGCCGCCTACGCGGTGAGCATGACGTTCGCCGGCCGCCTGAGCGACCTGTACGGGCGCCGTGCCGCGTACCTTGCCTGCCTGGCGATCTTCGTTGCCGGCTCGGTCATGGTCGCCGTGACGCAGCGCGCGCCGTTCGCGCAGTCGCTGGAGTGGCTCGTGATGAGCCGCGTGGTGCAGGCGCTGGGCGCGGGCGCGATGGTGCCCGTGTCCATGGCGCTCGCCGGCGATCTGTATCCCCCGGAAAAGCGTGCCACGCCGCTCGGCGCGATCGCCGCCGTCGACACGGCTGGCTGGGTAGTGGGGCATCTGTACGGCGGGATCATGGTTCGCCTGTTCGGCGACTGGCGCATCATCTTCTGGCTTAACGTCCCGATCGGCGTCCTCGCCTTTATCCTGTGCTGGCGCGCGCTGCGCGATGCGCCGCAATCGAAAGGGCAGGGAGGGCTGGACTGGATCGGCGTCCTGCTCATTGGCGGCGCACTCGTGGCATTCAACATAAGCCTGGGCAGTGGAGCCGAGTCCGGCGCAGTTTCGCCGTTCGTCGAGCAGACGGCGCCGGCGGATCAGACGCCGCTCTTGATCGCCGCCGCTGTGCTGTCTTGCGCGTTTATCGTGTGGGAACTGCGCGCGCGCGACCCGCTGCTCGACATGCGGCTGTTCCGCAACCGGACCTTCACCGCCGCCTCGCTCACGAACCTTCTGGTCGGCTTCGTCCTGATCGTCGCGCTGGGATTGGTTCCACTGTTTGTCAACGTAGTCGTCGCGTCCAGCCAGCCCGGCCTGACGCTGGAGCAGATCCTGAGCGACGGCGCGTGGTACACCGGCTGGGTGCTATCCGGCCTGACGCTGACGATGGCGATCGTGTCGGCGTTCGCCGGCCGTATCGTCGAGCGACGCGGCTATCGTCTGCCTGCGTCGGTCGGGTTGGCCCTCGGCGCGATTGGGTTCTGGATAGCCAGCCGATGGACGTCCGGCACCACGTACTTCGAAATGTTGCCGGGCCTGATGGTAGCCGGCGCAGGTTTCGGGCTGGTGCTGGCGCCCGTGGCGACGGCGGTCATCAACGTCGCGCCGGCGCAGGAACGCGGCGTCGCCTCCGCGCTGGTCATCATCCTGCGGCTGGTGGGCATGAGCCTGGGCGGATCGACCGCTCTGGCGTGGTGGACGCAGCGTGTCCAGACATTGACGGCGAACCTGTCGGCAGGCTCTTCGTTGTTCAGCGGGGACGCCTTCGAGGTTTTCCGCACGGCGACGGCGCAGGCCGTGGGCGAGTCGTTCATCCTTTTCGCAGTCCTCCCATGTCTTGCCGGGCTGCTGCCGGCTTCGCAATTGCGCAGCGAGGACGAGCTCCCTAGTGGCTCTTTTCCAAAGGCATGAGTAGCCATGAAGTGCTGGTGCTACTTCTCCTCGATTTGTTTGAGGACTCTTGTTTGTATACGCGCTGGAAGCCCCGCTGCTTGCATGGCTTGCCGTAGTAACTTTGTGTTACAGTCGTGAGTCCGAATCGGTCTCCCATTCAACTGTACTGACCTCAACTTGAACATCGTTGATGTTAAATGCGGTGTAATACTGCCGTGCATCTGACATCCAAGTCGGCGGGCTAATGCAGGGAAAGTCTGCCAGTGCGCGAGCGAAGATATCCACGCTTTCACGTTTCTCTACGAGGATGTCAACATCGCCGGCACGCATAGATACGCCTTGTGCGACTGCGGCTGCCGTACCGACGAAACAGAACCGTTGGCCTTTGAGATACTTGGCGACGATGTGCGCCCAATGGCACGCAGATCAGCCGCGCGAGCCGCGAGAGCGGTCGGAACTCGCAGAGCCGCTTGCGGCGAAGCGTCGGGGGGTTATATTCTTTCGACTCTACCGTCTTGCAGGCGCACTTCCCCCGTCTCCAACAACTGCTTCAGTTTAGCGAGATTCTCCGCAACTGCGGCTTTGACCCGGCCCGCCGCGAATGAACCGAATAAGCCAATCAGTCCACCCTTCAACTCCCATTCATCGGTAAGTCTTGTGCCGCCGCCCGCAGGCTCAAACGTAAACCGCATCTGCAACGCCGGGGCTGGCGGCAGCGTCTCGACAACGACTTTACGGTTAGGCTCAAACTCAACGATCTTGTACCGTTGAGTATCCGTCTTGCGTACTTGCCTGAAGACTGTTCCGACACCGATGGGGCTGGTGGTGACCTTGTTTACTTCAACTACATAGTAATTCCATTTTGGCATATTCTCAAAATCAGCCACGAATCGAAAAACCTCATTGATCGGGCGACCAATGATTAAGTTGTTGCTAAAGCGTGCCATTGAAGTGCTCCCTTGCCCGAACCGGGCGCTACACTGCCCCGACCATCAAAACACATGCTTCCACCGTAAGGTACATTCATAAAGGTTCCTCATGTCAGGCTCTCGAACGAGCGGCGGGCTACGCCAGCCAAGCCTGATCAAGCGGTCTGGCATAGCCTTCTTTAGACCGGTTGGCCATTGTAGCCTGCGAATTCGTTCGCGGGCGTGCCCGGCGCACCGCCCAACGTCGTCGGCCTGGGGCGGTGTGTCCTAGTGGCGCGGGTGCGATTCTAGCACATTGACACATATAGGGTTGCATATTATCATTTAAAATACTTTAATCGCTAGAAGAAGGAGGATGCTACCATGAGTGAAAGAGAATTCATGCGAGTCAGCGAAGCGGAGATCGCCGTTCACTGGCAGGAAGAGGAATATTACCACCCCTCGGCCCAATTTATTGCTCAGGCCAATATGGCTGACCCAGAAGTCTATGAGCGGTTCAGCCTGGAGAATTTCCCCGAATGCTTCAAGGAGTATGCCGATCTGCTGACCTGGTATCAGTATTGGCATACGACGCTGGATACGAGTGATGCGCCTTTTTGGAAGTGGTTTGTTGGCGGCAAGATCAATGCGTGCTACAACTGCGTCGATAGACACTTGCCGAAGTATAAAAATAAGGCGGCGATCATTTGGGTTCCTGAACCGGAGGATGAGCCTCATGTGGCGCTCACTTATCGGGAGCTTTACGTCCGAGTGAATGAGGTGGCAGCGGTTCTGAGAGACTTTGCCGGACTGAAGGCCGGCGATAGAGTCACGCTCCATTTGCCGATGGTGCCGGAACTCCCGATCACGATGCTGGCTTGTGCCAGACTGGGCGTCATTCACTCCGAGGTATTTGGAGGATTTAGCGGCAAGGCGTGTGGTGACAGGATAGCGGACTCCGGAAGTCATGTCCTGATCACTATGGACGGCTACTACCGGTCCGGCCAACTCGGCGACCATAAGGAAAAGGCTGACGTAGCCCTCAAGGCAGCGGAAGAACAGGGCCAAACCGTCGATAAGGTCTTGGTCTGGAGACGCCACCGTGGGAAGTATGTCTCCCAAACGCCTATGAGAGCAGGCCGTGATTACTTTATGGACGATCTGATTAGGGATTATGGCGGCAAAAGAGTCGATCCCGTTCCCATGCCGGCCGAAGCGCCTCTCTTCCTGATGTATACGAGTGGGACGACGGGCCGGCCTAAAGGATGCCAGCATAGCACCGGCGGCTATCTGGCCTATGTTGCCGGTACCTCGAAGTATATTCAAGACATTCATCCGGAGGATGTCTACTGGTGTATGGCGGATATCGGGTGGATCACCGGGCATTCATATATCGTCTATGGCCCGCTCGCGCTGGCTGCGACGAGCGTGATCTACGAAGGTGTTCCCACTTACCCGGATGCCGGGCGTCCCTGGCGAATCGCCGAGCAACTGGACGTGAATATTTTCCACACGGCGCCGACGGCGATACGGATGCTCAGAAAAGCGGGGCCGGACGAGCCGACGAAATACCATTATCAGTTTAAGCATATGACGACGGTTGGAGAACCGATAGAGCCGGAAGTGTGGAAGTGGTATTACCACGTCGTCGGCAAAGGCAAGGCGGTCATTGTCGACACGTGGTGGCAAACGGAAAACGGAGGATTTCTCTGCAGCACGATGCCGGCGCTGCATGCGATGAAGCCTGGAAGCGCTGGTCCGGGGGTGCCCGGTATCCATCCGGTCATCTACGATGAGAATGGGAATGAGATCGAACCGGGCTCGGATAAGGCCGGAAACATATGCATCAGGAATCCGTGGCCAGGGGAATTCCAGACGATCTGGGGCGACCGGGAGCGATACGTCGCGCAATATTATGCGAAGTATTGCAAGAACAAGAACAGCAAAGACTGGCGTGACTGGCCTTACTTTACCAGCGATGGGGCCATGCAGGCTAAAGATGGATACGTTCGGATATTAGGCAGGGTTGACGACGTCATCAATGTGGCAGGCCATCGACTGGGCACAAAGGAGTTAGAGTCCGCTTGTCTGACCGTCGACAAAGTGGCAGAAGCGGCTGTTGTGCCCGCCGTGGATGAGGTCAAGGGCCGTGTGCCTGATATTTACGTGTCGCTTAAGCCCGGCTATCCATCCAGCAAAGAGACCGGATATGAAGTGATCCGGGCGCTGGAGATGATCATTGGCAAAATAGCCAGGCCGAGGCACGTCTATATCGTGCCGGACATGCCGAAGACTCGCTCCGGGAAGATCATGCGCCGTGTCCTGGCCGCTATCTCGAACAATATGGACGTCGGTGACGTAACGACGTTAGCCAACCCAGAAGTGGTCGAGGAAATCCGCAGAATGGTTCAAGGAGAGACGGTGATCGTTACGCAAGAGGTGCCGGAAGATATCAGGCAATTTGGTGAGGAACGTTGATAGGCATCGTCGCGAATAGCAAGCCCCGCC
>DASSFZ010000221.1:0-6650 GCA_035693785.1 Anaerolineae bacterium | reverse complement strand
TCGGCCGTGGCCTCGGTCGCGCCCTTGATCTTGTCGCCCTGCATACTGCCCGATGTGTCCAGCACGATGACGATGATCGCCTTTTTCTTGGCGGCGATGAAGACGTCCTCGACCGCCTGGGCCACCTCGCCCGAAACCGTGGCGAGCGTCGGAACATTCGCCGGGGTGTCGCGCGGGTCGGTGCCGCTGGCCAAATCAATCAGCGGGCCTAAAGGAACGCGTGGATTGGTCGGGCGCAGGCCATGTTCCTGCATCGCGATTCGCTGCTGCGCCTCGTCCAACAGATATTCTTTGTAGACTTCCGCGGCCTCACGCTGTTCGTCGGTCACCCAGTCGGCGTCCAGGATGCAATAGGGGTTATTGGACCAGAATGCGCCCTCGGCCGGGGGTATGAAGACCAGCGGACGCCACAACTTGTCCTTTTGCACGATGTTCGTGATGAGGACGTTGGTTTCACTCGACGTGAAAGCGTGCAGGTAGCCTGGCCCCAATTCAGCCATGCGCGTGCTGAGTTGCCGGGTCGAAGCGCCGTAGCGGTAAGTTCGCAGTTCCAATTGGCGGATCGCCTCAATCACTTGCGGACTCTTGACCAGTTCCGGCGTCAGGCCGTCGGTTTTGCCGAGCGCCCAATAGGCCAATGAGATAATGGCGAGTCGGCCCGTGTTCGATTCGAGCGGGTGGGTGTGCCCGAACTTGAACTGGCCCCACTCCGAATGACCATGCCGGCCCCAGCCTCTCGGGTCATTCGCCAGGGCTATGATCTCTTTCCAACCGATCGGCTTGTCGGGCCAGCCCATCGCTTCGGCCATCGGTCTCCACATCCCGAAGCCGATAGCGGCGACGGCCGTCGGCGGGCAGTCGCCGGACACCAGCGGGCGGTTGTACTTTTGCTTCCAGACCTCGTTCGCCTCGTTCACCCAGCTCATCTCACCGGGGCTAAAGATGGTGGGCTGGATTGTCCCGGCGAGGAGTTCATCCTTCAAATCGCCGGAGTCGCCCTGCGTGACCACTACGTTGATGACTTTGCCCGAGGAGATGGTCATCCTGGCATCGTTGAAATCAGGCGTGACGTCGTTGATCCAGTTCGCTTTCGTGTCGGAAGTGTAGAAGGAGATAACGACGGTCCCCGCTGGGGGCAAGGTCGCTGTGCCATCAGGCGGAGGCGTGCGAGTTTGCTGGCTGAAAACATAAATCAGCGCCCCAAAAACCACGAGGGCGATAACGACGACAGCCGCGCCCCAGGGGCGGCGAGAGCTATCGATATACCCAGACATGCAAGCCTCCTTCCACTCTGCCTCACCCCCCTCCCCGGCCTCGCTTCGCGGCCCCCCCCTCCCCCCTCTCCTGTGCCTCCAGCACAGGAGAGGGGGGGAGGGGACGGGGGTGGGGGGTGAGGTTCACTGCTCCGCCGAAATGGCCAGATAGACCTGTTCGATCGTGGCCGGGTCGCCGGAGAAAGTCCTGCCATTCGTGCGCGCGGCGATCTCTTTCAGCAAATCCTTGTCGGCGTCGTCACCATAGGCGATGGTGAAGACCTTTACGCCTTCCACATCTTCGCCCGTGGGCAGGCAGTTGAACATTCCATCCTTCGTTGTCGAGCCAGCCGTGTTCTGGCCATCCGACAGCACCACGACCCCGTGCAGACGTTTCTCATTCTCTCGTTCGTGCGCTGCCCGCAGGTCGTTCGAACGCTGGACGGCGGCGCAGACGGCGTCGTACAGCGCGGTGCTGCCGCCCGCGCTCAACCCGCGCACCTGCCCGCCGAGGGTCTCTGCCACGTCCCCCGCGCGGCCTGAAGGCTGGAGAGCGTTAAGAGACGTGTTGAATTCAAACACAAGAATCTCGTCATCACGATACAGCCGTCGGAGAAAATTCGCCGTTGCCTCGGTCGCGTTCTTGATCTTGTCGCCCTGCATGCTGCCGGAGGTGTCCAGGATGATTACGACCGTCGCCTTCTTCTTGACTTCCATAAAGACGTCCTGGATCGCCTGAGCGGTCTCACCGGAGACGCTGGCGAGGGGCGGGATGGTCTGCGGGCTCGCGTGGATATCGGTCCAATCGGCGGTCATCGGCGCGCGCAGGGGAACGTCCGGGTCCGTTGGGCGCAGGCCAAAGTCCATTGCCTTGTCCTGCTGCTCCCGCGCGAGCAGGTAATCCTTGTAAACCTGCGCTGCCTCGCGCTGTTCGGCGCTTACCCACTCACCGTCAATTACACAGTACGGGTTCTCCGACCAGAACGCGCCGTCGGCGGGGATGATGAAGACCAGCGGGAAGCGCAGCGTGTCTTTGTTGAACTTGTTGGTGGCGAAGACGCCCGGCTCGCTATTCGTACCCGCGTGCAGGTAGGCCGGGCCTTTCTCGGCCATGAGCGTGAACAGCCCGCGCGTCGAAGTCCCGTAGTGATAGGTGTGCAATTCCACCTGCCGCATGGCCTCGACGACCTGATCGCTCTTGACCATCTCCGGCGTCAGGCCGTCGGTGCGGTCGAGCGTGTTATAGACGAGCGAGGTCAGGGCGAGGAAGCCGGTGTTCGAGTAGCGAGGGTGGGTGTGCCCGAACTTGAACTGGCCCCACTCGGCGTGGTCGTAGCGCGCCCAGCCCTGCGGGTCGGCGGCGAGTTGGACGATCTGATCCCAGCCGATGGGTTTATCCGGCCAGCCCATCGCCTCGGCCATCGGCTTCCACATCCCGATGCCGATGATGGCGTACACGGTGGGCACGCACTCGCCGGAAACCAGCGGCTTGTTGTAGCGTTGCTGCCAGACCACGTTGGCTTCGTTCACCCAACTGATCTCGCCGGGGCTCCAGACGGTCGGCTCTGCGATCCGGCCATCTTGCAGCCGGGGGAGGAAATCGCCGGAGTCAACTTCCTCGACCTGCACCCAGACGGGTTTGCCAGAGGGCGTCTTGAGCTGCGCGTCGTTGAACGTTTTGGTGACGTCCCTGACCCAATCGGCTTTCGTGCCGGAGGTGTAGAAGGAAATCACGATCGCATTAGAGGACGGAGCCGGGGTGGGAGTGGGGCCAGGAGTTGAAGGTCCGCCACAGGCAATCAGCATCCCAAGCAGCAGGATAGCGAGGGCTAGAGTCAGTGGTTTGACAGAATTGAAGCTGTTACCAGTGGACATGGGAACCTCCTCGTGTCATAGAGGTTGACGACATGTTCAACGCCTCTGCGCAACAAAGCGGGCGCAGTCGCGTCGTGAAAGACTGTGGCCAGGGCCGGCAGGTGCCTCAGAGCCTTTCCACGACGATCCGAAATCCCAAAAATGGGAAGTAGTAACCTGCCGGGTATACGTGCCGGAACGAAGGCCGTGCGCCGAAGGCCGTGTCGTTCCACGAGCCACCCCGCGCGACTCGTAGGTCCATCGCCGGGAATTCCTCCCCTGGCAGCGGCTGATAGGCACTGGAGGTCCAATCCTGCACGTTCCCTCCCAGATCTGCCAAGCCATAGGGGCTCTTGTCGCCGATCAGACTTCCCGCCATCAGCGTCCCTCCCACACCGTGCTCATATGTATTGGTTTTATTGCGGTTGAATTCATCACCCCATGGCCACGTGCGGCCCTCCTCGCCCCGCGCCGCTTTCTCCCACTCCTCCTCCGTAGGCAGGCGAACGAGCCGGTTCTTTTGCGCGCCCAGCCAGTTGCAGTACGCCTCCGCTTCGTACCAGGTGACGCCGACCACCGGATCGTAGGGTCGATATTTCTGGTTGACCCAGTCGTGGGGCTGGGAACGGTCGGCGCGTCCCCAGCCGTTTGCGGCTGCCTGGCGCCACGCCCATCCGCTGTCGCTCCACCAGCGACGCTCGTTCGCGCCGCCGGCGTCGAGAAACGCAGCATACTGGCTCACCGTGACAGGTACCTCAGTGATTTCGAATTCAGCCACGAAGACCTGTCGAGGAGGTGCTTCGCGGATGTGGAAGCTGCTACCGATGATGGCAGGTCCGGAAGGGATTCGGTGCAACATGCCGATGGATGCGGAGGGTGCCGTTCTTGCTTCGGTGGATGTGTAAGTCGTCGGCGGCGCCCGCGGGGCCCCGTCCCTCTTGTCTTCCCAGGCGTCCGGGGAGCGGACGAAGTACGCTAAGACCGCGATCACTAGCGCGCCTGCAAATCCGACAAGTGCTGCGACGCCGGGCGACGCCGTTACAAGGAGAGTAAGCGTCGCCACGATCAGCCCGCCAATCACCTGGGGCACGGATTCCCGAAGCATCTTCAGAAACTCGCTCATGATTTCGGATCCTGTTGCCTACTCACAGCCTGACTGTCACGATAGCGCCGGTGGTTATGACTCGTGATTTGCTCCTCGCTCCGTGGCAGGAGCTCAACCTTTCCACAGCCGTCAGGGCGATAGGCCCAATTGCGCCCAACGGCCTCGAGGTGAGCCGCCCGCCGTCGCGGGCGAGCCTTCCTTCACTTTACGTCAGCCTGGCATGCGAGGCAAATTCCTCAACGAATGTATGTGGCGGGTCAGGCACTGATGGAGTCCAGCGGCGCGAACGACCCAAGAGAACAAGCATAAGCAGTGCGAAGAGATTGACGCCGATGCCCCAAGGGAGCTCTCGGAACAAGTTGAGCTGCCGACCGCTTCCCAGCCAGAAATCTGCGATAAGGCTGCCTCCGATAAGACCAACGGTGGCGTGAAAACCTGCCGTGAACTAATAAGCGATGAGCGGCGAGGAAATCCAAGGAATCTGTAGCACAAGTGCGACAAGAAGTGGGGGTGTTCGCCGCGAAAAGGAGGCCGCTGATGGTGACGAATGCGTAGAGTGCTAGAAAGGCAGTCATGAATACAAAGTAAGCTGGCTGCTGACTCTGCGGGTTGAGCAGGGACTGGAACGTAAGGACGAAGCCGGTGAATCCACACCACAGATAGCACATACGTACCGAAGTCTGGACTCGGAATTGGGCGCCTTGACCCAGGTACGACGCATCCACCCATTGCAACCGGGCTTGTGGCACCGCACAGGCGCCAGGTATAAGACCATGATCCACAGCAACGCGAAAAGTGCGAAGGAGACAAAGAACATGCTCACCGTAGGCTGTCCACCCGTAACGATGAAAATGACGAAACCTGAGAGAATCGCGACCACGGCTATAGCCTTCAACACGGTTGCATGTTTCTCGGCGCTCATAGGCTGTCCTCCTCGTTCCACCTTAACCGGCGAGACGAAGGCTTGCTTAAACTGCACGCCTCTACGCCAGGCCGACTCGTCGGCCCTGCGCCGAGTGCGGTTGGCTGCACGCACGGCTTGGCCGGCACCCACTTGAAACGTGCTACACAACTGGCTTACTTACGCCCTGAGTCCATCTGGGCCTGACGCATAATCCGCTCAACGAACTCCGTCTTGCCAGCAACATACGCCCCAATCTCCGAGCCGCCTGGCACGTCTACTTCCAATTCGGGACCGTAAATAAAAATGCCCACACCACACTATCGGTGGGCGAGCGTTTCAACTTTCCCACCAAGGCATTCTCCACCTTGGCTGTGGCCTCAGTGCCTGGTGACGGCCTGAGGCATTCGGTTGTCTGGCGAAGCAATGCCAGTATATAGCAGTTTCTAAAGAAGTCAATAGGATTTACGACGATTTAGAGCCTATCCGAAAACCCAGGAGTGCGGGGCTTTAGCCCGCTTTTTCCATGCAAACTGAAGTCTGCACTCCAATTTTCGGATAGGTTCTTAGCATCACCTGCAAGTGCGCACCTATTCCCTGCCTCGACGGCGGACTTCGCTGCCAGAAGCGTCCTGCCGCCTAGTCGCCCGACGCGTACGCCTCCATCAGCATCAGCAGGTGCTGGCGTCCCCGTCCGGTTTGCACGTCAGGGAACAGGAGGTTGTGAGCACCGCTATGAATGGATGCTCAGCCCAAATGGAAGCGGGAGTGTGTTATACTCCGTACCACCCTTGCTGAAAGGCCAGTTATGAACCTAGCAAAATGGATTGTGTTGTGCGCCGCGATCGCGCTGGCAGTTTCCGCGTGCGGCGGGAGCGCCGCTTCCGCGACGAAGACCGCCTCCGGCCTGCAATACACGGACGAAGTGGTCGGCGCCGGCGGCACGCGGCAGCCGCAGCGGGCGCGTCAGCGCTGCTCGTCCCCGAGCAGATCGTAGAACAGGGTGTCGGGACAGATCAGGGCCTGTCCCGACACCCTGTTCACAATTCAGCCACCTCCTCTACTGATAGCGAATCCTGGCGCAGAGCTATTCACCGGTAAACAGCACCGTGAAACCGGCCAGATTGTCGGAGTAAAAGCCCAGGTTATCGTTCACAGTCAGGTAAAGGAATCCGTCAGCGGGCGACGTGAACGAGGATGCGCCACCGATCAGGAATGGGTCGCCGGATGGGCCTACCCTACCCACCAAGGCGCCATAGTAAGCATCATCCATAGCGCAGGGAGGGGGTGCGCCCTCGTACTGGCCACACCCAAGATTCCATACCTGACCATCCGGACCGCTAAGAGCAGCCGGATAAGTGGCGAGAGGCGCGGTGATTGCCACGCCCCGCGTACGCAGGTAAACCGTCTGGCCTGCTTCTACCGATATCCCGGTGCTCACCCATTCAACATCTGCCGGGATGCGAACGGGAGCAGCAACGGCCTGCCAGGGAGCAAGCCCTTGAGCATAGGCCGCGCCAAAGCTGCCTGACAGAAG
>DASSFZ010000220.1:0-8076 GCA_035693785.1 Anaerolineae bacterium | reverse complement strand
GTGGCCCGTAATTCGGTCAATTGGTCCCTGGCGCGCAAACGGGCTAGCGGCAGGTGCGGATCCTCACGGGTGGCGATGACCAGATGCATCTGCGGTGGCAGGTGCTCGAGCAGAAAGGTGAGGGCATTGTCAACCGGTTTGGCATCAATAACGTGGTAGTCCTCAAGGATGAGGGTAAAATTATCCAGGACGGTGGTGATTTCATTGAGCAGAGCCGTCAGAATCGATTCGGTGGGCGGTGGCTGAGGGGATTGGAGCACACCCAACACTCCTGCTCCAATATTCGCCGCAATCGTCTGCAAAGCAGCGACGAGGTAAACCAGAAAGCGTGTGGGGTCGTTATCCTCTTCGTCCAGCGACAGCCAGGCGACCGGTCGCCCGCAACTGGCGACCCATTCGCTGACCAACGTGGTTTTACCAAAGCCGGCGGGGGCACAGATGAGGGTCAGTTTGCCGTGCAGACCCTCGTTCAGCCGCTCGATCAGGCGGGGACGGAGGACAAGTTTAGGCCGAGGTGGGGGCGTGTAAAGTTTAGTGGCTAAAATTGGCGTAGACATAGATCAATTATAAAATACACACCCCAAAATTCAATCTGAACAGGAGTATGCCTCACAATTGTGAATGCATTGTGAACGCGCCGTGGAGGAAATGCGAACGCGTGGCACGATTATATCAACAGCATGCAAAATTCAAAAAGCGGCAAAACCTAAGTATAGGTTGGGTGGTAAAAGTATCTACTGCTCTATCTAAGTCACTACCCGTATTATAGCCAAGACTCTCAACTTGCCTCAAGTCACTGTTGCCCATACAATCGGACGTACTTTGGAAGCACAGGAAACGGCATTGGAGGCAAAGCCTATGGCTGCACCTACAGAGCATAGCCTGCGTCGATGCGCTTGGGCCGGTAGCGATCTTCGTATGGTTGCTTACCATGACGAGGAGTGGGGCGTTCCGTTGCATGATGACCGCAGGTTGTTTGAATTTCTCGTGTTGGAGGGGATGCAAGCCGGACTTAGCTGGTCAACAGTGCTTCGCAAAAGGCCCAACTTCCGTGAGGCATTCCATGGGTTTGACCCCGTGAGAATTGCCAGATATACGGCAGCGGACGTGCGACGCCTGCTGGCCAATCCGGGCATCATCCGCAATCGGCTGAAGATTGAGGCGGCTGTCAACAACGCCCGGCGTTTCCTTGAAGTGCAGGCGGAGTTTGGCTCCTTTGATAACTACATCTGGCAGTTTGTCGACGGCAAGCCAATCAGGAACCGTCACAAATCCTTAGCTGAGATTCCATCGAGAACACCGCTGTCAGATAACATAAGCAAAGACCTGCAGAAACGCGGCTTCAAGTTCGTCGGCTCAACGATTGTGTACGCGCACATGCAGGCGACGGGCATGGTGAATGATCATCTGGTCGACTGTTTCAGGTACAAGGAAGTAATGCAGGAGGCGTGATACGTAATCACGTGATTACGTGATTACGTGATGCGTGAGGGATGAAGGGGTATGGCATGCGCCTATCGGTCATCATTCCGGTCTACGACGAGAAAGCCACCATCGCCGAGATACTGCGCCAGGTGCGCGCCGTCGGGCTGGCGTCTGAGATCATCGTCGTCGACGACGGCTCGACGGATGGCACGCGCGATGTCTTGAAAGGCGAGGAGCCCACGCCGAACACGATCGTAGTGTATCACGACCGGAATCGCGGCAAGGGCGCCGCCGTGTGCAGCGGGTTGGAGCGCGCGACGGGCGACGTCATCCTCATCCAGGACGCCGACCTGGAATACGACCCGCGCGACTATCCGGCGCTGATCCGCCCCATCGAGGAAGGCCGCGTCAAGGTCGTGTACGGCTCGCGCTTCCTCGGCCCGCGCAAGGCGATGCTCTTCTGGCACATGCTCGGCAACAAGATGCTGACGCTGATGACGAACATTCTTTACAATGCGATTCTCAGCGACATGGAGACCGGCTACAAGGTCTTCCGGGCCGACGTGATCAAGAACATCCCGCTCAAGTCCAAGCGCTTCGAGTTTGAGCCGGAGATCACGGCCAAGGTGCTCAAGCGCGGCCACCGTATCTTCGAAGTGCCGATCTCGTACTACGGCCGCGAGTATCACGAGGGCAAGAAGATCACCTGGCGCGAAGGGCCGAATGCGATCTGGACCTTAATCAAATACAGGTTCGTTGACTAAGGAATGTAGAATGTAGAATGCTGATTCACGCATCACGTACCACGCATCACGCATCACGTTTTATCTCCGGAGGCTCCCTATGAAAGACGTCGTCATTGTCGAAGCCGTCCGCTCGCCCATCGGCAAGCGGGATGGCAAATTGAGTTCCGTGCTGCCGGTTCACCTAATGGCGCGTGTGCTCCAGGCGCTGCTCGCGCGTTCTGGCATCGATCCGGCGCTCGTCGAAGATGTCATCCTCGGCTGCGTGACGCCGATCGGCGAGCAGGGCGCAAACATCGCGCGGCTGGCCGCCCTGCAGGCGGGCCTGCCAATGCACGTGCCCGCCGCGTCACTCAACCGAATGTGTGGATCGGGCCAGCAGGCGATTCACTTCGCCGCGCAGGTCATCGCGGCAGGTGACATGGACGTCGTCATTGCCGGTGGAATCGAAGTCATGAGCCGCGTGCCGCTCGGCTCGGACTGGCCGAAAGCGTGGCCGCCCGACTTTCCATACGCGCTCGTCAGCCAGGGCATCTCCGCCGAAATGATGGCCGAGAAGTGGCATCTCACGCGCGAAGAACTCGACTGCTTCGCGTACGAGAGCCACGTCAAGGCGGCGGCTGCGACGAGGCGCGGCGACTTCGCGCGCGAGATCGTGCCGATCGAAGTGAAGCTGCCCGACGGCGTGACCGACACGCTGACCTATGACGAAGGCATCCGCTTCGAGCCTGACCTGGGCAAGATGAGCAAGCTCCAGCCCGTCTTCAAAGAGGGCGGCGTCATCACCGCTGCCAACTCCAGCCAGATCAGCGACGGCGCGGCGGCGGTGCTGCTCATGTCGGCTGACAAGGCGAGCGCGCTCGGACTCAAGCCCCGCGCACGGATCGCCGCTCGCTATGTGATCGGCGACGACCCGGTGCTCATGCTCTCCGCGCCGATCCCCGCCACGCGCGCCGCGCTCGAGCGCGCCGGCTTGCGCCTCGACGACCTTTCGGTGATCGAGATCAACGAGGCGTTCGCCTCGGTCGTGCTCGCCTGGCAGAAGGAGCTGCAACCGGACCCGGCGCGCGTCAATCCGAATGGCGGCGCGATCGCGATGGGGCATCCGCTCGGCGCGACCGGGGCGATCCTGATGACGAAGCTGCTGCATCACCTCGAACGGGCAGGAGACCGCTACGGTCTGCAGACGATGTGCATCGGCCACGGTATGGCGACGGCGACCGTCATCGAGAGGGTTTGAGAAACTCGTCGGAGACCCATCCCGTTGGAGACCCTTCGGGCTTTCAAAACCCGAAAGGTCTTTTTGTCAAGCACGCGAGTGCAATTCACCGCGTACGCGAAGCGTGTTCTTTGCCGCCGCTTCAGTTTACTCTATTTCGAGGAGCAGATGGAGAGGAATCATCCCATACCATACCTGTAGTGCGACGGTCTGACCGTTGGAATTGGAAGGGAAGACGATGACTCATGCGACAAAGCTTGGCCTTACGCTGCTCGGCGCCGCACTGGCGCTCGGTGTCCTCGGCGATGCCCTTCTACGCGCGACGCCGTGGGGGCTGAACGTCGTCCTGTGGATCGGCCCGCTCGTCGCGGTGGGCATCCTGCTTGCTTCTAGGCATGAGGTTGCGCTGACCGGCGGCGGGCGTTGGCTGATCGCCCCCGCGATTTTCTTCGCCGCCGTGCTCGCCTGGCGCGATTCGCCCACCCTGAACTGGCTCAACCTGTCGGCGCTCCTCGCCGCATTGGCGCTGGTCGCGCTGCGCGCGCGGGCCGGACGAGTTCTGATCGCAGGCGTGCTGGAATATGTCCAGGGTTTCCTGGTCGCCGCCGTCGGATGGGCGATTGGCCTGTTCGAGCTGCTTGTCGACGACATCAAGTGGAAGGAGATGCCGAGCCGCGACTGGTCGAAGCAGGCAACCGCTGCCGGGCGCGGGCTGGCAATCGCGCTGTTCCTGCTGTTCGTCTTCGGCGGCCTGTTCGTCGCGGCGGACGCCGTGTTCGAAGACTTCGTCGCCCGGCTGTTCGACTGGGACGTCGACGAAGTCGTGACGCGCACGATCTTGATCTCGTTCTGGACGATCCTCGCCGGCGGTTTCCTGCGCCGGACTTTGATGGCGAAAGAATGGACCGGTTCCGCCTTCAGGCAGCCGAAGTCCCTGTCACTCGGCAGTGTCGAGATCGGTGTCGCGCTCGGGATGTTGAACGCGCTGTTCCTCGCCTTCGTCGTCGTGCAGGTGCGTTACCTCTTCGGCGGCGCGGGCGTGGTCGAGTCGTCTATTCATCTGACTTACGCCGAATACGCCCGGCGCGGCTTCTTCGAGCTGGTCGCGGTCGCGGCGCTGGTCCTGCCGACGCTGCTGGTTGCCCATTGGCTTTTGCCCGAAGGCGATACGGCGGCCCGGCGGCTGTTCAGCCTCCTGGCCGGCGCGTTGATCGGCCTGCTGTTCGTGATCATGGCCTCGGCCGTGCAGCGCATGCTGCTGTATCAGCGCGAGTTCGGCCTGACCGAGCTGCGCGTGTACACGACGGCGTTCATGGGCTGGCTGGCGATCGTCTTCGTCTGGTTCGCCGTCAGCGTGCTGCGCGGACGGCGGGAACGCTTCGCCTTCGGGGCGCTTGCGGCAGGCTTCACCGTGATTCTCGCGCTGCACGCCCTCAACCCCGATGACTTGATCGCCCGCGTTAACACGAACCGCCCGGACGCGGCCGTCCCGTTCGACGCGCGCTACGTCACCGCGCTCAGCGCCGACGCCGTGCCCGCGCTCGTCGAAGCGCTGCCGCAGATGAATGAAAGCGATCGGTGCCTGGTCGCCGCGCACCTGCTGGCGCGATGGTCGCCGCCCGCGACCCCCGACTGGCGCACCTGGAACTTCAGCCGCGCGCAGGCGTGGGCCACCGTCGACGCAAATCGAGCCTACTTGCAGAGCGTCGCGTGCCCGGGGCGGTAGCATTCGCACATGAGATCAGCGCGCTGGTGGAGCTGGCCTTGCCATTTAAGCGTCATTCGTTTAGAGTCGCAGTTGGACGGCGGCTCTTTTTGTTTGTTGTCAGCCAACTTCACAGGCGAGTCAGGGCGTCGCTGCACCTTCGTCGTGATGATGACAGAGATTGACTTTGAGCCTTCGTGTCTTTGTGGTGAAATCTCATAGATGGATCGTCGCTACATTGTGCGCCCTGGCCTTCGCGCTTCAGCTCGGCCCGGCTATGCAGAACCGCTTTCATCCCGACGAGGCGCTATACACCGCCTGGGCGATGCAGATTGTGAGCGGGCGTGACGCGCTTCTCTCCGGCGCGCCCGTCGATAAGCCGCCGCTGTCGATGTATATCATGGCGACCAGCCTGTGGGCGCTCGGGCGCAGCGAGATCGCGGCGCGGCTGCCAAACCTGATCGCCGCTACGCTCAGTGTCGCGCTGGTGTGGCAGTGGGCCAAAGCGTTCTACCCGGCGCGCTCGCGCGCAGGGGAGGAGGGTGGGGGCGTCGTCGCCGCCCTGGCTGTGGCGCTCTCGCCGTTCACCATTGCCTTCGGCGGCACGGCATTTCTCGACCCCCTGATGGTGATGTGGGGACTCGCGGCTTGCGTCACGGCGTCGCGCGGCCGACCAGGGTGGGCCGGCATCTTCCTCGGCCTGTCCTTCGCGACGAAGGTGCAGGGGCTGCTATTCGCTCCATTGGTCATTCTCACCGCACAGCTCGCGGAGAGCGCAGAGAGGTGGAAGAGACGCATCTCCACGCGCTCTGCGTCCTCGGCGGCAAAACAGTGCCTGAGCTCCGCCAGCGGCTTTGGCATTGGCGTTGCCCTCGTCATCGCCTGGTCGCTCCTGCGCAGCGGGACGCCGTTCTGGGAGCAGCAGGCGATCAACTACGGCGGCCTCCGATTCGCGTTCGCCGCCGAGCTGGGGCCGAGGCTGATAAGCTGGTCAGGATTTCTGCCGCATTTGTTCGGGCCGATACTGGGAGGTATTCTCGTCGTTTGCCTGATAAGTTTGCTCGTGCATGCTTTTGGGCATGGCAAAGGAACGAGAGGCGCGGCGATCGACTTGCTGCTCGTCGCATATATAGTGGGATTCGTTGCGCTGCACTGGCTGCTGGCATTCCCGGTGTGGGATCGTTACTTGCTGATTCTGGTGCCGGTCGCAGGGGTGCTGTTGGATCGAAGCGTGGCTGTGACGCTCGCCTGGTTATCTTCGCATAGCCATGTTGCTATCGGGAGAAGCAGTGCATTGGCAGTGGCTGCAATCGGCACGATCGTGCTGCCCTTCGCGCTCCAGGCTGCGCATAGCGAGATCCTGATCGGCGGCGATCACGGCCCGCACGACGGGATTGATCGCGCCGCCGCGTATCTGCGCGAATTGCCCGTGGGAACCGTCGTGTATGATCACTGGCTGAGCTGGGAGTTCGATTACTATTTGTGGGACGCGCCGCTTTATCGCGCCTACTTCGACACGCCGGCCGACCTGGCGCGCGATTTGCGCGTCTTTGGCCGGTCGTCGACGCGCTACCTCGTCGTCCCTGCGAATGAGTCCCTGGGCAAGATCGAGCGCGCGGTTGCCGATGCAGGATTCAGGATCGCGCCCGTCATGAAGTCTGCCGATCGCCTCGGACGAACTGCCTTCGTCGTTTACCGCACGGTCCTTCGTGAGTGACTTACCCGGTCGTGTGGCGAACTTCCTGCCTGCTATGCAACGACCGCACCATCGGCGATCGCCAGGCCCTCGTTGATGATCTCGAAGACTTCCTTCAACTGCGCCTCGGTGATGCACAGCGGCGGGTTGGTGAAGAAAGTGTTGCTGTGCGTGAAAATGTAAAGCCCCTTCTGCTTGAAGAACGCGGCCAGCTTCTGCATCGGCTCCGACGTGCCGTCGAACGGCGCGAGCGGCTCCTTCGTCTTCCGGCTCTTCACCAGCTCGACGATCCCGAACAGGCCGATCGAGCGCACGTCGCCGACGGACGGGTGCTCGGCCTTCAAGTCGTCGAGCAGGCCGGCCATCACGTTGCCCATGCGCCGGGCGTTGCCCACCAGGTCGTCTTCTTCAAGCACCTTCAGATTGGCGACGGCCGCCGCCAGACACATCGGATGCCCGTTGTACGTCAATCCACCGGAGAACACACGGTCGTCGAAATAGTGCGCGATCTTCTCGCTCAACGCGACGCAGCCAAGCGGCATGTACGCCGAGGTCAGCCCCTTCGCCATTGTGATGATGTCGGGCACGACGTTCCAGTGATCGACGGCAAACCATTCGCCTGCCCGGCCCAGCCCGCACATCACCTCGTCGCAGATCAGCAGGATGCCGTATTTGTCGCACAGCGCGCGCAGGCCCTGCAAGTAGCCGTTCGGCGGGACGATCAGCCCGTTCGTGCCGGTGACCGTCTCGATGAACACGGCGGCGATATGGTGCGGACCCTCGTACATCATCACTTCCTCGATCTGGTCGAGGCACTTCTGCGCGAAGAACTCGTCGCTGTCGCCTTCCCGGTGGAGCGGGCTTCGATATTTGTGTGGATCGAAGACGCGCACGACGCCGCCCATACCCGGCTCATTCGGCCAGCGGCGCGGGTCGCCGGTGAGCGTGATCGCGCCATGCGTCGCGCCGTGGTACGAGCGGTAACGCGTGATGATCTTGTGCCGGCCGGTGTAAAAGCGCGCGAACTTGATCGCGTTTTCGTTGGCCTCCGCGCCGCCGAGCGTGAAGAAGAACTTGTTCAGGTCGCCCGGCGTGTGCTTCGCCAGCAGCGGGCCGAACTCGGCGCGCACGCGCGTCGCCATGCCGGGGCCGGCGTAGGCTAGCTCCTCGGCCTGCTGTTTGATCGCCTCGATCACACGCCGGTCGCCGTGGCCGATGTTGACGCACATCAACTGCGAGTTGAAGTCGACGTAGCGCTTGCCGTCGGCGTCCCAGAAGTAGATGCCCT
>DASSFZ010000219.1:0-4934 GCA_035693785.1 Anaerolineae bacterium | reverse complement strand
GGCGTCGATCGTCGCCGACGAAATGTACGCGAAGCCCATCCCCCTGATCGCCCTGGAACCCGATGACTTCGCAAGACTGCGAACAGGCACGCGGGTGAGGATTGACGAGGCTGGCACCATCGTGGCGGAAGAAGCCTTCACCGCGAATGAAACGTAGGGCGGCTTTCCATAGCCGCCGCAGGTCGGGCAGGTATGGAAACTTCCCTACGGTGATTGAGACGTAGGGCGGCTTTCTATAGCCGCCTCAGCCGGGCAGGTATGGAAACCTGCCCTACGTGAATGCGACGGGGGTTGCGCATGCCGAACTTTCGCCGATACTACATTCCGAACGCCATTGTGTTCATCACGGTCGTGACCGGCGGTCGATTCCCATTCTTCGCGACGGAAGACAACGTCGTTCTGCTGTTCGAGACTATGCGCCTCGTGCAGGAGATTCATCCATTTCGTCTCCTCGCCTATGTCGTCTTGCCGGATCACCTCCACTGGCTGATGCGTGTCGATGAGAAGAGCGGCAATTTCTCTACTGTGATGCATAGCATAAAGCGCAATACCACGCTCAACTACAAGAAGGCGCGTGGCATCACCGGCTCACTCAACTTGTGGCAGGAGCGCTTCTGGGATCACATCGTTCGCGACGAGCACGATTTCGACAACCACTTCGACTATATACACTGGAATCCGGTCAAGCACGGTTACGTCCAGAGGCCGGAGGATTGGCCGCATTCTACGATGCTCGGCCCGCTGCGCATTCGTGTTACAATTGTCGTCGATCTCCGCTGCGGCAACGTTCATGTACCTGCGCCATCTCTCGCTGACCAACTTCCGCGCCTACGCCCGGCTCGAACTCGAGCTGCCCGCCGGCCCGATTCTCATCCACGGTGACAACGCGCAGGGCAAGACCAGCCTGCTCGAAGCCGTTTACTACCTCGCCACCGGCAAGTCGCCGCACACGAGCAGCGACCGGCAGTTGATCCACTGGCTGGCCGCCGAAGAAAGCGGCGCGCCCTACGCGCGTCTCGTCGGCGACGTGCAGCGGGCCGATCGCGCCATCCACCTCGACGTGACGCTCCTGCTCGAGCCGGCGAGCACGATCGACGGCTACCGTTTCCGCAAGCAGATCAAGCTCAACGGCGCTCACGCGCGCCTCGCCGACCTGGCCGGCCAGGTCAGCGCGGTGCTCTTCCTGCCGCAGGACGTGGATACCGTCTCCGGCTCGCCGGGCGAGCGCCGCCGTTACCTCGATAACGCCGTCGGCCAGATCGATCCCGACTACGCACGCGCGATCGACCGCTACGCCGACGTGCTGGCGCAGCGCAACGCGCTGCTCAAGCAATTGCAGGAGAGCGAAGGCGATCCTGATCAGCTCGCCTACTGGGACGACCGGCTCGTGGCCGACGGCGCGGCGATCACGCTCAAGCGGCAGATCGCGCTCGACGAGTTGAGCCGGCTGGCCGATCGTATTCATCGCGATCTGACCGGCGGCCGGGTCGACCTGCGGCTGCGCTATCAGCCCGCGTTCGACGCGGCCCGTTCCTCCATCCCTGAGCGCCAGATCGCCATGCGCCTCGACGTGCCACAGGTCGCCATGACGGACGCGCGGCGTCTCGAATCGGCGTTCCAGGCGCAATTGCAGGAGCGGCGCCGCGACGAGATCAACGCCGGTGTGACGCTCGTCGGCCCGCACCGCGACGAGTTTCGCTTCATCTCCGATCAAATCGACCTCGGCACGTACGGATCGCGCGGCCAGCAGCGGACGGCGATCCTTGCGCTCAAGCTCGCCGAGGTCGAGTGGGTTCACCAGAAAACCGGCGACTGGCCGATCCTACTGCTCGACGAGGTGATGGCCGAGCTGGACGCGCAGCGCCGGGCCTACCTGCTGGCGCGATTGGGCGAGGCCAACCAATCTCTGGTGACCACTGCCGACCTCGCCATGTTCGACGCCCCCTATCGCACCCGGGCGAAGCTGCTGCACGTTACCGCAGGTCGCATCGAAGAGGTGTATTGACATTCTCATCGATCTGGTTATACTCATCCCTATCCGACCCGCTGCCGTGCCCGCAACTGAGAAGCCTATTGCGCCGTCGAACCCGGCCTGCCGCGTTCGCGCCAGAGGGAGGCGCGCTACCGCCAGCGATCAGTCTAGGTTCGAGACCCGTGAGGAGATTCTCAATGTACACCAAGCCCGAGATCACCAAGCACGAAGACCTGTCCCAGGTCACCTTTAGCAGCCACTAATCGCGCGGTGGCGTTGGCCACCTAGCACGACTGCAGCTAACCGAAGGACCCGGTCACATGACCGGCCAGCCGTTGCACTCGTAGCGCGCCTCCCTCTGGTCAACAGCGCCCATGGCTTCCGGCCTGTCTGCGACGCAGCTCATTCTCGACGCCTTGCGTCCTCACCAGACTCCCATGACCTGGGAGTCTGATGTTACCCGGCTGCAGGCGGACTGGGACGATCTGGCTGTGCGGGCGATTGTGCTGGGACTTGCGCCGCAGTTTCATAAACAGCTACGTAATTGGGGATTGGAGATTGGGGCGCGCGCTGTTGCGAAGCTGAGCGCGGTCTATCAAGCGCAGGCCCGGCGCAACGAAGCCATCTTCGCGCAGTTGAGCGAGGCGCTGATCGCCTGCACGGAACGCGGTCTGCAACCCATCGCGCTCAAAGGCGTTCACCTCGCTGCGCTCGTGTATTCCGATCCGGCAATGCGGCCGATGAACGACATCGACCTGCTGTTCACGCCCGAAGAACTGCCGGCCGCCGAAGCCATGCTCGAACAACTTGGCTACGGCGGCAAGCGCAAGTCCGCCGACCTCGGCCCGGGCGTGACCAAGCATACCAGCACGTTCCGCCGGGTCGGCTCGGAAGCCGCCACACCCAACCCTTACCTTTCGACCGGCGCCGACCGCACGATCGAGCCGCACACCTCGCTCGAAGAATCGTGGTTCGGCCTGAAGGTAGACGTTACGCCCGGCGCGCGCGAACGCGCCGTCGAGGCGAACCTCGGCGGGCAGGCCTGCCGCGTCCTCGCCCGCGAGGACTTACTGCTGCACCTGTGCGTGCACTTCTGCTTCCACCTGATTATGGGCGCGCCATCGATGGTGCAACTGGCCGATCTGCTGGCCGTGACCTCGGCGGGCGGCGTCGACTGGTCGTGCTTTACTCGGCGATCCATCGAGCATCGCGCTGCGCCTTACACGCTGGCTGCGCTCACGCTTGCGCGCAAGTTGCTTGATGCGCCCGTTCCGAACGATGTGATAGACGCGCTGAGCCGCGCCACGCCTGGTGCACTGCGCCGCCGCATCGATCGGCTCAGCCTCGCCGACGTCCTGCGCCGCACGCAGCAGAAGCCGCTCACGTCGATCCCGCAGCGCATCCGGCGTGGCCTGGCCGATCGCGCCGAGACCGCGCGCTGGGCTGCCAACTGGCGCAGCAAGTGGGCCGTGTGGAAGACGGCGCTCAGAATCGGCAGCACAGACACGTGGCGCATGATGCGTGACAAGTGATGCGTGAAACGGAAAGCGTGATAACCATTCCGACTCCGAGTCTTGGCCCTTGAAACTTTCCCGTCTGCTATCGCTGTCGCTCACGATTGCCGGAGGGCTGTCGGCCACGCGTGTTCTCTTGCGCCGCCACGCGTGGGAACGCGTACACAACCGCGTCGCGATCTGCGTCGACTTTGACGACGCCTACGCCGCCGCCATCCGCGCCGGCCTGCCGTTCGACGATTTGCTGCACGGGCTGGCGCATCACGGCGCGACGCACGTTTCACTTCCCGAGCTGACGCTCGATCGCCTGGTGCGGTCGGGACAGCTCGCGCCGCGAGCGCCCGGCCATCTTCGCGCTGCGCGACCGCGAGTCGGCCACTGGAACTATCTGCACGGCCCGAGTGAGCTTGTCGCGCGACTCGCCAGCGAGCTTTCGACCCGGCTCCCTTACACCGAAGCGCAGACGATCGACGGCGATACATTGGCCTTCGCCGGCGACCTGCGGGCGATCGGCGAGATCGGCCTCGGCTTTGACGCGCCGGTTGCGGAGCGGATCAGCGCGCACGGGCTGGGCGTCGTGCCCCGGCCGGTGAGTTACGCCTGGCCCGAAAAGGCCCTGATCGAGCGCACGCTCGCGCAGGCCGCATCGCTGGGCCGGCTGGTGGCATTCGACGGCGACCTGATCCTCGGCCACGAGATGCACCTCGGCGAGACGCTGGAAGTGATGGAGCGCGAAAGACTCACGTTCGTCTACTTCGCCGAGTCGCGCCACCAGAAGGGCGACTGGTTCATCGCCAAGCAACGCGCACCCGTGGGGCGCGTCGTATTGGCGCACCGCTTCACGCCGCAGGAGATGATTCCGCTCGACTTCCACGCCGCCGCGCATGTCTGGGCGCACCTGGCGCGCGAGCGCGGCATTCGCTTGTGCTACGTCAACTTCTTCAAGGTGCTGCACGCGACCGAGCCGCTCGAGGGCCTGCATTACGTCGAGCACATCAAGGAGGCGCTGGAGCAGGACGGCTTCGTCGTCACGCAGGACGTGTGTGTTCCAGCGCCCGTGCCTACGCCCATGAAAACTGACCTGGCGGCGACCGGCCTGGCCTCGGCCGGCATCGCGGCTTCGGCGGCAACGGCGCTGCTCGACCTGCCCGATGCCATGGCGCTGCCATTGACGATCTCGGCGGCGGCGGGCGCGGCCGCCCTGCCCTACCTGGAACGGCCACGCGGCCGCCTGGAAGAAGTATACCCGCCGTCGTACGCGCCGAAGGCACTGGCACTGGCCGCCGCTTCGCTCGCCCCGGTTGCGGTGATCGATCGAAGTCGGGCGGGCTGGCTCAACGGGCTGGTCATCCAGGCGAGCGCGGCGGCCGCCCTCGCCGCCGTGACGAGCGGCCAGGACTATCACCTTCGCATCGAAGAGTATCGCGGCTTCAACCTCGATTGGCTGC
>DASSFZ010000218.1:0-9700 GCA_035693785.1 Anaerolineae bacterium | reverse complement strand
AGTGGGGAGTGTTGCCCACAGTGAGGCCAAAGATACCGCCACAGCCGCAGGGCTGTTTGGTTTGTCGAGGCAGTTAGGCGGTGTAGTGGGGGCGTCACTGACGCCGATGTTCCTCTCGTTCGCAGCGCCTCTCATGGCTGTAAGCTCCACGCTCTTCCAGCGTGGGCATGGAGATTATGCTCTGACCTTCGTCTTCTTAGCCCTGATTCAGGGGCTTGGCTTGGCGGTGTATGTCTTTGCTCACATCGGGGCAATCAGTCGGCGCAGTGATTTCTAGTCCGGCATCCCCAAACAGGGAGGTTGTGATGGACATCCACCTACAACAGTGCGAGGAAAGAAGTTCCCAGAAGCGCCAACTGGCGTGTTTGAGCATAAACCAATAAATACAAAGGGCTGGCGCTTATGGAGAGACGCTGCAACTACCGCCGCCGGAACTCTGCTTCAGCAAGCCGCTGCTCGCCAGCCACTGGCGCACCGCACGGTAGCCGGACGCGGACGAGTAATTGACGCCGACGATCGTGCGCGGCTCGACCTGTGAGAAGTCCAGCCCCTCGGCGGCCTCGAAGTAAATCGCCTGCTCCAGTGTCTGCTGCGGATACCAGAACGCATTGATGAACTTGGCCGCCTCGAACATCTCGTCGCTCGACGCGCCCTGCGACGCCATCAGTTCCAGGAGTCCCAGCATCGCCATGCCGTGATTGCAATCAGGGAAATGCGTCGGGTTGTTGCAGCAGGGCCGGTACACGCTCTGGGCGACTTCTTCGAGGCGCAACTGCTGCTCGGACGTCAGCGTGATGAGCGATGCGCTCGCGTACAATTCGGCCGGCGGCCTGGCTCCCATCGTCCAGCCCGCGGTCGAAGCGAAATTGCCGACCTGATCTTTGCCACCCTGCATCATCGGCCCTTCGGTCAGGATGCGGTTGCGGTTCGTCAGCCCCACAGCCCAGAAGACATTGAGCAGGAAGGAAGCGTTCTCGCGATCGATCACGATCGACGCAGCGCTGCTCTCTTTCAGAATGGCGATTTGCTCGTCGGTCAGGGGCTGCCCGCCTTGCTCGTAGAGTTGCACGAAGCGGTCGAAGTCGATCCCGCCGGCGGCCAGCAACTTCGGCCCGATGTCGCCGAATTTGGCGGGCAAGGTGTAGCCTCCTGGTGGATTGACTTGCTGGCTCAGCGCCGCGAGGTCGATACGGTTGGCGGGCGCCGGCGCGGGCGTGGCATCCACTACGGCTGCCTTCGGCGTCGACGGCACTGCCACTCCGGACGCGAGTGTGGCGCGTCCCCACAAGGCGTAGCCACTGCTCAACCCGAGGGCAAAAGCGAAGACCGCCGGAATGACCCGTCGGGCCGCTCGCCCCCACTGAAAGGTTCGGTGACGGAAGTCCATGCCCTCATGGTACGCGGCAACTAGTGGCCTCACCAGCGCCATTTCGCCAGTTTTCGAGTAGGCCAAATGGCGGGGATGCAGTCGTGCGGTGCGTGTGGGCATGCCTTCGGCCAGGCGACCGTAAGGAAATGGTGCTGCGATACCAGGCCGGGGGAAAGTCGTCGGTCCGCGCCGTAAGCCCGCCCATCAGTACGCACCGGACAGGCAAACTGGCAGGCGACTGTCTGCTGGTAGAAGGTCAGGTCGGGTATGGCGACGCGGTAGGATGTCTCGGCTATGGTGCCTCCTGCCGCGTGAGTGTATCAGGTGAAGGTGAAGATTAGGTAGACAGCGGGTGTGGGTTGGGTGGGAGAACTGGCGCCTGTTCACCTGCGCGCGTGGATGTGGACACCCAACGTACCAAACTCGGCCGCATCGGAGTGCTGCGGCGCTCCGCTGAAAACGTCCGCACCCCAGATCACCTCGACATCCTTGAACCCGGCGTCCTTCACCTTCTTTTCCAGGATCGCTTTGACCAACCCGCCCGCGATGCACCCCGTCCACAAACTCACATCGCTGACCGCATCGCCGGGCACCGGCTTCTGCAACGCGATGTCGGCGATCTGCAATCGACCGCCAGGCTTAAGCACGCGATACATCTCCGCCAGCGCCTGAGCCTTACCCGGCACGAGGTTGAGCACGCCATTGGAGATCACAACATCAGCCCATCCGTCTGGCACCGGCAGCGACTCAAGATAACCCTCGCGGAACTCAATGTTCGTCAGCCCGGCTTCTTCCGCGTTGCGTCGAGCCTTGGCTAGCATCTCAGGCGTCATGTCCACGCCAATCACGCGCCCGGCCGGCCCAACCATCCGCGCGGCGATCAGGCTGTCCGCACCCGCGCCCGATCCGGCATCAACGACGTACTCGCCCGACTGGAGTTCTCCGAGACTGAACGGGTTGCCGGTTCCAGCCATCGATTCGACCGCGCCGTGCGGCAACGCGTCGATCCATTCATCTTTGTAGCCGAGGGTCTTTGCCAGCCTGCGGCCGGTATGGAAGTGAAACCCGCGCCCCGGGTCGCTCGCCACCGCCGTGTATTCCTCGCGAATGGACGCGCGCAGCTCGTCGATGTTCAAATTCAGGCCTTCAATTATTGCGTTGCTCATGGTGGATGTCTCCTCCTTGAAGATCAGAGATTCGAGATCAGAGATTGGGCATACGGGCGAGCCGGAAGCGAGCCGATGGCCTGGAGGAACCAGCGCGGCGCGTGAGTCTTCAGATGGCCCTCAGCGTCGACGAGCGGCCTGCGCGCCTCGTCGCCGGGCTGCCCGGCGTCACACCGGATCATCTGGCGGCTATGATGTTCGCTTGGCGTGCCGCTGACCTCGAAACAAATCGTGCAGATATAGAACGTGCATCGGGTGCCCATCGGCTCATCTCCCTTGAAACTGCGCCCAGAATATACGACCGACCTCCCAAATTTCTTACCTCTTGACGAAACAAAACCTCCCGAAGATGGATGCCTTCGGGAGGCGCTTTTTTCGCGTCGGTGCGTCTTGGCGTCGAATAAAATCCTCACATCGCGCCCAGCCGCTCGAAAATCTGCCGGGCCTCGGCCTGTGCGGATTGCGCCATTTGGGCATCACCCGCAGCGCGACGCTTCTGATGTAGGTGAGCCGTCGATTCAAGGCAGCGTGCCGCTTCGTATTCGTTCCCAGCCGCGGAATATGCGGCGTGCGCTTCGGCGTAGTGCGCCAGCGCTTCATCGATCTTGCCTTCTGCCGCCGTAAGCTCGCCGCGCGACTGGCGCGCCATCGCGATCCACACCCGGCTGGCATATCTCTCCGCCGCTTCGTCCATCTTGCCACAGAAAGCCTCGGCAGCCGCAAAGTCGCCCTGCGCCGCGCGCACGCCGACTGCGGCTGGGAATAGCAACGAGTCACACGTCGCGCAGTTGCCGTGACGCTGACCCATCGCCAGCCCGAGCGCGAGATATTGATCGGCTGCTTGAACATCGCCCGCTATCAATCGATTGCGCGTCATCGATGCGTACAGCCGCGCCAGGCAGTGCGCGCGCATGACGGCACGTTCCGCGACGACGACACCCTCGTCGAACGACGCCATCGCCTCGTCGAGCTGGCGCCGCGCCGTCTGCAAGACGCCCAATCGCTGCCACGCCAGCGCCTCGCCAGATGCCGCGCCGAGTTCGCGGTGCAACTTGATCGACTCGCGCAACGCGACATCGGCCTCGGCCCAATGACCGGCCTGAAATTCGAGCGTACCGTTGAAGCACTGGCATAATGCGATTGCGCGCGGCGCATTCATCCGTCGCGCCTGCTCCTGCGTCGCGGCGACAGTCTGCTTCACTTCATCGTAGCCTTTATCACCATACAGGTGATACTCCCACAGTCAAAGATGCACGTCGAACGCGTCGCCCACGTCGAGGCCAGGGCCGACCAGCGCCGCGCGCTTCTGCTCGTAATCCATGCCGGTCTGCCACTCGCCGAGCGAATGGCACGCCAGTGCCAGCATCTCGAAGGCGCGGGCGATTGCTTCGCGATCGTTTACGCGCTCGGCGACGGCCAGACTGCGTTGAGCGACGTCGAAGGCGGCCCGGTACTCGTTGCGGTGCCAGTGTAACTGCGCGACGTTGTACAACACGTTCGCCAACTCGATTTCGTCTTCTTCGCCCTCGCCGCTAAGCTCGGTCAATGCTCTCTGCAACTGGATCTCTGCCTCATCGAGGCGTCCGGCAGTGAGCAAGCCCATTGCGGCCAGACGGCGGGTGCGCGCCCGATCGCACGCGCGCGGCTTCCAGCCCTCGCCCGACACGTCCAACGCGCGCTCAAACGCGGCAACGGCCTTCGGCGTGTCGGCCAGCACCTTGTAATACTTGCCCAGTTGTTCAAGCAGGTGGAAGCGTTGCGCCGCTTCGGGCAGGCCCAGCGCGTCGAGCAGTGCCAGCGCGCGCTCGTAGTAGTCGGCGGCGACCTCGAACGCGAACACGCGCGCCGCCTTGCGACCGGCTTCGATGAGATAGTTCAGCGCGCGCTCACGCCGATCGCTCCGATCGTAGTGATGCGCCAGGTCTTCGATGTGCGGAGCGAGCCGGCCAGGGCGTCGCGCGTACACCGACTCGATCGCTTCGGCCGCATGGCCGTGCAGATGCGCCCGCCGTGCCCGGCTGAGTGAGTCGTACAGCACGCGCCGGATGAGGATGTGCCGAAAGCGATAGCCGCTCTCGGTCTCGTCGAGCAGTTGACCGGCGAGCGCCGTGTCGAGCGCATCGAGCAATACACTGTCGGGCAGCTCGGCTGTCGCGCGCAACACGTCGAATCCGAACTCGCGGCCAATCACGGCAGCCGTCGTCAATGCCGCCCCAACGCTCGGGCCGAGCCGGTGGACGCGCTCGCGCAGCAGGCCGCTCAATCCAGTGGGAACCCGCAGCTCTTTTCCTTCAATCAGATGCCACTGGCTATCTCGTCGCTCGATCTGCTCCTCGTCGATTAACGCGCGAGAGAGCTCCTGGATGAAGAAGGGGTTTCCTTCGCCGATCTCGTAAACGGCATCGACGAGCGCCGGGGTCGCGTCACCGCCCAGCGTGTGTGCCAGCAGGCGGGCCACGTCTTCTTTGGGCAATCGATCCAGGGCAAGCGTCTCACTCAATCGTTCGCGATACAGTGCATTGAGCAGCGTGCCGAAGGGCACGGCAGCCGCGGCGAGGTCGGCGCGATAGGTCGCCAGCAGTGCCACCGGCGTCTTGCGCGTTTGCCGCGCCAGGTAGTGAAACAGGCGCAGGCTGGCTTCATCGGCGGCATGCAGATCGTCGATGAGCAGAACGACCGGCGATCCTTTGGCGAGATCGGTCAGGAACATGGCGACGGCGTTGAACAACGCCCACTGTTCCTGCTGCGGATCAGACCCGGTTCGCTTGAAGTGCGTGATGGGGTTCTCGTCGGGCAGGCCGCCGCTGTCGGCCAGATAGCGATCGAACGCCTCCACGAAAGGCTGGTAGGCGAGCTGGCCCTCCTGCTCGTAAGCCGCGCCGAACAGTGGCGTCATGCCCGATCCGGCTGAGGCGCACAGCGTCTCGGCGGCGAGCAATGTCTTGCCCACGCCCGAATCGCCCCCGACCAGTATCGTACTGCCCTGCCCTTGTCCTGCCGCGCGCAACCAGCCGATCAGTGTCTCGAATTCGGTGTCGCGGCCAATAAGATGATCGCTGTGCGCGATTTTCAACACAATGGCCGGAAGCGCGTTTCGGGTCGCCGTGACCGGTTCGGGCGCTGGGGACAGTTCGCCGCTCAGGATCTGATCGTACAGTGCCGTCGTCTCCGGCTCAGGCGGAAGGTCGAGATCGGCGGCCAGCGCATCGACGCAGGCCTGATACTGTCGAAGCGCATCGTGACGGCGACCCGCCAGCGCGTAGGCGCGCATCAGCGATCGATGCACCGGCTCGTCGGCGCGGTCGCGATCGATGAGCGGCAGGAGCAGCACGATCGCGGCGGGGTAGTCGCGCGATTGAATACGGTGATGCGCCAGCGTGATGCTCGCTTCGCGATGCAGCCGGCGCAGCGATTCGCGCGGGGAGAGTGTCCAATCGGAGTAGAGATCGTCGGGCAGAAGATCACCCCGATAGAGGGATAGGGCAGATTGGAGATTAGGAATTCGAGATTCAGAGGTCGCGGGGGTCGAACACAATCGCTCGAACTCGGCGGCGTCTATCTGCACCGAGTCGCCCAACGTGAATACACCGTCTTCGTAGGTGATCATCGAATTGGCGGAACCGGGGCCGAGGTGAGTATCGAGCGTCTGGCGCAATGAATGGAGCGTGCGGTAGAGGTTGTTGCTGGCAGCGGCGACGGTCTGGTCAGGCCACAGCAGATCGAGAGCCTGATCTTTGAGCAGGCGACGCGAGGGTTCGATCGCCAAACGCGCCAAGAGCGTCTGCGCTTTGCGACGAGACCAATCGTTCGCGCGTAGGACTCGATCGCCCCGCGCCACTTCAATTCGCCCGAGCAAGCAAATGCGAACATCGGGCGTCAGTAAGCCCGGCATACTTACCCTCGCAGTCTGCAAGGACTAACACGTGAACTTCAGCCAAGAGCCGGAGACAAACAAGCTGCGGCTACCCACTCCTGGCCGATACATTGTAGCAGAAACGGTGAAGCAGGGCTGTATCCCGACCACTCACGTGGTGTCCATCCGCACCTGGAAGAACCGATCAGAGCCAATGCCGAAAAGACGGCACGCGTCTTCCACGGTCACGTCGGGGGTCAAAGGCTTGACCATGAACGTGCTCCAGTCCGGTCGTGCCAGCCGATAGCCGGCCTGCCGCAAGCTCAGTGCATCATGGGGGCGGCTCACGGTAACCCGCACATATGGCTCAGTCAACTCTCGAGTCAGCGCCACTATTCCGGCCGCCATCGCTCCTTCTTCATCCATCATGACAAGGTCACTCACCGTCAACACCGCGTCTGAAGCCTTCGCCTCGGCGTAGCCCACCAACTCGCCGCCATCCCAAAGCAACCACACGTCATTCGCATTCATGTCGCCGATTTCGACCATGACCGGAATGAAAGGCTCAAGCCGTCGGGCGAATCCGAATCCCAATATCGGGCACATTTTTCTGGAACAGCCACACGGGCTTATAATCTGGCGCACCGGATAGGGAGGGTGCGCCATGGAAAAAGCGGGGCTGGTCGAACTTGTCGAGCGCTATAAATCGGATCCCGAGTCGGTCTACAACACCTGGTTCGTAGGCGGCGAGGAACGCATGAAGGCCTTCCGGGCCATTCGGCGTGGCGTGCGCGACACGGTGGACAGTATCGCCGCTGGCACGTTCGGGAATGACTTCAAAGGCTCATCGCTAGAGGTCGTGCTGACGGCCATCACCGAGCAAAAGCAGGTGTTCGAGGGCGCGGCTCACCCCTTTTTCTGGAAGCCCAAGCTGCGCATCCCCGACATCTACGAAAACGAAGCCAACAAACGCAAGTTCGGCGCGTTCCTTGAGGCGTGCTTGGCAGCCACACGCGAGGAACAGGTGTTGGCCGAGATGAGCCGCCTGGCGGCTGCGCAGATCAAAGGGCTCGGCCCCGCCGTCGCCAACATTATCTACTTCCTGCACCCGACGATCGCGCCGCCGTTCAACACGGCGATGGTCAACGGCTTCAACGCCCTGTTTGGCGACAAAAAGAAACTCGGCTCGTGGGAAAGTTATCTGCAAATGCGCGAGGTGATCGTGCGCGCCAATGCCGAAGTGCGAGAGCATCTCTCGAAAGACCTGGGGGCTTTTGCTGGCTTGCTGTTTGAGATCGGCTCAGGCCGGTTGCTCGTTAGTGGGAACGCGGATGCTATCCTGAGAATGGAAAAGGCAAAAGCGGAGAAGGTTGCCCAGACCCGGCACGCCCAAGTGTTGGCCGAGCACGAGGAGGAATCGGAACACACGCAGATTCAATATCTGTTGATCAAGATTGGACGCGCGCTCACGTACGACGTGTATGTGGCCCGCAACGATCGCCATCGCGTATACAATGGTCAGACCTTCGCCCTGCTCACCCTTCCGGAATTGCCGCCGATGGGCTGGCCGCCCGAAGTGATGGAGACGGTGAGCCTGATCGATGTGATCTGGCTGAAGCCGGGCACCGGCGAAATCGTCAGCGCGTTCGAGGTGGAGAAAAGCACCTCTATTTACTCTGGCATCCTCCGGCTGGAAGACTTGGCGCGCTCGATCCCCGGTTGCACGTGTAACTTCTACCTGGTGGCCCCCGATCGCCGTGAGAAAGAAGTGATGGCGCAATTGGCCCGCCCGGCGTTTCGTGATGATCTTGCCGACATTTCTCTGGCGTTCATCCCCTTCGACGATCTATGTGAGCACTGTGACGCGCTGTGCAAATTCGGCGAGGATCACACGATTCTGAAGAAAATTGCCCGTAGCCAGTTGCTATAAACGGTTCGTTTGAGGCATGTGCCAAGCTCTGTCCGCTTGCGCCGACAGCCGTGTTGCGGTGAGATGGGATCGTGTTAACACTCACTGCGACCGCTCAACGCTTATGTTCACGTGGCTCAATCAGCAGTATCGATCTCAATAACGCCGATACCAGTCAGGCCGTATGTCGGTCAGGGCGGCAATTGAATCGCCCCACTTCTCCCACCACGGACACCCGTACTCGCCCGCAATGTCGTGCAAACGGCGCATGCGATCGGCGCCCACTGTCACAAGCCATTGCCGGCGTTCGCGTGTATCGGGCATGTGCATTGCCTCTTCCCAGATCGCGCGCCCGCCCAGGAACCCAGATGCGCCGGCCTGGCAGGCAATCTTCACTTGCCGCGCGAACTCGTCGAAGGTGACGCCGGCGCTGAGCAGAATCCACGGCGACTGCGAAGATACATGCAGCAGCTCACAGGCTGCACGCTGGACACCCTCATCCTTCATGTAGCGGGTATCTGCTGGAAACTCTGCTTTGAGTACGTCCACGCCTAGCGGCGTGAGGTCGCGCGCCGAATCAGCCACCAGCGCTGGCTTGCGAGCGGCGAAAAGTTCGGGATACTCCTCAGCCCCAGAGATGGGATAAGCGATCGGCTCCAGCAAGAACGCGATGTCGGCACGGATGCAATCCTCGGCCACGCGACGAGTGACCTCGCGCTGGCGTGCCGCATTCTCGGACAGGTCGGGCCGATAGTACAGCAGCACCTTCACCGCCGATGCGCCCATGCGCTTGATCTTCTCAACGCTCCAGTCGGGCAACAACGTCGTGACTCGACCCTGCGCGTCGTGCTCATAGCCGGTCTCTTCCAGGCTGACCAGCAGGCCGACATCGCCTGGCAGTGCACCACTGGCGATGGCGTGGGCCGCGCCGTAAATCGGATCGAGCAAGACGGCGGTCGATTCGGGGGCCAGCGCTTCGGTGAGGTCGCGCTTGTATTCCACCAGCGTGTCGTACGTGACCTGATCGGGCGTGGCCTTGTTGATCAGGCGCTGCATCGAGCCGCGATGATCCATCGCGCACATGGCGAAGATGCCATGCGTGTCTGCGATCTGCTGCAGGCCGCGTACCTTGCCGACAGTGAGTGTCTTGGGCATTACGTTTGCTTCCCTTTCCGCACGGTGCCTCGATGACGAAAATATTGCGTGTTGCGTGATACGTTGCGCAACACGCAATACCGAAACACTGGCGCTCGGCGCGCTTATGCCTCCGCCGAGACGCGTTCACGCACGGCGACGAACTCGCGCACTAGGCCCAGCGCCTTGTCCGTCTTGGCGATCGACGCTGCGCCGTTCTTCTCGATACCGGTCAGTGCGCGGATCGCGTCGATCGTCTCAGGCACGAC
>DASSFZ010000217.1:0-3001 GCA_035693785.1 Anaerolineae bacterium | reverse complement strand
AACATGGAGGTCGAGGAGGAGCACAATTATCTGGCAGGATTCTTCCTCGTCTCCAACTGTCAGAACTGGCTCACGTCACAGGCGCTGCGCGACAAGGACGCCGGTGTCACGCCGCAGCGCGTGACACCGGAAGAACTGGTCCAGATCGGCAAGCGTCACGGGGCCAAGCTGTTCGGGTCGTCGTACAACGAGCCGCTCATCACCAGCGAGTGGGCCGTCGACGTGTTCAAGACGGCGATACAGGCCGGCTTCCGCTGCGTGTACATCTCGAACGGCAACGCCACACCCGAGGTGCTCGACTACATCCGCCCCTACGTCGTCGGCTACAAGATCGACCTGAAGACGATGAACGACAAGAACTATCGCAGGCTCGGCGCGGAGCTGTCCAAGGTTCTCAAGGGGATCGAGATGGTGCACGAGCGCGGCTTCTGGCTGGAGATCGTCACCCTGACTATTCCCGGCTTCAACGACAGCAACGAAGAGCTGTGGGACGCGGCGCGCTTCATTGCCTCGATCTCGCCCGACATCCCGTGGCACGTGACGGCCTTCCACAAAGACTACAAGATGACCGATCCGGACAATACGGACGCGAAAACTCTGATTCGCGCGGCGGAGATCGGTCAGGAAGCAGGCCTGCGCTACGTCTATGCCGGGAATCTGCCTGGGCAGGTCGGCGCGTACGAGAACACCTATTGTCCGAACTGCCGCGAGCTGTTGATCGCGCGTTGGGGCTATCGTATCCTGAAGGATGTGTTGAGCGGATCGGGACGCTGTCCCAAGTGCGGCACGCCGATCCCGGGTATCTGGAGCTAGCCGGCCGTGGCGGATAAGCGCGTCAAGCTCATCGTGACGTACGACATCTACGACGACGATTCGCAGACGTACTACCAGTACGTGATCGGCGAGTTCTTGCCCAAGGCGCAATCGATGGGCCTGGTGCTGCTCGACGCGCTGCACACGGTGTACGGCGACTACCCGGCGCGGCTGCTCAGCTTCGCCGCGCGTGACCGGGCGACGCTCGAAGCGATCCTCAGCCGCGCCGACTGGCGGCAGTTGGAAGACAAGCTGAAGACGTACGTGACGGATTATCAGCGCAAGGTCGTGCCTTATCGCGATCGGTTCCAGTTCTGAACGGCGGCTCCCCGTGCGCGTGTGTCTGGATGTGTCTGCCGCCGTGCATCGACGCGCCGGGCTGGGGCGCTACGCACAGGAGCTGATCGCCGCGCTCGTCGAGCAGGCGGCGCACGAGTACGTCGCTTTCTATCATCAGCGCGGCGAAGCGCACCTGGTGCCCCCCATCGATCGGCTTCCTCGCCTCACGACGTCCCTGAGCGTGCGGCCGTGGCGACTGCGCACGGCGCTGGCTTACTTCACCGGCCGGGGCATGGACGGCATGCTCCCCGGTATCGACGTGTTTCATGCTGCCGAGCATTTGCTGCCGCACCTGCGCCGCATCCGATCCGTCTTCACGCTGCACGACCTGATCTTCCAGTTCGACCCAGGCTCGCACAAGCCGCTCAACATCGCCTTCCTCAAGACGATGATACCGCGCTTCTTGCGCCGCGCCGATGCGATCATTGCCGTGTCGGAGTGCACGAAACGCGACGCCGTCCGAGTCTACCATGTGCCGCCCCAGAAGATTCGCGTGATCTACGAAGGCGTCGATCCACGCTTCGGGCCGCTCGATGACCCAGACCAACACCATGCCGTGCAGCGAAAGTACAACCTGCCCGATCGATTCATTTTGCACGTCGGCACGATCGAGCCGCGCAAGAATCTCCCCCTTCTGTTCGGCGCCTTATCCGCGCCGGCGATGGAAGGCATGCGGTTGGTCGTCGCCGGTAAGATGGGCTGGTTGACAGAGCCAATCCTCGCGCAACTGAACGAATCCGGTGCGAGGGATCGCGTCCTGTTCATAGGTTACGTGCCCGACGAGGATCTGCCCGCTCTGATTTCCACGGCATCCTTGCTCGTGATGCCGTCGAGGTACGAGGGGTTCGGCCTGCCCATTCTGGAAGCGATGGCGTGCGGCACGCCGGTCGTCGCGTCGAACACGTCGAGCCTGCCGGAGGTCGGAGGCGACGCGGCGCTGTACGCCTCGCCGGACGATCCGGCGGCCTGGGCGGAGTTGATCGGTCGAGTGATGGATGATCCCGCACTGCGCAAGGCGATGCGCGAGAAGGGCCTCCGGCAGGCAGCCAAATTTCGCTGGGAGTCCGCCGCGCGGGAGACGGTCGAGGTCTACGAGCAGGCCGCGCGTCGTGAGCCGGTCGGGTGATGACACGCGTCTCATGCAGTGGTATCTTTGCGCTAACAGGAAGAAGAGGATGCCATGGACAAAATCCGTTTCCTCGACACGCTTCTAACCGAACGCGCAGAGTGGGATCAGGTGTTGTCGCAGATCGACGAAGCGCGCATGAGCGTGCCAGGTGTCGCCAGTGAATGGTCGGTGAAAGATGTCATCGCCCACGTGACGTGGTACGAGCGCGAAATGGTTGGCGTGCTGGCGACGCATACGCTGGCCGGCTCCGATCTCTGGGATCTGCCTGGGGATGAGCGCAACCGGGTATTGTTCGAGCAGAACCGGCAGCGGCCCCTGGGCGATGTTCTCGCAGAGGCGCGGCAGGTGTTCGACCAGCTTTTAGCCGCCATGCGCTCGCTCTCCGACGAAGACCTCGTCAATCCGGGCCGGTTTCGCGACATGCCGACCGATTGGGTGCCCTGGCAGATCCTCGCCGGCAACACGTACGAGCACTACCGAGATCATTTGCCCGGGCTGCGCGCCTGGCTCGAGGAATCGTAAGCGTTCAGATGGGCGCTGTTCTAACCACGAAGACATATAGACACGAAGGTTGTTGAAGGGTGCCTCCACCTGACCGCTGGTGTTCCAGGGGCACACGGCATCCCTGGTTGGGCCTGTGTTGATATTCTTTGTGCCTTCGTGTCTTTGTGGTAAAGATTGAGCCAGGGCCTGAACGGTTACGAGGCGATGAAAACCTAC
>DASSFZ010000216.1:0-3257 GCA_035693785.1 Anaerolineae bacterium | reverse complement strand
CCGGCGGCTGCAAGTCACCGCGCGATGCCGCGCGAGGAGCGCTACCGGCTGGGCATCACCGACGGCGTGGTGCGACTGTCGGTCGGGATCGAGGATGTGGCCGACATCGTCGCCGATCTCGAGCAGGCGCTCGCCGTTCTTTGACGGACACCGCGTCACGAATACCTGCCCTCCCGACTTCGACGCGTCGCTGCAGTCAGGGTTCGACCCTCGCAGGCCGACGTAGTATGTTACCATGCCTTCTCTGTCGCGTAAGTCGATCCTCCTGAGCGCCACATTCATTCTGCTCGTCGCGACTGCGCTGCGCGTGTGGCAAGTGGGCGAATGGCCGCCCGGCCTGCATTACGACGAAGCCGCCGACACGATCATCGCCCGCGAGATCGCCGAAGGCCGGGGAGCGCCGATCTTCGTCGAAGCGTACACCGGCAAGGAAGTGCTGTTCTTCTACTGGGCCGCCGCCTGGATGAAGCTGGTCGGCGCGACGCCTTTCGCGATGCGGCTGGCGGCGGCGATGCTGGGCGTGCTGACCGCCGCCGCGACGTACCGGGCCGTGCGGGAGATGTTTGCATCTTGCGCCTTGCATCCTTTTCGCGGGATGCAAGACGCAGGAAGCAAGGGGCTTGCCCTTCTGGCAGCGGCTTTTCTCGCGACCTCCTTCTGGCACGTGCTGATGAGCCGGCTCGGGTTCCGCTCCATCGCCGAGCCGTGCGTCCAGGCGCTCGCGCTCGCTGCGCTGTGGCGCGGACTGCGGTTGAACCATCGCGGCTGGCTGGCCGCCGGCGGCGGGCTGGTCGGGCTGAACCTGTACACGTATCTCGCGGCCCGGCTGTTCCCGGTCGCGGTCGCGCTCCTGTTTCTCTATCTCATCCCGTTCGACGCAGGGCGACGGCGCGAGCGGATGGCTCAGTTCGGCGTGGTCATCCTCGCGGCAGCCGCCGTCTTCGCGCCGTTGGGAATTTTCTTCGCGCAGAATCCGGGCGCTTTCATCACGCGCATCGCGCAGGTCGCGCCGCGCGAAGGCCAGGATGTCCTCGCGAATATCGCCCGCGCGCTCGGCATGTTCTTCGCCGGCGGCGATCCGTACGTGCGATTCAACCTGCCCGGCCGATCGCTGTTTCCGTCCGTCCTGGGAGTATTATTCGTCGCCGGCGCGATCGTATCGGCGATCGGCGTATTTCGCGGCCGGACGCTCATGCGGCGCGCGGCGTATTTCTTCGTTCTGACCTCGACGCCGATCATGCTGCTGCCGACGGCATTAGCCGTCAACGAGATCACGCCGAGCAACCTGCGCGCGATGGGCATGATGCCGATGGTGTTTGTGGTACCGGCGCTGGGGACGTGGTTCATCTTCAAATGGCTGATCGCGCTGCGACGAAAGACGATGGACGAAGGACGGAATATCGTCGTTCGTCGCGCGAAGCGGTCGTTCGTCGCCGTGCTGCTGCTCGTCGTCCTGCTGGGCGGGGCCGACACGGCTTCGACGTACGCCGGCTACGCGCGCCTGCCGGAGCTGTATTACGCGAGCGACGGCGATCTCGTCGACATCGCCCACCTGCTGAACCGAGCCGATCTGCAGCAGACGACCGCCTACGTCCACGCGCTCCACTATCGCCACCCGACGCTTGCGGCGCTGGCGCAGAGTTTCCACGAGATCCGGTCGATCACCGGGCCGGACGTGCTGGTATTCCCGCAGGGCCGGTCTACGCACATCTTCGCAAACCTCGCGCTGCCGGCGGATCGAGCCTGGCGCGAGCGATTCCTGCCGCCGCCGGCGCGCCTCGACGCGGCCATCGGCCCGGATGGCCGGACGGCCTACGAGATCGTGACGGTTGATGCGCAGCCCTCCATCCGGCCGCAGAACATAGTCGGCGCGAACTTCGGCGATACTATTCGCCTGCTCGGCTACGACGTAGAATCGCGGGCGACGTCCGGCGGCGAGATCGACGTGACGCTGATCTGGGAGGTGCTCAACCGGCCCGACCGAGGCGATTACGCGACGTTCGCCGAGCTGCGCGACGCGTGGGGTTTTCAGTGGGGGCAGGCCGGTTCGTTCGACTACCCATCCGAGCAGTGGACGCCGGGCGAAATCATCGTCCAGCGCCTGCGCGTGCCGATCGCCGACGGCGCGCCGCGCGGCGATTATCGACTGGATGCCGGCTGGCACGCAGGCGATCGACGCCTGCCCGTCGTGAAGGCCGGCGGCAGCTTCGGCGGGACGACGGCCAGCCTCGGCCCGATCCCGATCGCGCGCGCGAGACGTGAGCCGTCGAAGGGATCGTTGGGCATGGGAACGCGCCTCGGCGTCCATCCGATCGATGGGTTGTTCCTATTGGGTTCGTCGCTCGAAACGCCGGTCGCGCCGCAGGGTGGGCCGCTGATCTTCACGCTGTTTTGGCGGGTGGAGAGCCACGTGCCCGATCAACCGGTCGGAATTCGCATGTCGGCGCCGGGCGATGTGATCTACGCGTTGTCGACGGCCTCGCCCGTGCACGATACCTACCCATTCGACGAATGGCGGCCAGGCGAGGTGGTTGCCGACCGCTACGGGCTGCGCGTGCCGGTGGATGCGCTGCCGGGCGAATATGCGCTGGAGGCGCGCGTCCGGCCGGGCAAGTGGATCCGGTTTGGCACGGTGCGCGTCGAAGAGACGCAGCGCCGGTTCGACGTGCCGCCGATCGCGCATCCCGCCGGCGCGACGTTCGGCGATCAGATCGAGCTGCTTGGATATGACCTGAATGAGACCCGCGAGGCGATCGAGCTGACGCTGTACTGGCGCGCGCTGAAGACGCCCGACGACGATTACACCGTCTTCACCCATTTGCTCGACGCGGCGGGCGTGCAGCGCGGCGGAAAGGATAACCCGCCCGTGAACGGCACGTACAACACCTCGCTGTGGATCGAAGGAGAAGTGATAGAGGACACCTACACGATCCCGATCCCCGCCGGCGCGCCGCCGGGCGAGTACACGGTCGAGGTCGGGCTGTATCGGTTCGACACCGGCGAGCGACTGCCGCTGTCGAGCGGCGGCGATGCGCTGCGGCTGGCGACGATCGAGATCGCGCCGTGATAGTTTTGTCGTCTGTCGCCATGTGAGTATACTTACGCCGGACTTCGGAAGTCTTGAGGAGGTTTCCCGTGAGCGCAGAGCCTGAAACACAGCCCGCCCAATCCGCTACTCAAAAATACACCTGCCCCAAGTGCGGCGGCGACATGAATTTCGACGCCGCCAAAGGCCTGCTCAGTTGCCCGTTCTGCGG
>DASSFZ010000215.1:0-2611 GCA_035693785.1 Anaerolineae bacterium | reverse complement strand
TGTACGACACGTTCCCCCATCTGCAAAAAATGCTGGACAAGGCGGCGCACGACCGATCCTTGCGACTGCTGCTGAATAACCCGCTCTTTGGCAGCCTGCCGGTCAAAGCCCTCCGCCGCCTCGCCGCCACGACCGAAGAAGCGCGCTTTCGCAAGAATCAGGTTATCTTTGAAGGAGGCGGAGAACCGACGGCGCTGTACGTCGTCAAGGAAGGATCGGTGATGCTGAGCCTGGATAACCTGACCTCAAGCGAGGCACAGCCGGGTACGCTGCTGGATTTCGTCGCCGTCGCGCGTGGTCAACCGCACACGGCCACGGCGAAAGCGATGGCGCTCAACACGCGGCTGCTGGTGATACCGGTTGCAGAAGTGCGAGGAACGTTAGCCAGTGAGCCAGAGTGGGAGGCTCAACTGGTAGAGTCGGATGGTCACGCCCTATCTAATCCCGCAAATTCAGGAGGCTGAATGTCCACCAATTCCAAAGACTCTGTTCTGGGCGTCCTGCGCGGCGGCGCGAAGCGAGGCGGCCACGTGCCGAATTTCTCCGGCATGGGCAGCATCACGCTGCACGGCATCCAGCAGTTGGGCTACCGCTTCAACGAGATTCACGTCGACGCGCGCAAGATGGCCGCCGCCGCCGCCAGCACCCATCGCCTGTTCGGCTTCGAAAGCGCGGTCGTGCCATTCGACATGGGCGTGGTCGCCGAATCGCTCGGCGCGACGGTGAAATATTACGACAAAGCCGATCAGGGCCAGATCATCTATCCCACCATGACGCGCAAGGTGATCGATCGCACGACTGTGAACGTGCCGGAAGGCTTGAGCGAAGCGGACGCCAAGACCTTCGTGATGAAAGAGATCGAGCGACAAATTACGGATTACGAATTACATATGCCGGCGGACATTGCCAACACGGGTCGCATTCCCGTCGTCTTGGAGGCGATTCGCATCCTCAAGCGGGAAATAGGGGACGCCGTCGCCATCGGATCGTGGACGCTGGGGCCGTTCACCGAGCTGGGTCAGGTGATGGATCTTGAAGTCCTGCTCAAGATGTCGGCGAAGAAACCGGACGTCGTCAAGCGACATCTGAGCTTCATGGTGGACTATCTCGAAAAAGTGCTGGACTTGCACGTCGAAGCCGGCGCCGACTTCGTCACCGTGCGGGAAATGGGCGCGACGGCAAGCATCCTCAGCCCGCGCATGTTCAAATCGCTGGTCCTGCCTGCATTGCAGGACCTCTTCGGACGTATCAAAAGCGTGCCGCGCGTCCTGCACATCTGCGGCGACACCAACCCCATCGTCGAGCTGATGGCCGAATCGGGCGCAGATGCGCTGAGCGTCGATCAGATGAACCGGCTGAACGAGACGCGCGCCAAGCTTCCCCACGTCGTGCTGCTGGGCAACTACAAACCCTTCGGCGCGCCGTTCTGCGAGGGCACTCCGGAAGAAGTGGACACGATGATCAAGGAGGCCATCGCGCAGGGCGCCGACGCGATCTGGCCGGGCTGTGACATCTGGCCGGTCGTGCCAGTGGAGAACATGAAAGCGATGATGGAAGCGATGAAGAAGTATGGAGTTAGAGTTTAGAGTTAGAGAGGGGAGTAGGGTTTGTGGCAACTTCAAACTCCAAACTCCAAAACTCTAACTCCGAACTCTAACTCTAACTGGAGGTCACCATGGTAGCAACCCCTGAACAGCAGGCCGATATTCTGGAGAGATTGAAAAATGGCGTGATCGAATACGACGAGGACAGCGTCGTGGCGGCGTCTCACGAAGCGTTGGAAGTGGATATGGACGCCTATAAGGCGGTGATGGACGGTCTGGCCGCCGGAATGGACGTGGTCGGCGAATATTTCGCCAAGGGCGAGTACTTCGTGCCGGAGGTGCTGATGTGCGCCGACGCGCTGTACGGCGGTCTCAACATCCTGCGGCCGCACATCAAGATGGATCCGGAGAAGATGGTCAAAGGCACCGTCGTCATCGGCACGGTGGAAGGCGACATCCACGACATCGGCAAAAACCTGGTCAAAATGATGTTCGAGGTGGCCGGGTTCACCGTCCACGACCTGGGGCGCGACGTGCCGCTCGACCAATTCGTCGACAAGTACCTGGAGACCGACGCCGACATCGTGTGCATGAGCGCGATGATGACGACGACGATGATCGGCATGCCGGTCGTCATCGAAAAGGTGCGCGCCAAGAACCCGAAGGCCAGGATCATGATCGGCGGCGCGCCGATCAACGAAGACATCGCCCAGAAGTGGGGCGCGGATGGCACCGGCAAAGACGCGCCCAACGCGCTGCAAGAAGCGCTGAACATGATCGGCGTCCTGCGCGAACTCGGCGACCAGTTCAAGACCGAGCGCGTGCAGAAGGATTGGGGCGCGGATGGGTTGCTGGATGCGACGAAGACGTGAGGCGTGAAACGTGACGCGTGAGTAAAGATCACGCATTACGCATCACGTTTCACGGGAGCAAGCGGTGAGCAAGTTACTCCGAGGCGACACCGGCCTGACCGACCTGATCGACGCGCGCGACGTGCCCAAACACGACCTGCGCTTCGAGGTGCTGGGCACGCTCGACGAAGCCTCGTCCGCGCTGGGCGTGGTGCG
>DASSFZ010000214.1:0-4539 GCA_035693785.1 Anaerolineae bacterium | reverse complement strand
TCCAGCTCGTCGAACACCACAGCGGTGAGCCCTAACTCTTCCGCCAGCTCGAACACGCCCTTTCGCTGCATCACCGTGCGCGTGTCGCCCATGCCACTCCGGTCGGCCACGGTGATAGCCCGTGCGCCCATATCGTTCAGCTTGACGACGAGTGCGCGCAGAATATCAGGGTGTGTCGAGCCAGGCGCTTCGTCGGCGCTGTTGAGATTCGGCTTGAGGAGCACACGCTGGCCGCGCACCGGGTTGAGACCGAGCAAATCGATCGCGCGGCGCACGCTATCGGCGCGATCGCCGGTCTTGACCAGGGCAATGTTTGCCATTGTCGTCTCCTGTGTTGGCCGCGGAATCACCGTTGGAGTTGGGGCAGTGGTTGGGTACGGTGTCGCGGTCGAGGCAGGCGTCGCAGTTGCTGCGGGCTGTGATCTGGTGAGTGTCACTTCTGACCGGGCGCAGGCCTGGATCAGCGGCGCAAGCATCAAGCTCCCGCCGGCCACGGCCATCCTTCGGCAGAATTCCCGTCGATGCATTCTCTATCTCCTTGCTCGAGACAATTGTACGCCATTTGCCGCATCTTGCCAGCTTTCCGGTGGCGTTGCGCTCTGCACTTTCAAATCACTTGTTTGAGGGAGGAATGACTGTATCTCTATCGACATCGCCGCCAAGCTACGGTAGTGATCGCCAGACTATAGTACAATATATGCAGGTTACCCGCGCAGGAGGCCGACATGAGCCAATCGGTTGTCTCGTTACCCGTCAGCGTTGAGCAGATCGCGGCAGCGATCCGGCAAATGCCGCCCGCTGAACGAAAGCGCTTGCTCGACTTGGTGCCCGAACTGCGCCAATTCGCACCACGCACGCTGGACGAGGCGCGCACCAGCGCCGCCAGCGTCCGCGCCGATGTGCAACAGGCCCTCGCCGGACAGGCTCTCTCCTCGACCGATCCGTTCCTCGGCGATTTGACGCTCGACCAGTACCTCGCCCTGCCAGATGAGGAGCGCGCCCGACTCTGGGAAACGCCGATCGACGCAACCTGGATCGAAGCCGAGGAACGCGATGTCCGATCGGACACGCTGTCTGCTCGATAAAGTCACCGCACGCCGCATCCTTGAAGGCCTGCTCAAACTGGCCGAAGGGCGCGATCTCGGCGACGACGAGTTGTTTGCCCTCGATTTGTTCTATCGTGCCGGTTCGCATTCCATCGAGCTATTCATCGTGCCACCTACCGTGCACACACTGAGCCGGCTGGAATTGTTGCCGCGCTACGGCGGCATCATCCGCCTGTTTCGCGCCCGCATGCAGGTCGCACTGCCTGCCCGGTACTTCGCACGCTGGTCGCGCCGCCTGCGCGACTTTGGCTTCACGCCCGAAGATGCGGCCGTTTTGGCGCTCGGCACATTCGGGACAAACGAAAGCGGCACGATCCTGGGCATGGATTACATCGCGACCTTCGACCAGCCCTTAATCCGGCACTGGGCCACTCAGCGAGGCGCGATTCGCGAGCGGTGGCAGACGATGAGGGACGATCTGCCCGCCCCTTACCGCGACGCGCCCTTGCCCGACGTGCAGCCTCCCGAGCACATTGTCATCGTCTGATTGGCAGCACATTCCCAGCGAGCAACTCCCGCGCGCCGAGTGGCTGGCACGCTCGCCGGTCGACCCTTCGTTCAATGCGGAGGCCTGGAATCGCGAGTGGCCGGGGTGGAAGCCATGATGGAGACTCCTGACGACTGACTCCGACTTCGATGCCATCCCGGATCTGAAACGGGCGAACTGGTTGACTCCCTGATCGAGAGATTGCGCGGCCGAGACGCTGCTTGGGGATATCCAGGCTCACGGGCAAAGCGACCAAAGAAGAGGCGGCCCTCTTAATGATAAGAGGGCCGCCTTTGTTGTTATGGAGGCATGAATCTCAGTGCTGAAACGATGGGCCAGCTCGATCAGTTACGCAGCACGATCGGCAAGTATATCCACGACAGCGGCAGCTCGTCGACGACGGTGATGGTGGTCGTCGCCGTGGCCACGTTGTTGTGGCTGTCGGTCGCCGTCAGCGTGACGACGTGCGTGCCGGCGATCAGGTCGGCCGTCTGGAGCAGGCCCCCCGTGCCGAGCGGCCCTTGCAAGCTCGACGACCACTGGAGCTGGGCATCGCCGAGCAGCCCGTCTTCGACGTCAAATGCAACGCCTTCGAACGTCACCGTCTGGCTGACGACATACGTCGCGCCGCTGGGCGGCTCGATCGAGATGATCTCAGGCAGTTTGAGCGGGACGCTGAAGACGCCATCGCTTGCGTCGCTGCCGGTGTTGACGCCGTCGCTGACCCACACGCGGAACTTGCCCTGCGTCGTGCCGGGCAGCAGGCTGAGATCGAGCGTGGCCTGCGTCGCCGTGATTTCGCCGGAGAGCGATTCCCACGTCGCGCCGCCGTCACGGCTATAGTCGATCGTGAACGTCAGCGCATCGCCGTCCGCATCGCTGGCCGTCCAGGTGAGTGTGACCTCGCCGCCGCTCAGGTTCTCGCCGCCGTTCGGCGAGGTGATCGTCACGACCGGCGCGTTGGCGCTGACCGTGCGCGTGACCAGCGCCGTCGCGCCGTGTGTGATGACGATCTTCTGTGTGCCCGTCACCCACGGCACCATCTCGGCAATCGCGCCTTCCGGTTCGTCCGCCTCCGGGCTGAAGTACGGCGTGATGGCGTGATCGGCCAGCAGCGCGTCGCCGGCGCCGAGCAGGCGGATGTGATAGTCGCCCGGCGGGCTGGTGGCGAGGTCCTCCGAGTTCGGCAGGCGGTAGAACGTGTTGAGCGTGATGACATCGGTCGGCGTCAGAATCGCGGCGGTGACGACCAGGTGCTCGGCGGCGGTCGTCGCCTGCGGTGAGAGCGACGCGGCAACCGGCTTCTCCGCCACCATGCGGCTGTAGATCGCCTCGTACGTGTAGTCGGAGATCCACTGCGGCTTGCAGTACGTCATCACGTCGTACCAGAGGGGCGTGATCACGCGCACCCCGACGTCGCTCCAGTCCAGGCCGTACTTGGTGTTGTTGACCCATGGGCTGGTGCCGGGGCTGATGTAGCCGCTGCCGTACGGATACGAGCCATCCGGGCCGGCTTCGTCGCCGCACTTGCCATCGCCGGCGTACGGCGCGCCCCTCACGTGTTTGCGCCCGTACGTGTGACCCAGCTCGTGGCCGCCATACCAGTCGCCGTACGAGCCGTCGGTGTCCCAGCCGCCGGTAGGCCCGGTTGGGCCGGAGGCGATGACGCTGGGGATGCCCATCGCCTTGCCGCGCATGAAGCCGCCGGTGTCGATCGCCATGCCGTAATAGCGCGCCCACCCGTCGTTGAAGAATTGGTTGGGATTGAAAATGCGCGTCCAGAACAGATCAAAGTTCACCGTGGCGGCAGCCGGCAAACCGTTGTATGGCGGATCCAGGTAAGCCCACTCCACATTCAGCGTGCGGATGGGATAGGCATTGCGCAGCCACTTCGCCAGCCGGGTGCGATCGAGGTTGCGGACGTGATAGGTGGTCCCGCCTATACGGTATGGCACGTCGACGATCAGCAGGTTCATCGCCGGCGCATTGACGAAGCTCAGCGTCACGCTGCGGATGTTGTCGCTCATGTTGTTCTCGCCGTACTTCAACGGCGTGTTGACTTCGCACTCGAAGCGCACCGAGCCGGCCGACAGCCAGCCTGCCGGCACGTCGAAGTAGTAGGCGTGGTTCAAGTCGCTCCGATCAGGTGAGGTGCGCAGCGTGATCGTGCCACCGGCATTCGATGGCGCCAGCGTGCCCATCAACGTCGCGCCGCGATAGACGCGCAGGCGGGCCGGCACGCCGGGCTGCGTGCCCGACGCGCTCTGCACGTAACACCGCACGAACGTGCGCTTGCTGGCGATCAGCGTGACGCTGTTGCTCAAGTCTTGCACGCCCTGGTTGACTTCGATGCCGGGGTTCTTCACGAAGAAGTTGAGCGTGGCGATCACCGTCTGCGAATCGTAGCCGGCCGGATAGGCCTCGACGTTGCCGGCGTTGTCGCGGGCGCGCGATCGGAACTGGTAGATGTGGCCGCTCAGTCCCGTAAACGTCGACGAGGGCAAAGTCGTCGCGCTCTTCCACGTCGTCCAACTGCCGCTGGCGCTGATATCTTTGTACTGCACGTCGTAATTCAAGATGCCGGAGTTCGCGTCGCTGCCCGTCCAGCTCACCAGGAACGAGGTGCTGCCGGTGCTCGCCGGCGACGAGGCCGACGACGACGGGGGCGTGGTGTCGACGTAGTACGGCCCGCGATGTGCGGCCGTCGCCGACCAGTTGCCGGCCACGTCGCGCGTGCGGATGTGGAAGTATTTGTTGTTGCCGCTGCCCAGCGCCGGGCTGGTGGCCGAGCTGCCGGTCGTATCGTATGCCGCATCCGGTAACGTGCCCGGCGAAGTGTCCCACACGTACGAGTAACCGAAGACGCCGCTGCCACTGCCGTCCGTCGCGCCCGACCAACTGACGAAAATCGTCGGGTCGTTCGACCATACGCCGGTCGTGTGGCTG
>DASSFZ010000213.1:0-10219 GCA_035693785.1 Anaerolineae bacterium | reverse complement strand
ATCTTCGCCTGCAACACTACCGGCAGCGGTGATGCGTAGTCGTGCGTATAGGTTGTTAAGGTTCCCGCCTCGACGAGGCGCATGCGGATGCCATCTCGATTGTACGCAAATTGAGTGGTCGCGCCACCCAGGGTCGTGCTGATCAGCCGGTTGGCGAAGTCGTAGGCATATGTCGTGCTGCCGTCGGCCCGCAAATTGCCATTGTTATCCCAGGTGAAAATGCTCTGCCCGTTCTGCGTGGCGAGGCGGTTCGCGGCGTCGCAGAGCCTGTCCTGAGCGAAGTCGAAGGATGTACGTCGTCACTATGGTTGAGGTGATTGTCCGGGTCTGGACGGTGCGGTTGCCCACGGCATCGTAGCCATAGGCGAAGGTGTAGGTGTACGCGCCGGAGTAATTCGCGCCGGTCAGGCGATACAGCGGGTCGCAGGTGCAGCGGATGTACCCAGCAGCGTGGCGTGCAGAAAAAGGGCGCGGTTAGGAGACCCGCGCCCATCCGGATCGGTTTCAGCCCCTCGGCTCGCACCGGCCGGGGGCGGAAAGCATCCTGGAAGCGCTCTAAAACGCAGTGAAGCCGGGAGGCAGCACCAGCGAGAGGAGATACACGATAAAGCCGATCGCCCCAAGCATCACCAGCATAAGTATTGCCTTCTGAACCAGTGGCAGATCCGGCTGCGCGGTGGCCTGCGCGGCAGGCGCGGACGGCTGCGACTTTCGTGAGGTGGGAGCAGGCGCAGGCGTCGATGCCCTGGCGGGCACGAATTTGCCTAGCCAGCGCAAGACGACAGCCATCACCAGCCCCATGAACGGCACGCCGGCTGCGAAAAACAGGACGAATAACATCATGTTGACCTGAATCGGCCCGATCTGGACGATGACCGGCTCGGGTGGCGGGGGTGTCTCAGCCAGCGACTCGCTGACCATAGGCAAGAACAGCCAGGTCGCGAATCCGGATGCCAGCAGAATGGCAATACCCGCAAGCACGTTCTTGGACATGCCGATCCTCCGCATCAACTGCCGTGTGCGCGGGCTTCTCGGACCGCGAGCACGATCCAGCCGATCAGACCCACCGCCGTCAGGACGAGGCCCACCAGGGCAGCAATCGCTTCCAGCCAGCCTTCCAGCGGAATCGCGAACAGCAGGCCCATCAGCCCGAACGCCAGTACCGCCGGCCAGATCGTCGAAGCAGGCAGATGGACGCCCGACGGGAGCGCCGGCTCGGCGTAGACCACTTCGTCCGCCTGGGCCTCGCGCGGGCCGGTAAACCAGCCCAGAAAGCGCATCACGACTGCGCCAAAGACCGCCATCAAGATCGGCAGCAGACATGCGCTAATCAGCAGGATGGACGTGACCGTCCTGACGACATCGTCGCTCGCCTGTTGCTGCACGCCCGACAGCGCCGCGCCGGCCGTCAGCACACTCTGCATCTGTAGTTGCGAAACGAGTTCCGTCAGCATACGCGCGATTTCTCCAACACGATAATTGATTTACGACAGGGCGCTGGCATCGACGACCATGGCCACAAACAGCAGCGCCAGATACAACTGCGAGAACTTATACAAGCGACGCGCGGCCGGCTTGTCCATCTCGCGCGTCAGGCGGTAAGCGTACCACAGGAACAACCCGTTCAGCACGAGCGCCAGCGCCAGATAGACCCAGCCCAGCATGCGGAAGGCGAACAGCAGCAGCGTGACCGCCACCATCTGCAGCGAATAGAGCCAGATGTGGCGGCGCGTCTCAGCCTCGCCGCGCACGACGGGCAGCATGGGCACGTTGGCTTTCTCGTAGTCGCCGCGCACGAGAATCGCCAGCGCCCAGGTGTGCGGCGGCGTCCAGTAGAACACGATCAGGAACAGATAGAGCGCCAGCAGATCGACGCGGCCTGTCACCGCCGCCCAGCCCACCAGGGGCGGGACGGCGCCGGCGATGCCGCCGATGACGATGTTGTGCGGCGTCGAGCGCTTCAGCCACAGCGTGTACACGAACACGTAGTAGATGATCCCGAACACGGCCAGGGTCGCCGCCAGCAGATTGACGAACACCAGCAAGATGGCGAAGGACGCGCTGCTGGCGACCAATCCAAACGCGAGCGCCCGGCGCGGATCGAGTTGATGGCGCGGGATCGGGCGATTCTTCGTGCGGCTCATCAGGCCGTCGATGTCACGATCGACGTAGCAGTTGATCGCGTTCGCGCCCGCCGAGGCCAGCGCGCCGCCGATCAGCGTGAAGACGGCGAGCGGCAGCGACACGCTGCCCCGCCCGGCGATCAGCATCGAGGTCAACGTCGTCGTCAGCAGCAAGGCGATGATCCACGGCTTGGCCAGGTAAAGGTATTTCCTGAAAGCCGATCCGCCCGTCGACGGATGGGCAGCCCCCGCATTCGACGCCGGCTCCGCCCGCCCCTGGCGCTCCTGCGCGGGCGCTTCGGACGTGACCGGCCGGCTGCGCGCCAGGACGACGGCCAGCGCCACGGCTACGCCCCACGCCGCCGCCGCCACGGCCAGATGCAAGGCGCGCAGGATGAGCGGCAGCGACCACAGCGCCGTCAAGCCGCCCACGACGACCTGCGCCACGAACAGGCCGAGCAGAATCAGCGCGCCGCGTGACACCCGAGGCGCCTGCGCGCGAACACGCCGCGCTTCGACGGCGAAGAGCAACACCGGAATGCCCGCCGCAAGCGCGGCGAAGCGATGCGTGAAGTGCACGACGACCAGCGGGTCGCTCAACGGCGGGACGATCGCGCTCCGGCACAACGGCCAGTCGGGGCAGGCCAGCGACGCCCCGGTATTCACCACGGTCGCGCCCAGCAGCGTCAAGACCAAGATCGAGATCGCGGATGCCAGCGCGAGCCCAAGAATCCGAGAGCGGAGCCGCGCCTCCATCCGACCACCCGACCACCCGACCACTTGACCACTTGACCACCCGCCCGCCATGCGCGCGTTCGTGGCGACGACGATCAGGCAGGCGAACACGAGAAGCGCCGCGCCAAGGTGAATCCACACGATCAACGGAGGCAGCTCCAGGACGACGGTGATGGCGCCCAGAAGAATTTGCACGATCAGCGCACCCGCGGCAGCCAGCGCCGGTCGCAGGATGGCCCGATCGGAGCGATACGAACGCCACGCAGCCACGACGATGGCCGCGACGAGCACACTCACCACGCCCGCCACCAGCCGGTGAGAGAACTCGATCCACGGCTCGCGCCCGGGCGGAGGGATAAGGTAGCCGTGACAGGTCGGCCAGTCCGGGCAGCCCAGCCCCGACCCCGTGACGCGCACAATGCCGCCGACGACGATCAGGACAAACGTCACCGCGACGGCGGCCAGTGTCAGCGCGCGGAACCCGCGGCCTACCGTACCTGCTGCCGGGCTGATCATCCTTCAGCTACCCCTTCCACTGCACTCAGGTCGAGGCTCAGGGCTGGCTGCCATGCGCCATCCTCGTGTCGCGCACCGGGCGCTCGCTGTGAACGGTAGGGATAGTCTCGAAGTTGTACTCCGGCGGCGGCGAGGACGTCGCCCATTCCAGCGTGTTGCCCTCCCACGGATCGTTCCCGGCGGGGACTCTGCGCTCGTGGCTCAGGTAGAGATTGATCATAAATACGAGCGCCGACGCGGCGATCAGGAACGCGCCGGTGGTGGCCAGGCTGTTGTAGCGCGTCCAGCCGAAGTCCGCGCCGTAGTCGGCGATGCGGCGCGGCATGCCCATCAGCCCCAGGAGGTGCATCGGGAAGAAAGTCAAGTTGAACCCGATCAGCATCAGCCAGAACTGGAGCTTGCCCCAGCGCTCGTCCATCATCCAGCCGGTCATCTTCGGCAGCCAATAGTAAAGCCCGGCAAAGATGCCGAACACCGCCCCGCCGAACAGAACGTAATGCAAATGCGCGACGACGTAGTACGTGTCATGCACCTGCAAATCGACGGGCACCATCGCCTGGAATACGCCGCTGATGCCGCCGATCACGAACATCGTCAGGAAGCCGAACACGAACAGCAGCGGCGTCTTGATGGACAGATGGCCGCTCCACAGGGTCGCGATCCAGTTGAAGATCTTGACACCGGTCGGCACGGCGATGGCCATCGTCGCGATCATGAAGAACACCCTCAACTGCGGCGCGATGCCGGTCGTGAACATGTGATGCGCCCAGACCAGGAAGCCCATGACGGCGATCGCCAGCGACGAGTAGGCGATGGCCTTGTAGCCGAAGATCGGCTTCCGGCTGAAGACCGGGAGCACCTCGGAGACGATGCCCATCGCCGGCAGGATCATGATATACACGGCGGGGTGGGAATAGAACCAGAACATGTGCTGCCACAGTCGGGGATCGACGCCCGAGGCGGCAGAGAAGATCGAAGTGATAGCCAGCCGGTCGGTGAGCAGGATGATCAGCGCGCCGGTCAGCACCGGCGTGGAAAATAAGATCATCATCGAGGTTGCCAGGATGGCCCAGGCGAGCAGCGGAATGCGCGTCATGGTCATGCCGGGGCAGCGCAGGTTCACGATCGTGACCATGAAGTTGATCGCGCCCATCAGCGACGACGTGCCGACGAACAGCAATCCCAAGATCCACGTGGTCACACCGGCGCCCGGCGTGAACACGGTCGTGCTCAGCGGCGTGTAGCCCGTCCACCCGGCGCTGGAGGCGCCGGACTCGAACAGGAAGCTGCTGTACAGCATGACGCCGGCAGCCAGGAACAGCCAGTACGAGAAGGCATTGAGCCTGGGGAAGGCCATGTCACGCGCGCCGATCATGATCGGAACCACGTAATTGCCGAGGCCGGCGAACATCGGGATGACGAACAGGAAGATCATCGTCGTCCCGTGCATCGTGAAGAGCTGGTTGTACACCTCGGGATCCACGACCTGCATGCCGGGCTGCGACAGCTCCAGGCGGATGAGCAGGGCCTGGATGCCCCCGGCGATAAAGAAGAGGAAGGCAGACCACACGTACAGCAGGCCGATCTTCTTGTGATCGACCGTGGTGAGCCATTCCATCAGGCTGCCTCGGCGGCGCGGCGCAACGGCGCTAATCGTACCGGTTATCGTGGCCATGTATCATCCTTATTTCAGAGTCTGAAGATACGCGACGAGCGACTCGATGTCCGCCGGCGGCAGGTTGAGGTTGGGCATCAGCGAGCCGGCCTTGACGGCCGGCGGGTCGGCCAGCCACTTCGCCAGGTTGTAGGGCGTAGTTGCCAGGGTGCATCCGGCGAAGCACGGGCGGCCGTAGACATGGGTGAGGTCCGGCCCCGTCTTGCCCACCGCACCTGGCACGCCTCGAATCACATGACACCCAACGCAGCCCGCGCTCTGGAAGACTTGTTGACCGGCCTGCGCTGCCTCCTCGGTAGGCTCGACGGCATCCTTCGCTTGGCTTGTCGCCCACGCCGCAAACTCGCCTTCGGACACCGCCGTGATGACCAGACGCATGTAGGCGTGGGAGACGCCGCACAACTCGGCGCACTGTCCGTAATAGTCGCCCGGCCGGCTGGTCTTCAGCAGCGATTGATTGATCACGCCCTGTATCGCGTCGGTCTTGCCGCTCAGCTCAGGCACCCAGAAACTGTGGATCACGTCCGCCGAGGTGATCTTGAGATGGATGGCCCGCCCGACGGGGATCACCATCTGCCCCGCCGTCGCGACACCCAGATCAGGATAGTGAAACTCCCACCACCACTGATGACCGATCACCTCGACGGAGATCGGCACGCCGGGTTCGGCCGAGTAGGCGGCCGCATCCATATTTTGCTGTGCCCTTACCGCCAGCACGAACAGCGCCACGACGATGACCGCCGGCGCGACCGTCCAGGCGATCTCGAGGCGCGTATTGCCGTGAATCTGGGGTGGCTCGCCGGCGTCCTTCGCCCGGCGGCGGAAGCGAAAGGCGGCAAACAGGATCAAGCCCTCCACGATGACAAACACGCCGGCGGCGATGATGAGCACGACGGTGTGGAGATCGGCGATGGCGGCGGATACAGGAGAAGCCGGTTCGAGGGCAGACGGTGGGCCGTCGGGTTCGGCCAATGCAATAGTGGGGAGAGAGAGTGCCAGGAGCAGTGCAACCAGGGACGAGACAAGAATTATACTCCGGGTCCGCGTCTTATTGAACGCGCGCATCGGTCCTCCGTGCCCGTGATGTGAAGCCGTCAAATGGTGCGTCACAAAGGGAGGCCCTTGCCAGATCAAAGCTGCCCACCGTCGCAAGAGCCATAAGTGAATCTTTGCGCGATTATACCATACCGGAAGGAAAATACAAACGGAAGCCGCTCACTGACTACCCCGTGCACGCCGCACGTGGCCGAGTCGGACGGCGCCAGGCGTATCATGCCGAGGAGGCAGGACGAGGCGTCTCGGCCCGGGCACGCGGCACTCGCCGGTCGCACGAGAGATTCCTCACTACGTTCGGAATGACACGCTGCAAAGGTGACGCGCCGCACATGGCCGAGTCAGGCGGCACCGCTCGTGTCATGCCGAGGAGGCACGACGAGGCATCTCGATCCCGGTGCGCCGCGCTCGCCGGCCAGACGAGAGATTCCTCACTGCGTTCGGAATGACACGCCGCACGGATCTCCCACCAAAGTCGGCAGAGCCAAAAACAGGGGATGCAGCCTGCCTGTGGCCGCATCCCCTGCTTGCGCCGTTACCCTGCAACAGATGTCATCAGCCGCCACTAAAAGGTAACCGTCGCCTCATTGGAACAGATGCTAGTGCCCGCCTCACACACCTTATAAGTATAGCTACCCCCGCCTCTGTTGTTGATGTTATCGGTGTAGAAGCCGTCGTTCTCGGTGGTGGCTATCAGCGCGTTGTTTCGATAGATGTCCACATTTGGCGAGGTAGCGCCGCTCCACGTCAGGTCGGCCTTCTGCAACCCCCTCACCTTGTACCCATTTGCCGTTAAGGTGATCGCGCCGTCGCTGACCATCACGCCCTGGGTGTGTGCGTCCGTAGCGCCATCGTCGTCGGTGACGGTGAGAGTGACGTTGTAGGTGCCGGCAGCCGCATAGGTGTGGCTGGCAGTGGTGCCAGAACCGGCCGTCCCATCCCCGAAGTCCCAGGCGTAGCTGGTGATCGTCCCATCCGGATCGGAGGAGCCAGAGGCATCGAAGTTGCAGGTCAAGCCGCCGCACGAATAAGTGAAGGAAGCCACCGGCGGATCGTTGACGTTGTCCACCGTAACTGCATTGCTGTCGGTGCCCGTTTTGCCTCCGCTGTCTGTGGCGCGCGCGTTGAGCATATGGGATCCGTCGCCGACGCCGGTCGTGTTCCAGCTTGCCTCGTAATATCCGCTGATGGAGTTATAGGTCGCCGGCTGCCAGGCCCCGCCGTCCACGTTCCACTCGACGGTAAGTGTGCCCGCTGCGTCTTCGGTGTCAGTCGCGCCGATCTGGACAGTCACCGTGCCCACGACCGTGCTGCCTTCAGCGGGGTTCACGATGCTCACAGTCGGCGGATTGTTCGCCGGGCCGCAGTCGCGCAGCTTGAAGGAGCCGACGCGTGTCTGCCATGGAGCGCTGCCGACTACGGCGTAGTATTCCTGCGTGTACCAAAAGGTGCAGTCATCCACCGGGTCAACCGCCATCATGCTGTAGTCGCCCCAGCGCCCCGCGCTATGGGTCTGGTAGCCGCTGCCGGTTGCGATCTCCACCTCGCCCTGGGTCATCTGGCCCAAGGAGTCGCCATCCAGACGGCCGGTGGCACGGATCGACGGATAGGCCGACGAGCTCGACACAGAAAATCCCAGGGCAATGTCACCCGCACCGTTCATCGCCATGCTGGCCATCCAGCGATGATGGGAATCCGGAGAGTAAGTGCCCGTCTGGTATAGGCCCCAGCCGCCGCCTGTGTTGCGCAGCTCGTACCAGCGAATGCCGGCGCGATTCGAACCGTTCACATCCACCGTGTGATTGACCACCAGCGTCTGGTGGCTGCCGAAGTTGCGGTATTGGAGTCGGTACATCAACCGGTCGGAGATAGCATCCACATTCGTTCCCCCTGGCTGCGGGATGCAGTTGCGGGAGTAGCCACACATGTTAGAGTCGAAGGCAGCCGTGCCCAAGGAAGCTGCGTGAGTGAAGGTAGAGCTAGCCGGGTTAGTCCAGTTGACTCGAAGCTCCCAGAGCTGCAACTGGTCGGGCGAGTAGCCCCACGCGTTGTCATCGACCTGGCTGAAGACATTGGGGGCGCCTGAGGGCGGCGGCGACCCGTCGAGGTCGGATGGAAGCATACCGCCCAGGTTGGAGTCGACGTTGAATAGATCGAAGTACACCATCCGCGCTGGCTGACCGTTCAACATCTGGTCGCGCTCGAAGACCACAACGCCCTGGCCGGCCCAGTTGCAGGAGACGAAGTTACACGTGAACTGGTTGACCCCCATGTAGTAGCCATCGGGCCACACGCCGAACTTGGGATAGTCGTTCAGCTTGCTGTCGCTGATCTTGAACTCGTAGCGGTGCCAGGCACCGAGTGGGTCGCCGGTCTGAGAGACGGCAATGCACTGGTAGAACGGCCCACGCGGGAAGCGCGGCAGCGCGAACTGGCTCATCATCCAGCGGTCGGCCAGGTGGTCATAGAGGACGATAGGATCTCCGTCGTTAGTCGCCGCACACGGGCCGCCGAAGCCCTGCCATAGCGTGTTGTTGTCGACCGGGCCGTAGAGCTTGTTACCATTCCGATCCCAGATAGCGAAGGAAAGATTGACCATCTGGACGTAATGATTGGGGCCGATGTCGCCCACGGTATCGGGCGGGAGCACACCGTTGACGTTGTTGACACCCTCGAAGTTGGCGCCGGTGGTCGGCGCACTCACGCCTGGGACCGGGCCCTGCAGCACTGGGTCAGGCCCCGAGGGTCCCGAGCTCCCCTGGCGGCCGGGCAGGAGCTTGGGTGGGCGTGTTTCAAAGATCTCGCCCAGAACCGCCGGCCTAGGTGGGATCTGCGGCATCCGGCGCAAGGCAACCGTGGTGTCGCTTCGGGTTGCATACGCGACAACGGGGCGCGGTCCGACTTGACCTTGCTGGCTCTCAGCAAAGTTCTCGGACGCGCCGCTCACCGGCGCCCATAGGCTCAGCACAACCGACACAACAACGGGAATTACAGATAGTTTGCTACGCATCAGAACATCCTCCGTATGTGATATATAGAGCTGGGGCATACGCACTTCGACGGAGCCAGCTCAAGCCCTCCGGCGAGCCGTTCATATCAACTTCAAACGACTCCAAATACAACAACGTCCTCGCGCAAGAAGCCGCCTGCGCGAGGACGAAGTCCCAGGCCCTGTGAGAAGAAGTGCCAGCAGAAAGTCAATCCCAAGTCTTAGCCCACCCGGCAGGATCGAACACCACCCTGCCCATTCAATCTATCGCCATTATAAAGCCAAACTCCAGACAAATTGGATGAGAACGGTTAGATTTTAGTTACGAGTCTTCGCTCTTCAGGCGGCCGACCGCGCGGACATACTTTCGCTCGAACACGCGCCCATCGTGCGGCGCTTTGCGCAGGCTGCGTGTCAGGTCTAAGCCGGCGTAGTGCAGTTCCTGGTGCATGCCTGTCCGCCACAGCGGCGCGTCGCTCACATCGTATACGATACCGTTGCAGGCGATGTATACGGGCCTGCCTTTAGTACCATCGTACTGGCGAAGTTCGGCCTCGGTGAAAACACGCTCATCCAACCTCCAACCTCCAACTTCCAACCTCCAATGTCCAGCCTCACCTCGGCGGCGGCGCGATGCCGACCAGGAGCGTCAGTCGGGTTTCGCTTCGATTCTCGACGCCGTGTGAGGCGCCCGCCGGCGCCCAGACCATCATCCCCGGCCCGGCTTCGCGCACCTCATCGCCAATCGTGAACGCGCCCCGGCCTTCGATGACGTAGTAGAACTTGTCGGCGGCGGCGTGTGCGTGCGCCTCCTGCGTCTGCCCGGGTTCCAGGCAGTTGAGGCCGACCATCACGTGGTCGCCCTGAAACAGCGTCGTCTTGAAGTGCTTGTCGGCCCGCACGCCGACGTGGTCTCGATAGTCTTTGAACATCTCATCCTTCATCCTTCATCCCTCATCCTTTCTACAAGCCGACATATCGATCGATGCGCTGGCCGATCAGGTTTAGGCTGCCTCGCCAGAAGTCCGGCTTGCGGATGTCGATGCCGAAGCGGGCGGCGAGATCGGCAGGTGTGCCCTCGCCGGTGCTGGCGAGCAGCGCCTCGTATTCGGGCACGAAGGATTTGCC
>DASSFZ010000212.1:0-70660 GCA_035693785.1 Anaerolineae bacterium | reverse complement strand
GTTTTGCCGCCGGAGACATCCCCAAGATTCCGCTTAATCTAGCACTGCTCAAGGAACGCTCAGTGATCGGCGTGTATTGGGGCGACTGGACGCAGCACGATCCGGCCGGTCACCAGCGCAACGTCAAGCAACTGGTGGACTGGCTCGTCGCTGGAAAAATCAAGCCAGTGATCAGCGTGCGCGTGTCGCTGGCAGACGCGCCCACCGCCATGGCGCGGCTGGTGCAGCGTCAAGCCAAAGGCAAGATAGTGGTGCTGCCTGAAGTATGACCAGGGTGCGCCTGTGTTGTCTCAGCCAGCGCGGGTCGGACGATTGCCATCCGTGAATTCACCCAGTCCGCGCTTATCACCATGGAGCGATTCCGAAGGAGCGAAACATGAATCACACTCGGTATCAGTCGCACGATACGGTAGCCGTCATCACTTTGGACAACCCGCCGGTGAATGGCCTCGGCTATGATGTGCGTAGCGGCATTGTCGCCGGCATTGATCGGGCGCGGGCCGATCCCCAGGTGAAGGCCGTCGTTCTGATCGGCGCCGGCAAAGGTTTCTCCGGCGGCGCCGACATCCGCGAGTTCAACACACCTAAGGTGGCGGCAGAGCCGACGTTGCGCACAGTGATTCGCGTCGTCGAGGATAGCGCGAAGCCGGTCATTGCCGCCATCGGCGGCATTTGCATGGGCGGCGGGCTGGAGCTGGCGCTGGGCTGCCATTACCGTGTCGCCGCTCCCGGTGCCCAGATTGCCATGCCTGAAGTCAAACTCGGTCTCCTACCCGGCTCCGGGGGCACCCAGCGCCTGCCGCGCGCCATCGGCGTGGAGGCTGCGCTGAACATGATCGTGTCTGGCGCCACTTTTCCCTCCGAGCAATTCAAAGGGACCGCGCTGTTCGACGAGATCATCGAGGGCGATCTGCTCGAGGGCGCGCTCGCCTTCGCCGAGAAGGTCGTGGCGCAGAAGCTGCCGCTCAAACGCGTGCGTGACATCGAGATCGACACCTCAAACGCAGAAGGCTTCCTCCAGTTCGCCCGAAACAACATCGCCGTGGCGGCGAAGAATCTCCCCGCGCCGCTCAAATGTGTGGACGCCGTTGCGGCTGCCGTGTCCAAACCCTTCGATGAGGGCTTACAGGTCGAGCGCGAGCTATTCGCGTATCTGATGGAAACGCCCGAGTCTAAGGCGCTGCGTCACGCCTTCTTCGCCGAGCGTGCGGCCTCCAAGATTCCGGATGTACCGGAGGACACGCCGACGCGCCCGATCAGGAAAGTCGCGATCATCGGCGCCGGCACGATGGGCGGCGGCATCAGCATGAACTTCCTCAACGCCGGTATCCCCGTGACACTCCTCGAGATAAAACAAGAGGCACTTGATAGGGGCGTCTCAACCATTCGCAAGAACTACGAGAATTCGATGAAGAAGGGCAGACTGACGCCCGATCAGTTGGAGGAGCGGATGGGGTTGCTCCAGCCGACGCTGTCTTACGACGACATCCAGGACGCCGACCTGGTGATCGAGGCGGTATTCGAAGACATGGGCGTCAAGGAGAGCGTGTTCAAGACGCTCGACGAGCTGGCAAAAGCCGGTGCTATCCTGGCCACCAACACCTCCACGCTCGACGTGAACAAGATCGCCGCTTTCACCAAACGGCCCCAAGATGTAGTCGGCACCCATTTCTTCAGCCCGGCCAACGTCATGAAGCTGCTGGAAGTGGTGCGCGGTGAGAAAACCGCCAAGGATGTGCTGGCGACCGTGATGCAGTTAGCCAAGACGATCAAGAAAACCGCAGTCGTGTCGGGCGTGTGCGATGGTTTCATTGGCAATCGCATGCTCGAGCCTTACTCGCGGCAGGCCTTGTTCCTGCTCGAAGAAGGGGCCTCGCCGCAGCAGGTGGATCAGGCCCTTGAGAAGTTCGGCTTCGCTATGGGGGTGTTTCGGGTCGGCGACCTGGCCGGCAACGACATCGGCTGGGCCATCCGCAAGCGCCGCTACGTCGAGAAGCCGCACGTGCACTATTCCAAGATCGCGGATCGTCTGTGCGAGCAGGGCCGCTTTGGGCAGAAAACCGGCATGGGCTGGTACCGCTACGAGGCCGGCCGGCGCGACGCCATTCCCGATCCGGCGGTGGAAGAATTGATCGATAATTACCGCAAAGAGATCGGCATCACCTCGCGCCCGATCAGCGACGAGGAAATCGTCGCGCGCTGCGTCTTCGCCCTGGTGAACGAAGGCGCGCGCCTCCTCGAAGAGGGCATTGCGCAGCGTGCCTCCGACATCGACATGGTTTACCTGACCGGTTATGGTTTCCCGCTGCACCGGGGGGGGCCTATGTTCTATGCCGATACGGTCGGCCTGTACAGCGTCGTGCGCGCCATGGGCCGCTTTGCTCAAAACTCGCACGCCGACCCGAAGTCCTGGGAGCCTGCGCCTCTGCTGGCCAAGCTGGCCGAGGAAGGCAAAACGTTCAACGGTTGACCCTCGGAGCGCACAAGACGAGCACCTTGTCTGCGCTCCGAGGGTTGATGGGTCCTCTCATTCTCCAGGAGTGACATCATGAACGAAGCAGTAGTCGTTTCTACCGCACGCACCGGCCTGGCCAAATCCTGGCGCGGATCGCTCAACATGACCCACGGCGCGACGATCGGCGGACATGTCGTCAAGCATGCCATCGAACGCGCCGAACTCGACCCGGGGGAGGTCGAGGATGTGTTGATGGGCTGTGCCCTCCCTGAAGGCACCACTGGCGGCAACATCGCCCGTCAGATCGCGCTGCGCGCCGGGTGCCCGGTCACGGTGCCGGGTGCGACGGTCAACCGCTTCTGCTCGTCCGGCCTGCAGACGATCGTCATGGCCGCCCAGCGCATCATAGCCGGCGAAGGGGACATCTTCGTGGCCGGCGGTGTGGAGTCCATCTCCTGCGTGCAGAACGAGGCGAACAGACATATGGCGCGCGAACCCTGGCTGCTGGAGAAAAAGCCAGAGATCTTCTGGTCGATGTTGCAGACGGCGGAGAACGTGTCCCAGCGCTACAACATTCCGCGCGAAAAACAGGACGAGTACGGCGTGCAGAGCCAGCAACGCGCGGCGGCAGCCGCGGCCGCGGGCAAGTTCGATGATGAAATCGTGCCGATCACGGTGACGATGGGTGTGGCGGATAAGGCGTCCGGTCGCCTGTATACAAAAGAGGTGACACTCGCGGCAGACGAGGGTATCCGTCCCGACACCACCTACGAAGGTGTGTCCAAGATCAGGCCGGCGCTGCCGGGCGGCGTGATCGCCGCCGGCAACGCCAGCCAGTTCTCCGATGGCGCTTCGGCTGCGGTGGTGATGAATGCCAAAGTTGCCGAGAAGAAAGGGTTGCAGCCGCTGGGCATCTTCCGTGGCTTCGCCGTGGCCGGTTGTGAGCCTGATGAGATGGGCATTGGTCCCGTCTTCGCGGTTCCGAAGCTGCTCGAGCGGGCGGGCAAGAGGATAGAGGATATCGATTTGTGGGAGATGAACGAAGCCTTTGCCGTGCAGGTGATCTATTGCCGCGACCGCCTCGGCATTCCAAACGACATGCTCAACGTCGACGGCGGCGCGATCGCCGTGGGGCATCCCTACGGTGTATCCGGCGCGCGTCTGGTGGGCCACGCACTGATCGAGGGCAAGCGCCGTGGCGCGAAGTACGTCGTAACCACCATGTGCGTCGGCGGCGGCATGGGAGCCGCCGGCCTGTTCGAAGTGGCGTAAGGGGAACGCAGAAAGGAATCCAGAATGGGCGTGAAGGAGCTATTTGATATCGGCGGCAAAGCGGCTCTCATTACCGGCGGTTCGCGTGGGCTGGGACTGCAGATGGCCGAAGCCCTGGGCGAAATGGGCGCCAGGGTGGCGATCACCGCGCGCAAATCGGCCGAGCTGGAGCAGGCGGCCGCCCATCTGGAGAAGCTGGGCATCGATGCCCTGACTATCGTCAACGACCTGTCCAAGTTCGATACTATTCCCGGTCTGGTCGATCAGGTTGTGAGCGGACTCGGCGACATCGATATTCTGGTCAACAACGCCGGGGCGACATGGGGCGCGCCGGCCGAGGATTATCCGGCCGAGGGCTGGCACAAGGTGATCAACCTCAACGTCAATGGCCTGTTCTTCTTGACACAGGAGGTGGGAAAGCGCTGCATGATTCCGAAGCGCGCGGGTAAGATCGTGAACATCGCTTCGGTCTCCGGGTTGAGCGGCAATTCGCTAGGTGTGAGGACCATCGCCTACAACACCAGTAAGGGTGCCGTGGTCAATTTCACGCGCGCGTTGGCGGCGGAGTGGGGGAAGTACAATATCAACGTGAACGCCATCTGTCCTGGGTTTTTCCCCACCAAGATGTCGCGGGGAGTACTGGAGCAGATAACGCCGGCCGTCATCGCCGCGACACCGCTCCAGCGGATCGGAGGTGACGAGGATTTGAAAGGTGTGATCGCGTTCCTGGCTTCCGAAGCCTCGCGCCACATCACCGGCCAGACCATCGTCGTGGACGGCGGCGCATCGATCGCGTGATGGTGCCTTGTGGAAAAATCGTTCTTTGGCCTGTCTATCCCCTTCCTCGAGCTGTTGGGCGTGCAAGCCGAGCATCGGGAAAAGGGGCGGGCCGTGGTGTCGCTCGATGTTCGGCACGAGCTTACGAACAGTTGGGAAGTGGCCCACGGCGCCGTGGTCGTGGCGCTGCTCGACGTGTCGATGGCCGCGGCGGCACGCAGCGTCAACGATCATGCCGAGGGAGTAGTGACGGTGGAGATGTCGGTTAACTTCATGAAGTCTGGCGCGGGCCGGCTGACAGCCGAGGGCCGGGTGCTGCGTAACGGCCGCGCACTGGTGTTTTGCGAAGGCGAGGTACGCGACGACAGCGGCCGGCTCGTGGCCAAGGCCATCGGCACCTTCAAGCTGCGTCGCCGCCGGCATAGGACATCGTCCCGATCCAAGAGGAAAAATGCATGAGCGAGCTGAATCAACAGATCCTTCTGGCTCATCGCCCGACCGGCGCGCCGCAGACAAGTGACTTCCGGTGGGTTGAGACGGCCGTGCCGGAAATCGGCGACGGGCAGTTCCTGGTGCGCAGTCACTATCTCTCACTCGATCCCTACATGCGCGGTCGCATGAGCGAGGCGAAGTCGTACGCCAAGCCGGTTGAGTTGGGCGAGGTGATGATCGGCGGCGCCGTGGGCCAAGTGGTGACCTCGCGCCATCCGAAGTTCAAAGCGGGCGACATGGTCGTGGGTAACTTCGGCTGGCAGCTCTATGCTGTGAGCGACGGCGCGGGCGTACGTAAGATCACGGACCGCAACCTCCCGCTTTCGGCTTACCTGGGCGTCGTGGGTATGCCCGGCGTGACGGCGTATGTCGGGTTGCTCGATATTGGGCAGCCGAAGAGCGGCGAGACGGTGGTCGTGTCGGCCGCCGGCGGCGCGGTCGGCGGTGTAGTCGGACAGATCGCCAGGATTCACGGTTGTCGCACCGTGGGTATTGCCGGCGGGCCGGAAAAATGCCGCTACGTAGTCGAAGAATTGGGCTTCGATGCCTGCGTGGACTACAAAACGGGCCGGTTGTGGGAAGATGTGAAGGAAGCCACGCCCCAGGGTATCGACGTCTACTTCGACAACGTGGGTGGCGAAATACTGGATACCATCCTGCGCCGCATGAACCCGTTCGGGCGCATCCCGCTGTGCGGAGTGATCTCGCAGTACAACGCCACCCAGCCGTACGGCGTGAAAAACACTCGCAGCCTGCTGATCAATCGCATCAAGCTGCAAGGCTTCCTCATCTTTGATCATTCGGCGCGCTGGCCGGTCGTGATCAAGGAGCTGGCTCAATGGGTGTCCGAAGGAAAGATCAAGTATCGCGAGACGGTGGCCGAAGGACTGCGAAGCGCGCCGGAAGCTTTCATCGGAATGTTGGCTGGCAAAAACCTCGGCAAGCAACTCGTCAAGCTGATCTGAGGTCTCGATAATTGCGGAATTGCAGGCGCGGGCGCGCAAGAAGGGAGAAACGGCGTGAGCAGAAGTCTCGTAGGCACGACGTCAGTTCGGGAAGCGCACCGCTTCGACACAGAGCGGTTGGCCGAGTACATGCGTCAGAACGTGGAGGATTTTGCCGGTCCGATCGAAGTGGAGCAGTTCAAGGGCGGGCAGTCCAACCCGACGTATCTCGTCCGCGCCGGCGGCAAATCCTATGTGATGCGCAGGAAGCCCCCCGGCAGGCTACTGCCTTCTGCCCACGCGGTCGATCGCGAATACCGCGTCATCACCGCGCTGGCCGCGACCGACGTGCCTGTGGCGAAGACGTACGCGCTGTGCACAGATGAATCGGTGATCGGCACGGCGTTCTACATTATGGAGTATGTCGAGGGCCGCATCTTTTGGGATCCCGCTCTACCGGGGGCGACGCCGGCTGAGCGCGCGTCCATCTTCGACGAGATGAACCGGGTCATCGCCGCACTGCATCGCGTTGACTACCAGGCTGTCGGTCTGGGAGACTACGGCAAACCGGGCAGCTACTTTGCGCGCCAGATCAACCGTTGGGCCAAACAGTATCGCGCCTCGGAGACCGAGACCATCGAGGCCATGGACAATCTCATCGACTGGTTGCCGCAGCATATTCCCGCCGATGACGAGACCCGCATCGTGCACGGCGATTTCCGCATCGACAACGTCGTTTTCCATCCCAGGGAGCCGCGCGCCCTGGCGGTGCTCGATTGGGAATTGTCCACCCTGGGGCACCCCATGTCCGACTTCGCCTACCACTGCATCGTTTGGCGCATGTCGCCGGGTGAGTTCCGTGGTCTGGCGGGCGCGGACGTCAAGGCTCTGGGTATCCCAAGCGAGGCGGAATACGTGGCAGCCTATTGTCGCCGTGTGGGGCGCGAGCCTGTGCCGGAGCACGAATGGGAATACTATATGGCGTTCAACATGTTTCGGCTCGCCGCCATTTTGCAGGGGGTGCTGGCGCGGGCGTTGCAGGGAAACGCCTCGAACCAGAATGCCCTGGAGACCGGTCGCCGCGCGCGCGCTCTCAGCGAGGCAGCCTGGCGTCAAGTGGAGAGAATCATGGCCGAGAGGAATTGAGCGCGGCAGGCGCTTTCGCCGTCGACCCACATCCGCCGACCGACAGGAGGAAGGCCAATGGACTTCACGTATTCGGAACGCACTCAAGCGTTGCAGGCAAAGCTCAACGCCTTCATGGATGAATACATCTATCCGAGCGAAGAAAAGTTCGTCGCCGAGGTGGAGGAGAATCGCCGCAAGGGCAACGCCTGGGTGCCGACGAAGATCATGGAGGAACTGAAGGAAAAGGCGCGCGCACAGGGTCTATGGAACCTGTTCTTGCCTGAGTCGGAATACGGCGCAGGGCTGACCAACCTGGAGTATGCGCCCCTATGCGAGATCATGGGACGCTCCCCCATTGCGCCCGAGGCGTTCAACTGCGGCGCCCCCGACACCGGTAACATGGAAGTGTTGGTGCGTTACGGCACGGCGGAACATAAGAAGCAATGGCTGGAACCCTTGCTGGAAGGAAAGATCCGCTCCGCCTTCGCCATGACCGAGCCTGGCACGGCCTCGTCGGACGCGACCAACATCCAGGCGCGCATCGTGCGCGATGGGGATCATTACGTCATCAATGCTCGCAAATGGTGGGCGTCGGGCGGCGGCGATCCGCGCTGCAAGGTGCTCATTTTCATGGGCAAGACCGATCCGGATAATCCCGATCGGCACAGGCAACAGTCCATGATCATCGTCCCTATGGAAACCCCCGGCGTCAAAGTGGTGCGCAACCTGCCAGTGTTCGGCTACGACGACGCGCCCCACGGGCACGCCGAGATGACCTTTGAAGACGTGCGCGTGCCGGTTTCCAACATCTTGCTGGGCGAGGGGCGCGGTTTCGAGATCGCGCAGGGACGTCTGGGGCCAGGTCGAATTCACCACTGCATGCGCCTCATCGGCCTGGCCGAGCGGGCGCTCGAGAAGATGTGCAAGCGTACTCTGAAGCGCGTGACCTTCGGCCGTCCCGTGGCGGAGCAGACGGTGACACTGGAGCGCATCGCCAACGCCCGCATCCTCATCGATCAGGCGCGCCTCCTGGTACTCAATGCTGCCCACATGATGGATACGGTGGGCAACAAAGTCGCGGCCAAGGAAATCGCCATGATCAAGGTGGCGGCTCCCCATATGGCCTGCCAGGTCATCGACTGGGCCATTCAGGCCCACGGCGGCGCTGGCGTGTGCGACGACTTCGGACTTGCCTCGGCCTACGCGCACGCGCGTTCGCTACGCCTGGCCGACGGACCGGACGAGGTGCATCGCAACACCATCGGCAAGCTGGAGCTGCGCCGCTACAAGCAGTAGGGGCTTTCCAATCAGGGAGGATAAGGGGAGGAAGAGCCGTGTCGCAACGACATTTCGCCCATTGGCCCAGAACCGTACCGCGTCACCTGACGGCGCCCGAGACCAACCTGTTTTACAACGTGGAAGTCTCGGCCACGCGCTACCCGAACAAGCCCTACCTCATTTACTACGACACGGCGATCAGCTTCGCCGAATTCAAGGATGGGGCCGAACGTCTGGCGGGATTTCTGGAGCACGAGTGCGGCATCAAAAAGGGCGACCGGGTGCTGCTGTTCATGCAAAACAGCCCCCAATTCGTGCTGGCCTTTTACGCCATCCTGCGCGCCAATGCGGTGGTGGTGCCTATCAATCCCATGAACCTCACCCACGAGCTGCGCTCTTACGTGACCGACAGCGGGGCCACCACGATGGTGACTTCCCAGGAACTGTATCCGCAGGTGAAGCCGCTCATTAGCGAGGGTCTCAAGCAAGTGGTGCTGGCTGCCTATTCGGACTACCTCAGGCAAGCGACCGACCTGCGCGTGCCCGAATTCATCAGCGCGCCACGACAGAACATCCGGGATGCGGGCGTGACTTTGTGGAGCGAGGCTCTGGCACGCAATCACCGCCCCGGGCCGCTGATCGCCGGGCCGGATGATTTGTGCGTCATGCCCTATACTTCCGGCACTACGGGTCGTCCCAAAGGCTGCATGCATACTCACCGCACGGTGATGCACACGCTGGTGGCGAATGTCGAGTGGTTCCAGACCAACCAGGACGCGGTGGCACTGGCGGTGTTACCATTCTTTCATGTCACCGGCATGCAGGGCAGTATGAATAGTCCCCTGTATAGCGGCAGCACCGTGGTCTTGCTGCCGCGCTGGGACCGCGAGGTGGCGGGCCAGCTGATCCAGCGTTACAAAGTAACCGGCTGGACCAACATTCCGACGATGATCGTGGATTTTCTGAGCAACCCCAAAGTCACGGAATTCGATCTATCCAGCATCATGCACGTGGCCGGCGGCGGCGCTGCGATGCCCGAAGCCATCGCCCAGCGCCTGCAGGACCTGTGCGGCCTCACCTACGTCGAGGGCTACGGGCTTACGGAGACCATGGCGCCGACCCACATCAATCCGCCCGATCGACCCAAAAAACAATGCCTCGGCATTCCTATCTTCGACACCGAGGCGCGCGTGGTGGATATCGAGACCTTCCGCGAGCTGCCGCCGGGCGAGGTAGGCGAGATCGTGGTTTCAGGCCCCCAAGTATTCCTCGGTTACTGGAACAACCCGCGCGCGACTGAGGAGGCCTTCCTCGACATGGACGGCAAGCGCTTTTTCCGTACCGGCGACCTGGGCTGCATCGACGAGGACGGTTACTTCTTCATTGTGGATCGCCTGAAGCGCATGATCAACGCCGCCGGTTACAAGGTCTGGCCGGCGGAAGTGGAGGTTATGATGTACCAGCATCCGGCGATCCAGGAGGCTTGCATCATCGGCGTCGAGGATGCCCGTCGCGGCGAGACCGTCAAAGCGCTGGTCGTGCTCAAGCCAGACGCCCACGGCACGGTCACCGAGCAGGACATCATCGACTGGGCGGCCCAGAACATGGCGGCCTACAAATATCCGCGTATCGTAGAGTTCGTGGACACTCTGCCCAAGTCGGCTACCGGCAAGATCATGTGGCGGGCGCTGCAGGAGCGCGAGAAAGCGAAGAAGACCTGAGTTGGCGATACGAACGTTCACCGGTGATGTTCACATCACCAGCTCGACCATCGCGCGCAGTCCGTCGATCGTGAACGTCGTGATGTTGAGTGTGGTGACCGGGCACTGGCGCCACAGCTCTAGCCGTTCGGCGATGCGCGCCTGCGGGCCGCACAGCGCGACGTCGTCGACGAGCGCATCGGGCACGGCGGCGATGGCTTCGTCTTTCCGGCCAACGAGATAAAGGTCTTGAATCTCTTTCGCAGCCGCCTCGTAGCCGTAACGGCAGGCCAGGTCGTTGTAGAAGTTCTTGCCGCGCGCGCCCATGCCACCGATGTACAGCGCCAAGATAGGCTTGACGAGACTCCGGCAGGCATCGACATCTTCGCCCAGCGCGACGATGACGGACGGCGCGATATCAAGTTGTTCAGGACGCTTACCAGCCTTCGCCAGCCCGGCCTCGACGTGCTCCTTGTAGGCCGAGTCGTAGTGGCGTGGCGCGAAAAAGATCGGCAGCCAGCCGTCGCCGATCTCGGCGGCGAGCTCGACGTTCTTCGGCCCGATCGCGGCCAGGTAGATCGGAATGTCGGGTCTTCCGTGCAGCGTACTCTTCAGCGGCTTGCCCAACCCGGTCGCATCAGCGCCGCGATAGGGGATCTGATAATGTTCGCCGTCGTGGACGAGCGGCTTCTCGCGTTTGAAGATCGCGCGTATAATACCGACGTATTCGCGGGTTCTGGCCAGGGGCTTGCCGTACGCCTGACCGTGCCAGCCCTCGACGACTTGCGGGCCGGACATGCCCAATCCCATCAGAAAACGTCCGCCCGACAGCTGATCCAGCGTCATCGCCGTCATCGCCGCGTTCGCCGGCGTGCGCGCCGGCATTTGCATGATGGCCGTGCCGAGACGGATCCGTTTCGTGAGCGCGCCGATCCACGCCAGGGGCGCGATGCAATCCGAGCCGTACGCTTCGGCCGTCCACACCGCATACACGCCCAGGCGATCGGCTTCCTGGATCCAGTCCATCGGCAGGTTGAGGGTTGCGCCAGAATAGCCAAGATTGATCCCGAGTCTCATTGTCCACCTCGCCCTGGCAATTGTGACACAGTCGGGTCGATGTGCAAAATCGCGCTTGCCTGACCCGGCAGTTGTGGCGGCGGTGTACAGAACGTACAGAATCGGAACCTTGACAACTCGCCTCTGCGCGAGTATCCTGTCACTATCAGACCGCTCGGTCTGAAATGAGGGCCTATGTCAATCGGGCCGTCGCTTACCTGAATGGCTACCTCGAGCGCGAGGTGCGCTTGAAGTAAGGGTTGGCCTCAGCCTTTCATATCGCACGAAAACAGATCACTTAGTCTTGCAAGAGGTGCTGACGAAGTATATCCTGGCCCTCTCCGCCATCCGAAGCGACAGAACGAAGTGTCTCTAATGTAGGACACACATGGCCGAAGACTCCGTTCACCTGTCCGTGCAGGATGTTTCACTCAGTTTCGGTGGCACCACGGCGCTCAACGACGTCAGCTTCGACGTTTGCCGTGGCGAAATCCTTGCCCTCATCGGCCCCAACGGCGCGGGCAAGACCTCGACGCTGAACTGCCTCAACCGCTTCTACGAACCCGATAAAGGCCGGATTATTTTCGAAGGACGCGACCTCAGACGCGTGCCGCGACATCGCATCGCCCAGTGGGGCATCGCGCGCACCTTTCAGAATCTCGCCCTGTACACCGGTCTCAGCACACTGGACAACCTGTTGGCGGCGCGCCATGTTCATATGCGCGCCGGCCTGCTTCAATGTCTCCTCTACTGGGGGGCGGCCCGCCGCGAAGACATCGCCCATCGCCAGGTCGTGGAAGACATCATCGACTTCCTTGAAATCGAGCACATCCGCAAGGCGATCGTCGGCGCGCTGCCCTACGGCCTGCGCAAGCGCGTGGAACTGGGTCGGGCGCTGGCGCTGGAGCCTCGCTTGCTCCTTCTCGACGAGCCGATGACCGGGATGAACGTCGAGGAGAAGGAAGACATGGCCCGCTTCATCCTGGACATCCACGAGCGCCAGAAGATGACGATCTTGCTCATCGAGCATGACATGGGGTTGGTCATGGACATCGCCGACCGGGTGGTCGTGCTGGACTTCGGCGTGAAGATCGCCGAGGGGAAACCGGACGAAATCCGGCACAACCCGGCTGTGATCAAGGCTTACCTGGGGGAGGTGGAGTGATATGGACGCCGTAGATACCCTGCCCAAGTGCCTGGTGGCTGCCCGCCCCAAATTCGGCGCTCATAGGGTCGCCATGCGCCAGAAAGACAAGGGCATCTGGCGCGAGTATACCTGGCAGCAATCGTACGAACAGGTAAGGCGCTTGACACTGGGCTTGATCCGCCTGGGCCTGCAACGCGGTGAAAAAGTGTGCATCATCGGCGACAATGACCCGCAATACTTCTGGACGCAGTTGGCCATCCAGGCGGCGGGCGGGGTCGCGGTTGGCATTTTCACCGACAGCATCCCTGCCGAGATCCAGCACATCGTCCAGCACTCGGATACCGTGTTGGTCTTCGCGAAAGACCAGGAGCAGTGCGACAAATTCCTCGACATCCGGGATCAGATTCCGGCCGTACGCCGCGTGATCTACTGGGACGACAAGGGCCTGTGGAGTTACAGCGATCCGTGGCTGATGAGCTTCGAAGCCGTGCAGGCCCTAGGGCAGTCGCTCGACGCGGAACAGCCCGATCTGTTCGACCGTTCCGTCGGCGAAGGGCAGGGCGACGACCTGGCGGTATTCTGCTACACCTCGGGAACCACCGGCCAGCCGAAGGGGGCCATGATCAGCCACTCGAATCTTATCCTCGGCGCCGACCAGGGTGTGCAGATCGACCCGCGCGGGCCGACAGATGAATATGTGTCGTTCCTGCCACCGGCCTGGATCACTGAAAACGCTCTGGGTCTGACGTATCACTTGCGATTCGGCGTGGTGGTCAACTTTCCCGAAGCGCCGGAAACGGTGCAGGAGAATATTCGCGAAATCGCCCCCCATTCGCTGCTCTTCAGCGCCCGCCTGTGGGAAAACCTGGTGGCGTTGGTGCAAGTCAGAATGGCCGAGTGTTCATGGCTGAACCGCTGGTTGTACAGGATGTTTATGCCCGTCGGATACAAGGTGGCCGGCCTGCGATTCGAGCAGCGCCAACCGGTGGGGCTGCTCTGGCGGCTCCTTCACGCGTTGGGAGAGTTCGCCGTCTTCCACCCCCTGCGCGACAAGTTGGGACTGACCCGTGTTACGTCGGCCTATTCGTCCGGCGCGGCGCTCAGCCCGGATGTCATACGCTTTTTCCGCGCCATCGGCGTCAGCATCAAGCAACTGTACGGCTCGACCGAGGCGCAGACGCACACCCTGCACATCGGAGACGACGTGAAGTTCGAGACGGTAGGCGTGCCGCCTCCCGGCGTGGAGCTTCGCATCTCCGATGCCGGCGAAATTCACGTGAGTAGTGTGACAGTCTTTCAAGGCTATTACAAGAATCCCGAAGCCACCGCCAGAGCCTTGTTCACTGACGAGGAAGGCCGCCGCTGGTTTCGCACCGGCGACGCCGGTCACTTCGGGCCAGACGGTCATCTGATCTATCTCGATCGTGTGAAAGAATTGATCGAGCTGGCCGGCGGCCAGAAATATTCGCCACAGTATATCGAAGGGCGACTCAAGTTCAACCCTTATATCCGCGACGTCATGACGGTGGGCGGGGCCGACAAAGCCTTCGTGACGGCCTTGATCAACATCGACTTTGAAAACGTCGGTCACTGGGCCGAGAAGCGCGGCCTGGCCTACACGACTTTCGTAGACCTCTCTCAGAAACCGGAGGTCTACGAATTGATCCGGAAAGAGGTCGAGCAGGTCAATCGCACCTTGCCGCCAGCGGCGCGCGTGCGCAAGTTCGTGCTGCTGCACAAGGAGTTCGATGCCGATGAAGGTGAGCTGACTCGGACCCGCAAACTGCGGCGAGACCGGTGTAGCGAACGCTACCGGGACATGCTGGTGGCGATGTACGACGGCGGCCAGGAAGTGCGCGTGCAGGCTGAGGTGCGTTACCGCGACGGGCGTGAGGGGGTTGTCGAGACGACCGTCCACATCATGACACTGGAGGAGTCAGTCACACCATGAACTGGCCGCTTGTACCGCAGGCAATCGTAACCGGTCTTCTCAACGGCGGGGTGCTGGGCCTCATCGCGCTGGGCCTGGTGCTGATCTATAAATCATCCGAAGTCTTCAACTTCGCGCAAGGCTCTCTGGTGATGCTCGGCGCATTCGTGGTGTGGTGGTTCGCCGGTGCCCAGGAAAAGGGCGGTGAGTTATTCAATCTGCCGTTGGGGTTTGCCGTCCTTGCCGCCCTGGTGGTGGCCGTATGGGTTGGCTTTCTCGTCGAGCGGCTTACCCTGCGCCCCATGGCGGGGCAACCCCTTCTGTCGATTATCTTGATGACGCTTGGCCTGGCGCAATTCATCGAGGGTGTCGTCAGCATTCTCTTTGGCATCGAGCCTCAAGGTAACTTTCCCAAGCCCTTCCCGCCCACCGAGTCTTTCAATATCCCGTTTGATCTGGCCTTCGGCGGGGCGATTCACATTCAAAAGACGCGCGTGGTGGCCTTTGGCGTGGCGATCGTCGGCGCGATCTTGTTTGCGTTGTTCTTCAAGCTCAGCCGCACTGGCCTGGCGATGCGCGCCACGGCGGAAGACCATGAACTGGCGCGCAGCGTCGGCATCAACGTCCCGCGTGTCTTCGGACTTTCGTGGGCGATTGCCGGAATGATTGCCACGGCAGGCGGGGTGCTCTTGGCGATGCTGACCGGTGTCAGTCTCAGCCTGTCGACCGTTGTGTTGGTGGCTTTTCCAGCGCTTCTTTTGGGCGGCGTAGACTCACTCGGCGGCGCAATCGTGGGCGGTATCGCCGTGGGGCTGGCGCAGGAATTTGTCAGTGCATCCAGACTGATCGAGATACGCAACTCGTCGGATATCGCGCCCTACGTGCTGCTGCTCATCGTCCTACTCATCCGGCCTGAAGGGCTGTTCGGACAGAAGCGTATCGAAAGGATTTAAGGAGAATAGGGCATGGGCGTTATGCGTCCTTCTGGCGATTTTGATCGCAGCTATCAACAGGACATGTCCTTCCTGCGAAAGCCCTGGCACTGGGTCTTGTTGTTTGCATCCATTGGCGCTGTCGCGACCTCGCCTTATTGGGCGCCGCCTGCTTTCGTCATTCAGGCCAACCGTATCGGCTATTGGATCATCGCCGTGCAGGGACTGAACATTCTGGTCGGGTATACCGGGCAAATCTCGCTGGGGCAGGCGGCCTTCATGCTGGTGGGCGGATACGTCTCCACCTTATGCGTCACGTACCTGGGCTTTTCGTTCTTCGTGGCCCTGCCGATTGCGGCGCTGGGGGCAGGGCTGGCCGGGTTGATTTTTGGATTGCCCTCGCTGCGTGTCAAGGGCTTCTACCTGGCAATGGCCACGTTGGCCGCCCAGTTCATCATTCCGTGGTTGACCAGATACACTTTTCCGGAATATCTGGGCGGCACCGAGGGGCGCATCTCCACTCCCGTCCCAAAGATCGGCGACTTTGCCTTTGACGAACCGGCCCGCTATATCTATATCACGCTGGGCGTCCTGATCGTCACCACCGTCCTGGCCGCCAACATCTCGCGATCGCGTCTGGGCCGGGCGTTTGTCTCCATCCGCGATAGCGACCTGGCGGCTGAGCTGCTCGGCGTGAACCTGTTCGGCTACAAGCTCCGCGCATTCTTCATCGCCGCCATGTACGCCGGCGTGGCCGGCGCGTTGAAAGCCCACTCCCAGCGCGCGGTGGGCACCGAATTCGGATATGGTCTCATCGAGTCGATCGTGATGTTGGGCATGCTGGTCGTCGGAGGATTGGGCACGAACGCCGGTCCGTTTATGGGGGCGACTTTCATCATCGGCATGCAAGAAGTCTCTAACTGGTTGGGGAGAACGGTGGCGGAGGCCATGCCCATAGAGATGACGGCCCGTCTGCAGACTTCGTTCAGGCCGATCTTCTTCGGCGTGGTCCTGATGTTGTTTCTCATCTTTGAGCCGCATGGCCTGGCCCGTCGCTGGCAACTCTTCAAAGCTGCCTGGCGTCTGAGGCCTTTCTCGCGTTAGACACATCATCACAAGGAGGTGATGCATTTCGACTCAATCCTGTATTCGCCGCTAGGTCTTGCCAATGAGGGGAGTCTGATTACCCCGTTATTCCATCCTAAGGAGGAGAGAAACCATGCACAAGCAAGTTTTCGCAATGTTGTCCGTGGTGGTCCTGGTCGGGATTGCCCTCGCTGCCTGCGCACCCGCCGCAACGGCCACGCCTACCCAAGCGCCACCCACCACAGCGCCGCCGACTGCAGTACCGCCGACCGCAGAGCCACCGCCCACCGAAGCGCCGCCAGCCGTTCGACGTTGCGCCGACGGTTTGGAAGGCGAAACCATCTACTACCACTCGCAAGCCGGTCTGACCGGGCCGTTGGCCACCATTCTCGGCACCGCCTTTGTCAACGGCCTCAATGACGGGATTGCCGAGATCAACGCCAGCGGCGGCATCTGTGGCGCGACGCTCGAATTGCATCTGACCGATACGCAGTACGAGGCCGAGCAGGAAATCGCGGTCTATCAGCAAACCAAAGCCGACTTTCCCAATCTGACGTCTATCAACACCTACGGCAGTGGCGCGACCATCGCGCTCAAGGATTTGCTCGTCGAGGACCACGTCGTCAACTTTGCCGCCGGCCTCAACGCGGAGGCTTTCTACAATCCGCCGGACGGCTGGACGGTGGGCGACTATCCGATCTACCCCGATCAGTTCGGCGGTTTCCTGCAGTTCGTCCAGGACAACTGGGACGACATCAAGCCTGACGGCGCCGGCGACGAGATCATCGTCGGCGTGATTGGTTGGGAAGGCCCCTTCGGGGCCGGGGCAACCACACCGGAGGCGCTGGCCTTTGCCGAATCACTGGGCATCACCGTTCTCCCTCTGGAGACGCAGGCCGTATCGGCCGAGGCGGACGTGGTCACACCGCTGCAAAGCTTGGCCGTGCAGGGCGCAAACGTGATCTACATTCAGTCGCTTGGCTTCGGCCCGGCGCAGGTGATCGGCACGCTTCGCGCCCTCGGCATGTGGGATTCGGTGGTCGTCGGCGGCGTGAACTGGGCCATGAACACGGATGTCCTGACGTTCCTCGGCGAGAGCGCCCCGGCGGCAGTGGGCATGTATGCGCCCTTCCCCTATCGGTGGTGGAATGACACCGATGTGCCGGGCGTCCAGATGGCGCTGGCCGCTTTTGAAGCCGGCGGTTATCCGGAGAGCGATAAGGGCGTCAGCTACCTGACTTCCTATGCGGGACTGTGGGGGTTCAAGACCATCGTCGAGCACGCCATCGACACAGTCGGCTACGAAAATCTTGACGGCGACGCCTTCTTCGACGCCTTCAAAGAGCTGGGCACCGTCGACAATCTCGGCGTCTGGTCGTTCGACGTCCGCGATGGAAGTCGCGCGCCGCATGTGGCGCAGATCCGCCAGGTTCAGTTGGTGGACGGCCAGCCGCAGTTCGTCGTCGTCAAGGACTTCTTCGAACTGCCCGACTTGCGCCCGTCGCCGGCTGAGTAGCGTGGCACGTTTCGACGAGGTGTTGTGAGCAAGAAGGTGGGAGCTCCTCCAACCCCGCTAGGCGGGGCGCAAGCAGCGCGTTCAGGGGGCGCTCCCCCTTTTCCCGAATCCTAACCCCGTACCAGCGGCAGGTTCTCGATGCTGAAAATCAACAACGTCGAAGTCGTCTACAGCGACGTGATCCTCATCTTGCACGGCGTCTCCATCGAAGTCAAGAAGGGACAGATTGTGGCGCTCTTGGGCGCTAATGGAGCGGGCAAATCGACGACGCTGAAAGCGATTTCCGGCCTGCTGCGCTCCCAGCGAGGTGAGGTCACCCGTGGCAGTATCGAGTTCAAAGGCCAACGCATTGATAGAATGCGGCCCGATGAGATTGTCCGGATGGGCGTCGTCCAGGTGCTTGAGGGACACAAGCTCTTCCAGCACCTGACCGTCGAAGAAAACTTGTTGGCCGGTGCACTGGTGCGCTCCAACGGTCCTGAAATTCGGCAGGACATCGAACAGGTCTACCACTACTTCCCCCTCCTCAAGGATCTGCGGCACAAGGTCAGCGGATACCTCTCCGGCGGCGAACAGCAGATGCTCGTCATCGGCCGGGGGCTGATGGGACGTCCCAGCCTGATGCTGCTGGACGAGCCTTCGCTCGGGCTGGCTCCCCTGCTGGTCACGGAGATCTTCGAAGTCGTCCAGCGCATCAACAGCGAGGAGGGCACCTCGATCCTGCTGGTAGAGCAGAACGCTCGCATGGCGCTGGAGGTGGCGAACTACGGCTACGTGATGGAGAACGGACGCGTGGTACTCGACGGCCCGGCCGAGACGCTGCGGGAGAACGAGGACATCAAGGAATTCTATCTGGGGTTGACCAGTGTCGGCGAGCGGAAGAGCTACCGCGACGTGAAGCACTACAAGCGGCGTAAACGCTGGCTGGGGTAAGAAAGGGGTGTGCTCATGAGTCTGCGAGGCTTCACCGTCTACGATCTCCTTCAACACAACGCACTCGCCTCGGGCGACGCCCCGGCCGCGATCAGTGCTGGCCGGACGGTATCCCACCGGGAGTTTCTCAACCGCGTCGATCGGCTGGCGGCGGGCCTCACCGCTCGCGGCGTTGCGAAAGGCGATCGGGTCTGCATCCTGGCCCAAAACTCGATCGAATACCTGGAACTGTACGGAGCCTGCGCCAAGACGGGCGCAGTCGCGTACCCGATCAACTGGCGCCTATCGGCTTCGGAAGTTCAGGCGGTGGTCGCGCTGGCCGATCCACAAATGATAGTGGTGGGCGCCAATCATATGGCGCAGGTGGAAGGCATCGATCTGACGGGCCTGCGCGCGGGGGCGATCATCGGCGAGGAAGGCGGATCGATGACGGGTGCCGCCGGCTACGTCCCCCTGGCCGAGTTTTATCAGTCGCCCGCCGGCTCGCCGGCCGAGGTGAACAGCAACGATCCGTTCGTGATCCTCTCGACGGCTGCCGTGGCGGGTGTGCCGCGCGGTGCGGTCCTCACCCACGCGAATATGATCCTGGGCGGCTATCAGTTGATCACGGCTTTAGGATTGACCGCGCGCGATCGACACTTGGCCGCGCTTCCGTTCTTTCATGTCACCGGGCTGGGCCTGTCGTTGTGCATGGCACAGGTTGGTGGCGCGAATGTGGTCATGGAGAGCTTCGATCCGGCGCTGGCGGCGCAGTGGATCGACGAGCACGAAGCGACGTTGATAGCCGTCTTTCCACCCGTGCTGTCGATGCTGCTGGAGGCGCGCGACAAGGTCGGGGCCAGGTGGCAGACGCTCAAGCATGTCGTCGGCCTGGACGCGCCCGACGTCATTCAGCGCCTGCTGGCCGAAACCGGTGCCAAGTTTTGGACGGGCTTCGGGCAATCTGAAACCGCCGGGCTGTTGACGTTGACCCGCGTGGACGAAAAGCCCGGTTCGGCCGGTAAGCCGCTGCCCCTGGCGCGCGTTCGCCTGGTGAACGAAGCCGGCGACGACGTGCCTGTGGGCGAGCCGGGCGAGATCGCCGCGCAGGGGCCGCTGGTCTTTGCCGGGTATTGGCGCGATCCCGATGCCACTGATTACACTTTTCGGCGCGGCTGGCATCACACCGGCGACATCGGCAGGTTCGACGCCGAAAACTACCTGTATTACGTGGGCCGCAAGCCGGAGAAGGATCTGATCAAATCCGGCGGCGAGAATGTCTATCCGGCCGAAGTCGAGCGCGTGATCCAGGAACTGCCGGAAGTGGCAGCCGTCTGCGTCATCGGTGTGCCACATCCCAAGTGGGGCGAAGCGGTGAAGGCCGTCGTCGAATTGAAGCCAGGTCAGGCGCTCACCGCCGAGCAGGTCAGCGCCGCCGTTGCCGACCGAATCGCCGCCTATAAGAAACCGCAGAGCGTCAACTTCGTCGAAAAGATGCCGAGGCAGCCCGACGGCGAAATCGATCGCACTGCGGTCAAGGCCGCGCATGGTCGCGGCTGACAGCAAGAGACGCTCAACCCCGCTGGGCGGGGCGCAAGCAGCGCCCGCAATTCATTTCAACTCTCGACTCCGATAGCCCAGAATCCTCCTGGCCACGACCAGCCGATTGATCTGCCCGGTTCCCTCGAACAGATCGTTGATCTTCGCGTCGCGCATCCACTTCTCCAGCAGCAGCCGGCGCGAATAGCCGAGCGGGCCGAGCAGCTCCACGCCCTTCTGCGTCACGCGCGTCACCACGTCGCCGGCCTTGACCTTGCACATCGACGCTTCGATCGTGTTCGGCTTGCGCTCGTCCATCAGCCAGGTCGCCTTGAGCGTGAGCAGCCACGCCGCGTGGATCATCGCTTCCATCTCCAGCACATCGCGCTGGACGGCGCTGAGCTGTGTGCGCGGGACGCCGTAGGGAATTGTGACGCCTTCGGCGGCCAGTAGCTCTTTCACCAAATCAAGCGTGGCGCGGGCGATGCCCAGGGCGCTGGCGGCAACCAGCGGCCGTGTTGCGTCGAAGGTCGCCATCGCGCCCTTGAAGCCCTTCTGCTGGGTGGCGATCTCTTCGCTGCCGAGCATGTTCTCAGCCGGGACGCGGCAGTTGTCCAGGACGAGTTCGGCTGTGTCGCTGGCGCGAATGCCCATTTTGTACTCAAGTTTGGTCACCGTCATGCCCGGCGTGCCTGCCTCGACGACGAACGGGCGCATCCCGGCGCGTCCCGCCGCCGGATCGATCGTGGCCCACACCACGACGAATCCCTGCGAGTCAACCAGCGCCTTGTGCCCACACGTCACGAAGATTTTCCGGCCATTGATCACCCATTCGTCCCCGTCCTTCACCGCACGCGTGCGGATGGCGGCGGTGTCGGAGCCGGCGTGCGCTTCGGTCATCGCCATACACGACCAGGCCGGTTTCTCGTCCGCAAAGCGCGCCAGGAACTTTTCCTTTTGCTCGGGCGTGCCGGTGGCTTCGACCGCCGCGCCGCCCAGCCCGCTGCCCGGCGTGCACAGGTAAAGCCCGGCGTCCCCCCACGACATCATTTCGACCATATGGCTCATGCGTTGCTGTCCGATGCGCGGCCCCTCGCCTGTGTCCTGACCTCGGCCACGGTAGCTTCGTCCGCTCGCCCGGGCTGCCTGCCACATCATGTTGATGTAGTCCCACGGAATCTCGTGCTCGTGCTCGTCGTAGTATCGCGCCTGCTCGCGCATCATCCCGGCTGCGGTCGCCTGCAACTGCTCGCGCTCCTGCGCGATCGACTCCGGTATTTCAAATGAGATCATCTTTGAGCCTCCTTTGAGTCAACGGGAAGACCCGATTCATCACTTCCAATTCTCTACACCATCGCCATGCCTTCAAAGGTCGCAACACCTCGCGCATTGCGCAGCCACATCTCCACCGGATGATCGCGGATGTAGCCGTGCCCGCCGAGGATCTGCACGGCGCGATCCGTGCACATCAGGGATATGTCATCGGCCGTGATCTTGGCCAGATAGACTTCGCGCGTCGCGTCGCGTCCCTGGTCGATCAGCCAGGCCGCTTCCCAGGCCATCAGCCGCGTCGCTTCGATCTCGGTTGCCATCTCCGCCAACATGAACGCAATCGATTGACGTTGTGCGATCGGCTCGCCGAAGGCTTCGCGCTCCTTGGCGTACTTGAGCGCGTATTCATACGCGCCACGACTCACGCCCACGGCCATCGCCGCCAGTGCCGCTCGCGAGGCGTTGATGATCGGTGCGAAGTCGTGCCCGGCTTCGCCGCCCAGCCGATCCGCGCAGGCCACCTTGCAGTTCGACAGATGGAGCGTGTAGGTCGGCAGCGCGCGGATGCCCATGTTCTGCTCGCGTTCGCCGATCGACAGGCCAGGCGTATCCTTGCGGACGATGAAACCTTGCGTTTGCCCGTCAAGCGCGGCGTATACCAGCAGGTGTTCGGCCTCGGCGGCCAGCGGCACGTAACACTTCTCGCCGTCGAGCACCCAGCCGTCGCCGTCGTCGCGCGCCGTCGTCTTCAGCGCGCCCGGCTGGAAGTCGTAGCGCGGTTCCATCAGTGCGGCGGTGGCCGGCAGGTAGCCACCTTCGCAGAACTTCGGCAGGTGGGTCTGCTTTTGCTCTTGACTGCCGGCGATCAGGATCGGCAGCGCGAACAGGTTCGGCGCGAGGATCGCCATCGCCGTGGCGAGATCGCCGTAGGCCAGCTCTTCGGCGGCCAGCGCCAGCGTCACTGCCGAGCGCGCGCCGAACCCGCCGTATTCCTCGGGGATCGACGATTGCAGCAGGCCGAGATCCCAACCCTTGCCGATCAACGTTTGGGGCAACTGGCACTTCTCGTCCGCCTCGGGCGCGGCTTCGCGGATGTCTTTCAACGCGAACTTGAGCACCGCATCGACTAACATTTTCTGTTCTTCAGATGGCTCGAACGAAAACATATCGTTTCTCCCAATCGATGATGATGTGCCGCTCTGGCGGATCATTGCGGAAACACGATGACGTTGCGCAAAGCCGCTCCGTGTTCCATCGCTGCGATGGCCTCGTTAATCTGTTCCAGGGAATAGCAATTTGAGATCAACTCGTCGAGCTTGAGCCTGCCCTGTTGATAAAGTTCGACCAGCTTGGGCACGTCTACGCTCAATCGGGTAGAGCCCATGAAGCTGCCTAGGATGCGGCGCTCGCCGCTGACGAGAGAGTGCACCCTGAGATCGACGGTCGCCGAAGCCTCCGGCAAGCCGATCGCGACGACGCTGCCGCCGCGCCGGACCATTTTGAACGCCTGGTTAATGGCGAGCGCGTTACCTACGGTGACAAATGCGTAGTCCACTCCCGCTCCATCGGTCAGTGCGCGGACGGCTTTCACCGGGTCTTCAGTGCTGGCGTTTACCGTATGCGTTGCCCCAAATGTGCGCGCTACTGCCAGCTTATCTTCCACCTGATCGATAGCGATAATCATGCGCGCTTCCCTGAGAACTGCGCCCTGGATCGAATTCACGCCCACGCCACCCACGCCGATGACCGCGACACGACTACCTGGCGTGACGTTGGCCGTGTTGGTGACCGCTCCCATGCCCGTGATGACGCCACACGCTAGCAGGGCAGCACTCTCCGGGCGGACATCGTCGGGGATTTTGACGCATTGGCTCTGATCGACAATCGTGTACTCTGCAAAAGACGCCGTTTTGATACCGTGATGAATCGTCTGGCCGTGTTTGCTGTGCAGACGACTCTGTGAATCGAGCGCAAAAGAGCCGCTGCACAGGTGCGGCGCGCCGCTCGTGCAATCCGAACAGCGACCACAAGAGCGCAGCAACGACACGACCACGTAATCGCCTGGCCGGAGAGCGGTGACGCCCTGGCCCACTTCGGCAATGATCCCCGCGGACTCGTGACCGGCAACCACGGGTAATTTGCCACCCCATTCCCCCCGCACGAGATGCACGTCCGAGTGACAGATAGCCGTGGCGGCCACCTTGACTTTCACCTCGCCGGGCTGAGGCGGATCGATGTCGATCTCCTCTATGACCAGCGGCTTGCCGAATTCATAGCAGACGGCTGCCTTCAAAATTCATTCCCTCCGTATCTGAGCGATATAACCCGACAGATCCCGATGAGGCTTTCGTGCACCGTGCTGTCCAAGGATACTCGCATCAGCGCTTATGGTCAAGCACGATACGGCATTCGTTCGAATCTACACCCTGCCTTTGAAGACATCATTCTGGAGTGTCTAAGCGGTGAACATCTGACCTTTGGGGCAGGAGAAGCTCACAGGCGCATTTGGGGTTATAATCCGTGCAGGTTTGCTGATGACGCTTCGTCTATTGAATGCAGATGGCTGCTGTTCGCGCCGTCGAAGCTTGGGATTAGTTCTCAGCGATGCCGCTCAACCAGCACCGATGTATTTTCTACGAATGCACGGATGATCTGTGGAACCTATGCGTTCCCCTGATTCACGAAAGTGCGCATACGGGTTTCAAATGGTTGTACATCGCCGACGAACATGACGTCCGCGATGTCCTATCGGCCATTAAGAGCCACCTTCAACCTCTGCCCCGCGGCGAGGCGGTCAACGCCGACTCGCTGAGCCTGCTCGAGACCTCCATCTCGTTCAACACCATCATCAGCAAACTGAGAGCGCACGCCCAATTAGCCCTAGAAGAAGGTTTCCACGGTTTGTTCCTCCTCACGGAGATGACATGGTCCTTGCGCACGTCGTTTGGTGTAGCTTACCTGAGCGAATTTGAAGGCCGGTTGCACGAGTTGTTGAGCAGCACCTCTATGCGTGCTGGGTGTTTGTACAACCGTCGCGTTTTCCCAGAGACCATGATCCTTGAGGCGCTGCGGACGCATCCAGGCGTCTACGCCGCCGATGGGCTGCACCGTAACCCGCATTTCGTGCCGCCGACAGCCTTGTTGAGCGGGGATGTCCGCATACAGTTGCAGCACTGGCTGAGGGCGATCAGTCCGACTTTAGCCGATGCCTGGGATCAACAGAACGAGGCATCCGAACCGAGTCATGCGTCGCCGCCAATATCTCATCCTGCGAGCACGATCTCCAAAGTGCCCATCTACAGCCTCGAATCGCCAGCCCCACTTGTGGCGTCCAATACCGATCAGCATCGCTGGAAAATTCACTGTTTGGGGGAGTTGAAGGTTTATCGTCAGGATGGCACACCCGTGCGGTGGAATATGATGCATGGCGCGACGCTCAAGACCAAAACGCTGTTCGCCTATCTTCTACATTGCGGACAGAAAGGCGCCACGGCGGAGGAACTTGCCGACTTCCTCTGGCCGGAGGCGAACTCGACGGAACAGGGTCTCAATCGGCTCTATCACACCGTCTACTGTTTACGCATGGCACTCAGCCCGGCGCTGACCTCCAGCCGCGACTCACCGTTCGTCCTCAATGACGACCAGCGGTATTACCTGTCTTTGCCAGAGGGTACGTGGATTGATATTCCGGTGTTCGAGCAGCTCTGTTACAAGGCGGAGAGATTGCTGCGCGAGAACAAGGACGAAGAGTCGCTCATCTGCCATCGGGCGGCGGAAAACCTTTACCGGGGTGCTTTGTTGGCAGATATTCCGGCGCAGTACGCTGAGAACGTGGACAAGGATTGGTGCTGGAGCCGCCGCTACTGGCTGCAAGAGATGTACTTGAAGATGCTGACTTACATTGCGGGCACTTATCGTCGTCGCAATGACATTCCGCGCGCCCTGGTCTACTGCGAGAAAGTATTGACGATTGATGCCTGTTCCGAACGCGCTCATCAGGAGATGATGCGTAACTTTCACGCCAGCGGTCGGCGCGATGCCTTGGATCGGCAGTACCGTTTGTGTATTCAGGCACTAGAGCGATACGATGGACGCGCACCATCGCCGGTTACGCAGGCGCTCTATCAATCACTCATTGCCACAGTATGAACTGCTGCTCTCCAGTTCGGCCTTCCACTCGACATCCATCCCAATCCCGTCCGCTCGTCTGCCGCGCACGGCTAAAGATAGACTAAAGGTCCTCGACGTAAGTTTATTACAATTAGCCTTCACCTTCTGTTCCCTCCTCCGGCGTCAAGGGTATTGTCCTGCTCGATGGCATTGTGACACCGGCAACGATGACTGGGTTGCCGGACCAAGATGAATATTTCGGCCGAGGTCTTTCAAGCGGCTGATACGGCGGCACCTACTAAGCTCAAGGAGGAATGTCAACATGAAACTGGGTGTCTTTCTCCCTGTCTCCGGCCGGGCGGCAGTCCCAGAGGTCCTGATGGATGCTGCCCGCCAGGCCGAGACTCTGGGTTACGATTCGGTCTGGGCGGCGGAACGTCTCGTCAATCCCTGGGTCATGAAAACCCCTTACCCGTACAAAGACAGCCAACAATGGTTCGTCCCCCCCGATAGTCCTTTCTTGGAGCCTCTCACCTGCCTGGCCTTCCTGGCCGGCTGCACCGAGAGAGTCGCGCTCGGTATCAGTGTCGCCGTGTTGCCCTATCGCCACCCACTTTACATCGCCAGAGTAGCCACCTCTATCGATACCCTCTCGAAAGGACGACTGATCCTGGGGGTGGGGATCGGCTGGATGGTCGAAGAGTTCGAGGCGTTGGGCGTGCCCTTCAAGAAGCGGGCAGGGATGGCCAATGAGCAGCTCCAGATTTTCAACCTGCTCTGGAAGGAAGAGCGCCCACGCTTCGAGGGGCGCTATTATCGTTTCGACGAGGTGGCGGTCAGCCCCAAGCCGGTTCAGAAACCTCGCTTCCCAATCTGGACAGGTGGAGAAAGCGAAGCCGCCCAGCGGCGGGCGGCCACGTATGGCGACGCCTGGTTCTCCTACTTTGTGACGATTACGCCCCAGGATTTAGCTGCGCGTTTTGCCAATGTCCGAAAATTAGCCGCCGAGGCAGGCCGGGACCCGGCTGAGGTTCATTTCTGTTGTTGCCGCCCCATTGATATCACCTCGGCACCAGTGCCTCAGGAGGAAGATACTCTGAAAGGTACGCCTGAACAGCTCATTGAAGCGCTGAAGCGGTTCAAAGAGATCGGCGTAGAACACATGGCGCTTCAATTCATGGTAGGCCGTTGGCCTGAGCGGAAAGTGAAGATCGAGCGGTTTGCCAAGGAGGTTATGCCTGCACTTCAGGCTTAGCACGTCACGGCGCCGACCAACACAGCAGGGTGAGAAAGAGGTAGTCGTCCTGGCATGACGAACTCTTTGACAGGCCGAGTAGCGCTCATCACGGGCGGCAGCAAGGGCATCGGTCGCGCCGTGGCGCTGGCGATGGCGGAAGCGGGCGCGGACGTAGCAATCTGTGCGCGAAAGATGGCAGACCTGGAGCCGGTTGCGGACGCGGTCCGGGCGACTGGGCGCCGCGCCTTCGCCACAGTGTGTGATGTGACAGACGCCGGACAGGTCAACCAACTGCCCGCCACGGTGGGCGAAGCATTGGGGTCGATTGATATTCTGGTGAACAACGCCGGCGCTTCCGAGAGTCACAAGTTCGTGGGCCATCCTGACAATCTCTGGGCGCGCATGCTGGAGATCAATCTGACGAGCGTATACCGGGTCTGCAAGGCGATCGTGCCAGGCATGATCGAACGCAAATGGGGGCGCATCATCACCATCGCTTCCATTTCTAGCAAGGTCGGGGCGCGCTACGTGGCCGCGTACACCGCTTCCAAGCATGGTGTGCTGGGATTGATGCGCGCCCTCGCCGTTGAACTCAACCCCTACCACATCACGGTCAACGCCATCTGTCCCGGTTACGTGGATACGCCCATGACCGACGCGAACGTCGCCAACATGATGGCGCGGACGAGCAAATCCGAAGCCGAGGTGCGCAAATTCCTGGAAGCCACCAACCCGCAGAGTCGCCTGATTTCGCCGGAAGAGGTCGCCGCCGTGGCCGTGATGCTGGCCGGTGAGGGGGCGCGCGGCATCACTGCGCAGGCGATCAACGTGGACGGGGGGGCGCTCGTGTATTGAGACCGGAAGGGAGGTGATTGTCAGAAGAACTGCCAGAAGCGAATAGGTTGAGTCACAGGCACCACTCTCGTCAACCTTATTCTCGATGCATGAGGAGGCAACCATGGCAATCACCACGCAGACCATGACCGACGAGCAGCGCAAATCGGTCGCACTGGAATATCTCAAGGCATTTGACAATGCTGGCGTCACATCGTCGGGCGGCTCAATCCTCGATCTGTTTGCTACCGATGCCCAGGTCTATTTCCCGAAGTGGGGCCTGGCAGCCGGCCGGGATCAGATTAGCAAACTCTTCAGCGATGTCGGAGGTACGCTCAAGTCAATCGTTCATCATTACTCACACTTCAATTGGATCTTCTCGGGCAGCGACCTGGTGGTCTGCGAGGGCACAAGTCACGGTGAGCATCGTGATGGACCCTGGCGTGCTGGTGTACCGGACTGGGGGGCTGGGCGCTGGTGCGACGTTTTCGAGATTCGCGATTTCAAAATCCAGCGCTGCTTTATCTATCTGGATCCCGACTACGCCGGCAAGGACACTGCGCGTTACCCCTGGCTGAATCCTTGATCGACAGGATGATGAGAAAAGCCGCAGAGGTTCCCCTTTACTACAACGCCGTCGACATCCTGGAGCGCAACCTGACCAAACGCGCGGACAAAGTTGCCTTGTACAGCCCGGATCGGGCAATGACCTTCCGGCAGGTGTCGAACGAGGCGAACCAGGTCGGGAATGCGCTCAAGAAGCTGGGAGTTCGCCTGGGGGACTTCGTCGGCATCCTGTCGCCCGATGGCCCGGAGTGGGTCACCTCGTTTTTCGGCACGCTGAAAATCGGCGCGATTGCGGTAGGCATGAATACCCTGTTGACGCGGCAGGAGTACGCCTACATACTGCGCGACTGCCGCGCCCGGGTATTGATCGTCCACGAATCTCTGCTGCCAATCGTTGAGGACATCCGTGACGAGCAGCGATTTCTGGAACGCGTTGTTGTGATCGGCTACCCGGCTCGGACAGGCGACCTGGCCTATCGCGACTGGATCTCCTCCGAACCGACCGAATTCGATGCTGGCCCGACCCATCGCGATGATCTGTGCACGCTGAATTATTCCAGCGGGACGACGGGCGAGCCTAAGGGAATCCCGCACGCACACAAAGATCTGCCGCTCAGTGCCCAGTTGTACGGTGTCGATGCGCTGGGCCTATGCGAGGATGACCGCACCTTCGCCGTTGCCAAACTATTCTTCACATATGGCCTGGGCAACAATCTGATCTACCCCTGGTACACCGGCGCAAGCGTCGTGCTGTCCCCTGCGCCGTCGCGCATCGCCGCCAACGTGCTGGAGGCGATCGACCGCTTCAAGCCGACCGTCCTGAACAGTGTGCCGACCAACTACGCAGCCATGTTGGCCGTCGAGGGTTTCACCGAGAAATACGATTTGTCCTCGCTGCGCATGGGCATCTCTGCCGGGGAAGCGTTGCCGGCGCCTATCTGGCATGCCTGGAAGAAGCAGACTGGCGTGGAAATCATTGAAGGGATCGGATTGGTGGAGAACTTCGCTCTCTTCCTGACGAACCGCCCCGGCGCTAGCCGGCCTGGCAGCACCGGTAAGCCAGTGGAGGGTTTTGAAATCAAAATCGTGGACGACGACGACAATCCGGTGCCGCCCGGTGAGGTGGGCAACCTGCTCGTCAAGGGCGAGACGGCCTCCCTATCCTATCTGCACCAATACGAGAAGAGCCGCCGGACGTTCCGGGGTGAGTGGCTCTTTACCGGCGACAAATTCTACGTGGACGAGGATGGCTATTACCATCACGTCGGGCGCACGGACGACATGCTGAAGGTGGGGGGCATATGGGTCTCACCGACGGAGGTCGAAAGCGTCTTGATCAGTCACCCGGCGGTGTTAGAAGTCGCGGTGGTTGGGCACCCCGATCAGGCCGACTTGATCAAACCGAAAGCGTTCGTCGCCTTGAACAAGGGCTACCAGCCTTCGCAGGAATTGGCCCAAGAGCTGATCGAACATTGCAAGGAGGTGATGTCAGCCTACAAGCGCCCGCGCTGGATTGAGTTCGTGGATGAGCTGCCCAAGACGGCTACCGGCAAGATCCAGCGTGCCAAGTTGCGCAGCCAGCACTTTGACTACTTCATCCTGTGATAAATCTAAGGAGGTCCACAATGGACACCGTATTACTGATCGGGCGCATCATCGTGGGCGGGTACTACCTGTTCAACGCCCTCAACCACTTCAACCTCTTTGGCCAGACGGCGGCCCTGAGCGGCTGGGCCACTTTCAAGGGCGTGCCCGCCTCTAGGGCGCTGGTGCTGTTTGCGGGTTTGCTTCTAGCCATCGCCGGGCTGACCTTTCTGACGGGTTTCATGCCGGTTATCGGGGTCATTGCGCTGGGCATATTCTTTGTGCCGGTAACCCCTATCATGCATAACTTCTGGGTCGAGACAGACCCGCTCGCGAAGTGGAACCAGATTCATCAGTTCATCAAGAATGTCGGGCTGTTCGGCTCGGCGCTGATGTTCCTGGCCATTCCACAGCCCTGGCCCTTCAGCCTGGGCGGGTAGAAGCCCATCTGCTCACAACCGCTGGAGCGAGATGACCAGGCACATCTTGCCACTGGAGCAAATCACCAAAGATGATGTTCAACGCTGCGGGGGCAAAGCGACCAGCCTGGGCGAGTTGACGCGGGCCGGCATCTCCGTGCCGCCCGGCTTTTGCATCGCCGCCGCGGCGTTGTCGTATTTGGCGACCTCCAACTCAATCGGCGAGCGCATCGCCGATATGGCGGCCAGGCTCAACTTCGAGGACTACGCCGATGTCGAAAAGCGTACGGCCGAGATCCGTGCACTCATCACGTCGGCCACCATCCCCGCCGACCTCGAGCAGGACATCCTCCAGCACTATCGGACGCTGACCAGCGGCAGCAACAAGTTCGTCGCCGTGCGCTCGTCGGTCGCGGTGAAGGACAGCCCGATCTCTTCCTTTCCAGGGATGATGGATACCTACCACTATGTTCTGGGTGAAGGTCAGGTACTGGAGAAGATCCGTGAGTGCTGGGCGTCGCTGTGGACGGCGCGCGCGGCGTTCGCCCGCCATCAGAAGAACATCGCGCACGAGCGAGGCTTGATCGCTGCCGTCATTCAGCTCATGGTGAACGCCGACGTCGCCGGAGTGCTATTTACGGCCAACCCGATCTCGCGGGCCACCAATGAACTGGTGATCGAGGCCAACTGGGGGCTGGGCGAGTCGGTCGTTTCCGGCCGGTCCATGAACGACTTCTACGTCCTCGACAAGGACAACCTGGCCGTCAAACAGGAGAAGATTGCCCGAAAGACCATGATGGTGACCATGGACTACGATCGGGGCTCTGGCCGCAGGGAGCAGCCCGTGCCGCCGGAACGGGCCACAGCGCCCGCCTTGTCTGCTGCGCAGTTGGTTGAGTTAGGACAGATCGGCCGGAATATCGAGCGCCACTTCGATTTCAACGCCGACATCGAATGGGCCTATCAGAACGGCGCCCTCTACATCTTGCAGACACGCCGGATCCGCTACCACGGTGAATAATCACGAACAGACCCAGACGAAGGAGAGTGTCCCATGCCACAGCGAACCGTTGACGTTCACAATCATTGGTATCCGCCTGACTATCTCGATTACCTTAAGAGCCGGACCGAGGCGCCGCGTGTAGAGCAGACCGGCCCGAACTCCTACGTGGCCCTGGCGCCGGGCGATGTGCGGGTGGCCCACATTGACCGGCCTGGCCACTACGACCTCGCGGCCCGCCTCCGGGATATGGATGCCGCCGGGCTGGACACCCAGGTCCTCAGCATCACCATACCCGGGCCGGAGAGCTTACCCGCATCGGACGGCGTCTACTGGGCGCAAAAGATCAACGATGCCTACGCCAAGGCCGTGCAGGATCACCCCGGCCGTTTCTATGCGATGGCCAATCTGCCGTATCAGGACCCCGATGCGGCAGCCAAGGAATTGGAGCGCTGTTACAAAGAACTGGGCGTCAAGGGCATTCAGATGTTCTCCAATGTGAACGGGGAGGCGCTCTTCCTGGACAAGTACGACGCGATCTTCGCTATGGCCAGCGAGTGGGGGTTGCCCATTCTGATGCATCCGACCGTTCCCTGGACAGCGCCGATTATGAATCAGCTCCGGATCCCCTACCAATTGTACGGGTACACCTTTGACACAACCCTATCCGTGATCAGCCTGATCTTCAACGGTGTGTTCCAGAAACATCAGAAACTCACCATGGTGCACGCCCACCTGGGCGGCATGGTGCCCTATCTGGTCCAGCGCCTGCGACACGCCTGGAAAGGCTACAGCAAGGAGTGGGGTCTCGAACTGAGCGAGACTCCCGATATCACCTACCAGAAGCGCGTCTATCCCGACACCACATCCTTCTATCTACCGGCGATGAAGTGCGCTTTGGAATGGGTGGGGCCGCGGCATCTCATGGTCGGGACTGACTACGCCCACCGGGTAGGCGACCCCGAGGGGGCGATCAAGGCGATCAAGGACTTGGGCGAGTCGATCAATCTGCCGGCAGATCAGGTGGACGCGATCCTGGGCAAGAACGCCGAAGCGCTCTACAAGCTGCCGCCCATGCCCAAGAATTGACGCTGGCGCCGCCGGGCACGCCGAGGGATCGCCCCGCGCGCGTCCCAGACCTCACAGGTCTCTGAGACCTGTGAGGTCTGGGGCGAACTTGAGGAGGCTTCATATGATCGATCGAAGCATGACGGCGCTGAGAACACTCAGACCGGATTACGACCGGAGTATCTTCTGGTTCCGGGACGATCTGCACCAGCCCTATCCCATCTCGCCGATGGGCATGACGACCATCCAGAAACATCACGCCTGGGGTTACCACGTCGCTTCAGAGCAGACACAGTTGCCGCCGTCCAAAGGCGCTCACGTCAAGGTGTATCAGGGCCGGGTTTATTTGGGCTTTGCGCTGCTTGACGATCAAGCAGAGATCGCCCGGCGTGCGCAAGAGTTCGGCCAGTTGATCGAATACTGCAAGGACCACTGGCGGGAGTATTACCAGAAATACATCAGCGAAGTGATCGCCAACCTGAATTCGCTGGCCGCCGTGGACGGCAACCGCTTGACAACCTCGCATCTGCTGGATTACCTGAAGAAGAGCGAGGAGTTCAACCGCCGGCACTGGGAAATCCACTTCATTCTGATGTACCCCGCCGACACCATCTACCTGGAATTCGAAGCCTTCTGCGGAAAGTACGGCCTGGCGGAGAGGGATTTCATTGGACTGCTGAAGGGGTTTAACTCGATGCCCGCGCAAACCGACGAAGAACTGTGGAACCTGGCCAGGATGGCCCAGGCGACCGGGCTGCGCGATACGTTCGTGAACACACCTGCCGAGTCTCTCCTGGAAATCTTGAGGGACAAGCCCGAAGCACGCGAGTGGTGCCAGCGCTTCGACGACTTTCTACAGGTTCACGGCAACCGGATCAGCGCCGCGCACCTGGACGTGATGTTTCCCACCTGGAAGGAGGATCCGCGACCGGTTCTGGAGACGATCCGGAGCTACTTCCCGCAGATGGACACCGGCTGGGATCTGTTCCAGACGCGCAACGCGGTCAACCAGCAGCGTGCGCAAGCGATTGCGGATTTCGAGCAGCGAGTGTCCGCCGAGGACATGCCGGTTTTTAAGCGGCTGCTCCCTGTGGCCCAGGAGGTCTACGCCTACCAGGAAGATCACGGCTTCTATATCGATCAAGGCTCCACGGCGGCGCTCCACAATACCCTCATGGCCTGCGGGCATCGGCTGCGGCGTTTCGGATTGCTCGAACGCGCGGACGACGTGTTCTTCCTCACCTTCAGCGAGCTGGTTGAAATCCTGGACGATCTGTCGCGGGATGAAAAAATCGGCACCTACCATCATCAGGCGCTCGTGCCGCCTCTGATCAAGGAAAGGAAAGAGAGCTGGGAAATGGCCCGGCGGGCGGATGCGCCCTTGACCGTGGGTAACGTGCCGCCGACGATGACCGATCCGATCGCGATCAAAGTCTTTGGGATCATTGACGAGGTGCTTCATCCCAAGGCAGAAAAGGAGGTGGTGGAACGATTGGAGGGCTTCCCGGGATCGCCGGGCGTCGTCGAGGGGCCGGCCCGCGTGATTCTGAGTTTCGAAGAATTCCCGACCCTGCAATCCGGCGAAATTCTGATCTGCCCTTACACCAGCACTGCCTGGACGCCGCTCTTCCTAAAGATTGGCGGAGTGGTGACGGACACCGGTGGCATGTTGACCCATGCCGCGATCGCGGCCCGGGAGTATGGCATCCCGGCGGTCGTGGGCACGTGGAACGCCACCAATTCCATTCGCAATGGCGACGTCGTCAAGGTGGATGGCAACTCGGGCGTCGTGGAGGTGGTGAAAAGAGCAGATCGAACGCGCTGAATAGAAGCTCGACTGAACGGATTCGTGTTCTGCTACTCTACCCATAGGAGGAGAAGAACCATGGGCAGGAAATACGTCTCACGTCGTGATTTTCTGAAGGCGTCCGCGATGACGGCGGCTGGCCTGACCCTGGGCGCATGCGGCCCGGCAACCACGCCCACTGCCGCGCCGACGACGGGAGCCGCGCCGACCAGCGCCGCTCCGGCCGCAAGCCCCACCGCCGCCGTCCAGGCGGGGCGGACGATCAAGATCGGTTACGTCAGCCCGCAGACCGGCCCCATCGCCGGCTTCGGCGAAGCCGACAGCTTTATCCTCACGGGGGTACGGCAGGTCTTCGCCGATGGCATTTCCGTAGGCGGGACGAAGCATCCGGTGGAAATCCTCGTCAAGGACAGCCAATCCGATCCCAACCGCGCGGCAGAGGTCGCCGCCGACCTCATCTTGACGGATGGCATTGACCTCATGGTCGTGTCTTCGACCCCGGAGACCACGAACCCGGTGAGCGATCAATGCGAGGTCAACGGTGTGCCCTGCATCTCCACGGTCGCGCCGTGGCAGCCGTGGTTCATTGGCCGGGGTGGAACGCCTGGCGAGACCGAGTTCAAGTGGACTTACCACTACTTCTGGGGCCTGGAAGACATCATCGGAGTCTTCCTCAGCATCTGGAACTCGCTGGACACGAACAAGGTGGTCGGCGGGATGTGGCCCAACGACGGCGACGGTCTGGCGTGGAGCAGCCCGGAGGTGGGCTTCCCGCCAGCGCTGGAACCCCAGGGCTACACGGTCGTCGATCCGGGCCGCTACGAAAACCTGAAAGACGATTTCTCGGCCGAGCTCTCCCTCTTCAAGGATCAGCAGGCCCAAATCGTGACCGGGGTGATGCTCCCGCCAGACCTGGGAACGTTCCTGGTCCAGGCCAGCCAGCAGGGGTTCATCCCCAAGGCCATGACGGTCGGCAAGGCGGCGCTCTTCCCTTCGGCGGTGGAAGCCATCGGCGGCGGTTTGGGCGATGGACTGACGACAGAGATCTGGTGGAGCCCGAGTCACCCCTTCAAGTCGTCGCTCACCGGGGCGAGCGCCAGGGAACTGGCCGACGCCTACCAGAACGATACGAACAGGCAATGGACCCAGCCGATTGGCTTTGTGCATGCCCTGTTCGAAGTGGCGGCGGACACGCTGAAGCGCACGCAGAACGTAGACGACAAGGCGGCTATCCGCGATGCGCTCAAGGCGACCAACCTGGACACGATCGTGGGGCATCTCTCGTGGGCAAGCGGGCCGGTGCCCAACGTCGCGAAGACGCCGCTGGTGGGAGGCCAGTGGGGCACGGGTAGTGACTTCCCATTTGAGTTGACGATCGTCCACAGCGACTATCCGGATATCCCGGTGGGCGGTCAGGCGCGGCCCATGCCGGGTTCGTGAAGTCCAGGGCCAACGTGCGGACAAGACCTTCGGGGTTCGGTCGGCTCCGAAGGTCTGCCTTTGTAGTGATGAGTTAGAGTGAGGAGATAGAGTTAGAGTGACGGCGGCAGCCCCACCACTCCTCGAAGTCCGCGAGCTGTCGAAGTCTTTTGGCCGTCTGCAGGTTTTGGCCCGGCTCTCTTTCGGCCTGGGCGAGGGCGAGGCGCTGGGCATCCTCGGTCCCAACGGGGCTGGGAAGACGACGCTGCTCAATCTGATCTCAGGCGATCTGCGGGTTGAGTCAGGCCAGGTTTTGTTCCAGGGCGTGAACATTACCCACGAGCCTGCGCCGGTTCGCTGTCACCGGGGCATTGGCCGCACCTACCAGGTTCCGCGCCCCTTTGTGGGCATGACGGTTTTCGAGAACGTGCTGGTCGGGGCGACGTATGGCCGCGGCCCGGAGCGGCGCGACGATGACACGCACGAGTTGTGTCGGGATGCCCTCCAACTGACGGGCCTGTTGGAGCGCGCCGACGTTTTGGCCGGGAACCTGAGGTTGCTGGAGCGCAAACGCCTCGAACTGGCCCGGGCGCTCGCCACGCGGCCCTCGCTGCTGTTGCTGGACGAGATTGCGGGTGGTTTGACGGAGCCTGAGGTACGTGCGCTGCTGGGGGTGATTGCCGAAATCCGCTCCCGGCGCATCACGATCATCTGGATCGAGCACATCGTGCACGCCCTCGTCTCGGCAGTCGATCGCATTCTCGCCATCAATTTCGGCGTTAAGCTCGTGGAGGGCCTGCCGCAAGACGTGATCGCCAGCCGCGAGTTTCAGGAAATTTACCTCGGGGTGGATTAGCACAACACGGATTCGCACGGATTGCACGGAGAGGAGGCGCGTGATCAGCACGATCTACCCCGGCGGCGATGGATGGTCGTCGCACGACACGGATTCGCACCCCCGCACACCCCCGCAGACAGCGGGCGAGGGCAGGCAGCAGGCGAGGGCAGGCGGATTGCACGGAGCTGTGGATGACTGAGCGTGGCTTGCGTGTCGAGAACCTCGAAGTCTTTTACGGCGAGTTTCAGGCGCTGTTCGGGGTGAGTCTGGAGGTAACCGCCGGAGAAACCATCGCCATCATCGGCGCGAATGGGGCCGGGAAGACGACTCTGCTCAACACGATCGCCGGCGTGCTGACCCCGCGCCGGGGGCGGGTGATCTATCGAGGCGAGGTGGTTTCCGGCTCTCCGTCATATCGGCTTTGCCGGCGCGGCATTTCGCTGGTGCCGGAGGGCCGGAGAATATTTCCCAGCCTGACAGTGGAAGAGAATCTGGAAGCCGGCGCGTATTCCGGCCGGCGCGGCCCCTGGCAACGAGATGCCATCTATGACTTGTTTCCCATCCTGCGCGACCGGGCGCGTGCCCCCGGGACGGAACTTTCGGGCGGCGAGCAACAAATGCTGGCGATCGGTCGGGCCCTGATGAGCAACCCCGACCTGATCTTGATGGACGAGATTTCGCTCGGGCTGGCACCCGTGATCGTTCGAGAGTTGTATAAAGTCGTACGCGCGGTGGCCGAAGCGGGCGCGACCGTCATTCTGGTCGAGCAGGACGTGAGCCGCGGCCTCAAAGCCGCCGACCGAGTTTATTGCCTGCTGGAGGGTAAGGTCAGCCTGGCAGGCCGCCCAGCAGAGTTGAGCCTGGCTCAGGTCTCTCAGGCTTACTTCGGAGTCTGACGATGCAGTGGGTGAACATCGTTGCACAAGGAGTCTTGCTGGGAGGACTGTATGCGCTCTACGGGACGGGGTTGTCTCTCATCTTCGGGGTGATGCGGCTGGTGAACCTGGCGCACGGCGACATGATCGTGGCAGCGGCATATCTGGCGCTGCTCGCCGGGCAATTCCTGGGCTTGTCTCCCTGGCTGAGTTTGCTGCTGGCCGCGCCGGCACTCTTTATCATCGGCGTCTTGTTGCAGCGCGGCTTGCTCAACGCGACTCTCGGAAAAGGCGTACTGCCGCCGCTCATCATCACGTTCGGACTTTCGGTGATTACCCAGAATGTGCTTCAGCTAGGCTTCTCGGCAGATACGCAGGGGCTGGACGCCGGCCCCGTTGAGGCCGCGAGTATCGAGGTGGTGAAGGGTGTGACGCTGGGTGTTCTGCCGTTGATTGTGTTCGCCACGGCACTCGTCGTTCTTGCAGGGTTGCACCTGTTCCTTACACGCACGAAGCTGGGCAGAGCGTTCCGGGCCACGTCAGATGATCCCACCACGGCAGAGTTGGTCGGAATCAACAGCCGCCAGGTTTATGGCTGGGCGATGGGCCTGTCGCTCGCCATCGGGGCGGTGGGCGGCGTGCTCTTGGGAATCCGCACGACGTTTGCACCGACGGATGGGCCGGCCCGGTTGATCTTCGCTTTTGAGACGGTCATCATCGGCGGGCTGGGCAGCCTGTGGGGAACACTCGCCGGAGGCATTATCCTGGGGGTGGCCCAGAACATTGGCGCGCAGCTAAGTCCGGCCTGGTTTCAACTGGCCGGGCATTTGATCACACTGGCGTTGTTGGCGTTCAGACCCACCGGCCTGTTCGCGCGTACACGGGATACCGAGTGAGCCATGGGAGCGCCGACGCCAACCCCGGAGTCATCCCCAGCGACCGACCACCCCAAAGCGCGCCCCATATCCCCGCGTGGGCTTGCCCTCGGCAGCGTCCTTCTGCTGACGGCCCTGTTCTCCTTGCCGTGGTGGGGCACGCCGGACCAGATGCGCACCCTCGTCGAGTTCATCACCTTCCTGGCGCTGGCGCAGATGTGGAATCTGCTGGCGGGTTACGGCGGGATGGTGTCGTTTGGCCAGCAAGCCTGGATCGGGCTGGGCGGGTATACGCTGATCGTCCTGGCGGACGACCTGCACGTGAATATGTTTCTGGCGGTGATCGTGGGGGGCGTGGTGGCGGCGCTCGTCGCGCTGCCGACTGCCGCGCTCGCCTTTCGCCTGCGGGGTGGGTATTTCGCGGTCGGAACCTGGGTGATCGCCGAGGTCTTTCGGCTGCTAGTCGCCAGTTCCACCGAATGGCTGAAAGGGGGACTTGGCCGCTCTCTTGCGGCGGCGGGGTTGATGGCGCGCCCCCTGCGCGAGCAGTACACGTATTGGCTGGCCATCGTCATTGGGGCCGGGGCAATCGCACTCGTCTATTATCTCATGCGTTCCCGTGTGGGGTTGGGCCTCACCGCCATTCGAGATTCCGAGAGCGCGGCCATGAGTGTCGGCGTGAAGATCACGCGCATCAAGTTGCTGGTCTTCGTGATCGGCGCCTTTGGCACCGGTGTTGTCGGCGGGCTGATTTACTTGAACGCGCTCCGGATTACGCCTCAGGCATCTTTCAGCATCCAATGGTCGGCCTTCATGGCGTTCATGGTCGTCATCGGCGGGCTGGGAACGGTCGAAGGCCCGATCGTCGGCGCGGTCGTCTTTTTCGTCCTCCGGCATTACCTGTCCAGTTTGGGGCCGTGGTCAATCATTCTTCTTGGAGGCACCGCCGTCATCATCGTGCTTGTCGCGCCGGACGGCTTATGGGGCGTCCTGCACCGCCGCTTCGGGCTTGAGCTTTTCACGATTCGGCGACGGTTGCCCGCCGCGATGGCCCAGGGGCAACTCGCAATGGTGGAAGGGAAGCCTGCTTCGAGGGATCCCGCGCTCGGCGAACCGCCATCCTGAACGGGCGTGGACGTGGACAAGTGATTCGATCTTGACCGGGGAGGCGATATGTCTATCCAGATAGCCGACGTCAAGCAGATCGTCGTCGAGGCGGGACGACTGGCCTTGCTCTACTATGGAAAAGTGTCCAAGTCGGTGAAGGCCGATTTGAGTGTTGTCAGCGAGGCCGATGCAGCCGTCGAAAACTTCCTTCGGTTGTCGCTCACCGCGCTTGCGCCGCAGTACGGCTATATAGGCGAAGAAACCGAAGAGTCGCGGCCGCCTGCGCCGGGGGAAGAGCACGCCTGGGTCGTGGATGCGCTGGACGGCAGCCGGGCGTTCGTGGCGCAAATGCCGCTCTGGATGCCAGCAGTATGTTTGATGCAAGGCAATCAGCCAGTGGCCGGCGCCGCCTTCAACCCGGTCACCAACGAGTTGTTCTGGGCCGGCGAAGACGGCCCGGCTTTCTGCAATGACGAACCGCTGCACCCGACGTTCTCCTCGGCGCTGGAGCCTAACACGTTCATTTTTGGCCCGACGAATCATCATCGAACGTTCACGATCGATTTTCCGGGTCGAATCTATTGCCTGGGCGCGCCGATTTATCAGTTGTGTCTGGTGGCGAAGGGCGCGGTCGCCGCGTTGTTTTTCGATCCGGCGATCAACCTGTGGGACCTGGCGCTGCCCAGCCTGCTTCTGGAGCGCACAGGGGCGGTGTTGGTTTATGCATCTGGCCGGCCGGTGGTTCTTTCTGAACTCATGGGACGCAGTAAAGTACCGGAGCCGATTTTCACTGGAGGGGCCAAAGTGGTTGAGATCCTGCGACAGCGGATCACATATAAACATGCTTAGCGGGGAAGCGGCGGAACATCCGGCGTGCCCGATCTGCGCAACATGCGCCTCCTGCCCAAGCCGATCATCGCCGCCGTCAATGGGCTGGCCGCCGGGGCGGGCGCTGTCATCGCCCGCGCAGCCGATCTGAGGGTCGTGGCCGATACGGCTAGATTCGCTTTCCTCTTCACGCGGGTAGGTCTGACCGGCGCCGATAGGGGTGCAGCCTTCTTGCTTCCGCGCGTGGTCGGGCAGGGCCGCGCGATGGATCTATTGATGCTGGGCGGCGACGTAGACGCGCCGACGGCTGAACGCCATGGCCTCGCCAATCGAGTGGTCCTCGCCGATCAGGTGCTGGCCACGGCGCACGACCTTGCTGAGCGGCTGAGTGCCGGCCCGACGTACGCTACTGGCATGACCAAGCTGATGGTGAACAACGAGTGGACGATGGACCTCAACGCCGCACTGGAGGCGGAAGCCCAGGCGCAGGCGCTGATGATGATGGGCGAAGACCATCGCGCTTTTTACGAAGCGTTCAAAGAGAAGCGCAAGCCCGACTTCAAGGGAAGATAAGCGCTGTAATAACCAACCTATGGCTCGGTGCTGATTTCGACAAATGCCGTCATACCCCAGCGCAGCGCCGGATCGGTTGCGGCCAGCTCGATCCATACGGTGAAGTTGGCAGTGCCCTGCCCGGGCGTGGACATCGGGCTGATGCGCGTGACAGTGCCCGTGAGCGCCATCCCCGGCAGCGCATCGAAGGTAACGAGAGCCGTTTGCCCTTCGCGCACGCGCGCAATGTCGATCTCGTTCAGGTCGGTAGTTTCCACGTGTAGACGGTTCAGGTCGCCCAACGTCACTACCGGCTGACCCGGCGCTGCAAGTTCACCGGCGCGGACGGACACAGCGCCGACGCTGCCGTCGAACGGTGCTACGATCTGCAACCTGGACAAACGCGCCTGTGCCGCATCGACAGCCACCTGAGCCTGCGCGACAGTGGCCTGCGCAACGGACAACTCCTCCTCAGAAGAGCCTGCCTGCAGAAGCTCGACCTGCGCTCTGGCCGCGTCGCGCTTGGCCTGCGCAGCGGTGACTTGCGCCCGCAAGGCATTCAGCTCGTTCTCTGCCGCACCGGATATCAGTTGGTTCACACGTTCCTGAGCGGCACGATGCGCCTGCCTGGCCGCCTCGAGCGCCGCGCGAGCCTGCTCCTCCGGCGTGCCCCCGATGTCTTTGACCCGGTCGTAGGTGTCCTGCGCGACTTTCAGGTCGCGCGCGGCTGCGGCCAGCGCCGCCTGGGCAGCCGCGATCTCGGCGGCCGGCGGGCCGGCCTGCGCCTGCGCTAATTGCGCCGAAGCTGCCCGCAGCTCCGCTTCAGCCGATTGAACCGCCTGCTCGGCGATTGCGATCTGCTCGGAGCGCGGGCTGGCTGTCTGCTGCGCTAATTGTGCCTGGGCCAGTGCCAGCCCGGCCTCGGCTTGCGCCAGGGCCATCTGCGCATCCACATCGTCCAGCCGCACCAACACGTCGCCCGTGTGGACGACGTCGCCAGGCTGCGCCAGCACGGCCTTTACCGCGCCACTCACTTGAAAGCTGAGCACAGCCCACCGCTCCGGCATCACCTTGCCGGAAGCGGACACAGTATCCGGCGCGATTCCCGGTGACGCTGCTGGGGCGGGTTGAATCTCGCGCTGGGCGGCCGTGCTTTCCTCGCAGGCCGCGATGAGCATGGATATCACGACAATCCTCATAAGGTTGACGGCTTTCATCAGTTTTTCTCCAGGGTACAGCCTGTCCGCTTCGGCACTCCCGAAAACCTCTCGTGCTCATCGTACCCAAACCGCACAGGCGGACACAACCGCGCCCAGGTGAGTTTCGACCTCGACTGCAATCTAAAACTAGGCTGTAGCGATCTAAACTCCGGTCGAGGTTCAAACTCGACTTTCCGCTGTTGCTTGCCTGCGCCGCATCGCATACTCTCTTCAAAGACAGCTCCGAGTCGTCGTTGCCATTCCGCTAATAACACGAAGATGGCTGAACTCTACTCGCCGGCAAGGGTGTGACCCGCCGTTTCGATCCGAGTTCGATAGCTATTCCCGTTCCGGCGGAATCGCGCAGTTCACCTGCAGTTGCCAGGAACTCGCTGTGCCAAACAGGAGGAACCATGAGTACGACCGTCCCCGTCGACGCGCCGGTTGTCCCGCTAGGCGCTCAAGTCCATGACCCGGTTCAAGCGGCAATCGAGCGAGCGAATACCAGACAGGATCAGGACCACATCTTCTTCGGCATCACGCGTAGCACGTGTCCGGAGTGCCTGGCGCTGATCAACGCGCAGATCCTCTTCCGCGACGGCCAGGTGTTCATGCGCAAGTTTTGCCCGGAGCACGGTCACTTCGAGGCGCTCATGGCTGCCGACGCAGACTGGTGGCTGCACGCGCTCAGCCGGACCAAGCCTGGCACCATTCCGCTGTGGCACGCCACACAGCGCAAAACGCAGTGTCCCGAGGACTGCGGCCTGTGCGACGATCACCAGCAGCACACCTGCTATCCTCTGATCGAGATTACCGATCACTGCGATCTGCATTGCCCGATCTGCTTCGCCCGGAATCAGCATGCCTGGTATCTGTCGCCGGAGCAAATGACCTTCATGCTCGATCGTCTGGCGCAGGCCGAGGGCCGCGCGGAGATCGTGTGCCTGACCGGCGGCGAGCCGACCGTGCATCCGCAATTCTTCGAGCTGCTGGACATTGCGATCAACCATCCCGTCGCCACCAAGGTGGCCGTCAACACGCACGGCCTGCGCCTCGCCCGCGACGAAGAGTTCGTCCGCCGCATCGCCGAGACCGGGGCCTACATCCAGTTGCAGTTCGATGGGTTCAAAGCGGAGACTTACAGGCGGCTGCGCGGCGCCGATCTCAGCAAGATGAAGCGCTTGGCCTTCGACCATCTGGCTAAGTACAACGTCAAGACGCTGCTGATCACCACCATCGCGCAAGACCTCAACGAGGATGCCGTCGGCGAGACGATTCGGCTGGTGTTGGAGAACGACTTCATCCACTCGCTGACGCTGCAGCCGCTGATCTATTGTGGCGACGCGCTCTCCAACCATCTGCCGCACGACATGCAGCGTCACATCACACTGACGACGATCCTGAACCTGCTCGAGGCTCAGATGGACGGCTTGATGACCAAGGAGGATTTTGTATCCATCCCGTGCTCGCACCCCTCCTGCTCGGCGGTGGGCTACTTCCTGAAGGCCGGGCCGAACGATTGGGTCTCGCTGGCCCGCATCACCCAGGCCGACAAGATGCTGAACTACCTGCAAAACCGGCTGCTGTTCAACAGCGAGCAGTGGATGCGCGATCTGCAATCGAACCTGGAGACGCTATGGTCAGCCTCGGCGGTGATGGAGTCCGAGAAAGTGGGACGGGCGCTCAGCTGCTGCGCGGCGGCTTACGCCAAAGACAAGACGCTGGTCGGCATGGGCAAGATGATCGGCGTCCACGGCTTCATGGATCCCAGCACCTACGACCAGAGCCGGGCGATGAAATGCTGCTATCACGTCCTCACGACCGACGGGCGCATGATGCCGTTCTGCAACTACAACATCTTTCATCGTGAAAAGGACATGCAGCGCCGGAATGCGCTGGCCCGCGCCTAATGACTCGCCGTGCGACGCCCTGATACTTCGGACGGGTAGGCCCAGCGATGAGAGTCCTTCTGATCAATCCGCCGCGACCGGCACATAGTCTGTGGAATCCGGATGCCGCCCGCCTTCCACCGCTGGCGCTGGAGTACCTGGCTGCCAGCCCGCCACCGGAGGCCGAGGTCAGAATTCTGGATGCTGAAGCGGATGGCTTGGATGCGAGCGACGTGGTTGGAGAGGCGGAAGCCTTTCAGCCGGACTGGGTGGGCCTGACCGCGCTGGCGCTCCCCTGGGTGGCAACCGCGGTGGCCCTATCACGCCAGCTCAAGCAGGCCGGGCTGTCGGCGCCGATCGCCATGGGTGGCGCTGCGACAACCGCCGTCGCGCCGGAGATCATCGCGTCCGGATGCGTGGACTTCGTCGTCCAGGGTGAGGGCGAAATCGCATTCCGCCAGCTGGTATCGGGCGCGGATCCCCGCCAGGTGGCCGGATTGTGCTATCGGGACGACGGAGCGGTTGTCAGTACGCCTGCTGCGTCCCCGCTGCCCGATCTCGACGCGCACCTGCCGGCCCGAATCTGCGACCGCGCCCGGTACACGGCCTTCGGCAAGCGGCTGGACGCTATCGAGAGCAGCCGGGGCAGCCCGACGAGCGGCTGGCGGGCGCGCTCGGCCGCTAGCGTCGTCGGCGAGATCGCCGACCTGGTGAGCCGGGGTGCCGAGCTGATCATGGTGCTCGACGATCACTTCATGGCCGACATCGGCCGTGTGCGCCATATCTGCGAGGAGCTCATCCAGCGCCAAGTGCGCCCCTGGATGTGGTGTCATGCCGATGTCCTGGCGATCCGACAACAGCCAGAGATCGTCGCCAAGATGCGCGAAGCGGGCTTCGTCGTACAGTTGCTGACGGTGCAGCCGTGCGACGTGGCCGACGCATCTCGCCGCGACAACCTACGCCAGGCCGTCCAGGCGTTGCACGAGTGCGATGTTGCACTGTGGGCGACGCTGCTGATCGACGGGCTTCAGCCGGATCGCGCCCAACGCTGGTCGATGATCGAATTCGCGCGCGAGCTCGATCTCGAATTCGCACAGATCGGGTTCGCCACACCGTACCCAGGCACGCCGTTATACGACGAGTGCCGGCGCAAAGGGCTGCTGCTCGCGCACGATTGGGAAGATTACAACCCGCATCACCGGGTGTGTGGTGAAGACGTGTCGCCCGAATCGGCCTACGCGACGCTCCGCGAATTGTACAAGGCGTACTACTTGCGCCAGGAGTTCGCGCTGCCTCGCATGTGGACCCGTCTGCGCGCCGAGAACCCTCATCTGGCTAAACTCATCCAGGTGTTCAATCCGGCGGGTATCAAGACTGCGCGCGACGTGGTGCGCGAAGGCCTGCTCAAGAGCGCCTGGCCGACGCTGCTGCACCACTACTGCGTCCCTGCCACCTTGGCTGAATGGTCGGAGCTCATCGCCGTGCTCAAGCCGCTGGTCAATGCACACCTGGCGCAGCAGTTCCCTGCGTACTCGACGACGGTTCGGATGGACACAGACATCGGTTCTGGAAGCCTGGCCATTGTGCAGGGCGAGGTCCAGGCGTTTTCGGCGCAGGCGGATGGGGCCGACGTGGCCCTCCGGCTGGACAACGCGGCGCTGCGCCGGCTGCTCATCGGTCTCGGCGCGGATCCTGGCCCAACGCTCAATGGCGCGCACACGGCCGGATCGCCAGAGGCCTTGAGCGACTTTCAGCGCTACGTGGAGGCGCTCCAGACTTATCTGCGGTCGTGGTGCACATGCGGAGCAACCGTTGAACCTGTATAGCGCCGACGTGCTGGCCGTCCTGCCGCACCGACCGCCGATGCTGCGCGTCGACGGCGTGCTCGCGATTGAGCCGGGCCGGCGCGGCGTGGCCCGCAATGTGATTAGCATCGGCGAGCCGCTGGCGACGAGCGCGCCTGACTGGTCCGGTGTGTGGCTGATCGAAGCGATTGCCCAGGCGGGTCGGCTGACTGCGTCGCTGGGAACGGATGCCGCCGGGCGCGCCGGCTACCTGGCGAGCATCGAGAACTTTCACATCGTTCGCCCGGCTGGGCCGGGAGACGCCTTGACACTCGAAGTCGAAGTCGCTGCTGGGCGACGTGGGTTTGTCTGCGTGCGCGGCCAGGTGAAGGCCGGCGACGACCTGGTGGCCGAAGGTGAAGTCGTCTTGAGCATGCCCCGCGACGAATCCGCACGTTGACCTGGCCGACCTGATTGGAGATCGGGCGTATGAGCCGACGCATGGTTGTCACCGGCATGGGTATTTTGATCTCGCTGGGGCATGAAGTGGACGAAGTGTGGACGGCGCTGCTCGAAGGTCGCTCCGGCGTGCGGCGCATTCAATCGTTCGATCCCACGCCTTTCGACAGCCAGATCGCCGCCGAGGTACGCGACTTCGATGCAGCCGTCTGTTGCAGCCGCAAGGAGGCCCGGCGACTCGATCGATTTGTGCAATACGCGCTGTACGCAGCCGACCGCGCCGTTGCCGACGCCGGGCTGAAGATGGACGAGGTCGACGCCGAGCGGGTCGGCGTGCTGATCGGTTCGGGCAAAGGCGGCACCATCACCCTGTGCGACGAGCTGCGGACGCTCGATCGTTACGGGCCGGAACGGGTCAGTCCCTTCCTGATCCCGATGATGATTTGCGATATGGCGTCGGCTCACGTTGCCATGCGGGTGGGCGCCAAGGGACCCAACTTCGCCATTGTCTCGGCGTGCTGCACCAGCGCACATTCGATCGGCGAGGCCGCCGAGGTCATCCGGCGCGGCGACGCCGATGTGATGATTGCAGGCGGCAGCGATGCCTCGCTCCACCCCATTTGCGTGGCCGGCTTCACGGCCATGCGCGCGCTCTCGCGTCGCAACGATGACCCGGTGCATGCCAGCCGGCCGTTCGACGCCCAACGCGACGGGTTCGTCATCGGCGAAGGGTCCGGCGTGCTCGTGCTCGAGTCGGCCGAGCACGCGCAGCGACGCGGCGCGCGCATCTACGGCGAGCTGCTGGGTTACGGCGCGACGGCCGACGCGCATCACATCACCGCTCCGGTGGAGGGTGGCGACGGTTTGGTGCGCGCCATCCGCATTGCGCTGAACAAGGCCGGCCTGGCGCCCGAAGACGTCCATTACGTCAACGCGCATGGCACGTCGACGCCGCTCAACGATCGCGTCGAGACGCTGGCGCTCAAGGGCGTCTTCGGTGAGTACGCTTACGACCTGCCGGTCAGCTCGACCAAGTCGATGACCGGTCATCTACTGGGCGCATCCGGCGCGGTGGAGGCCATCTTCTGCCTGCGCGCCATCAACGACGGCATAATTCCGCCGACGATCAACTACGAGTATCGGGACCCGGCTTGCGACTTGAACTACGTGCCCAACCAGCCCCTGGTGCGCCGCGTCGACGTAGCGCTGTCCAACTCGGCCGGATTCGGTGGGCACAACGCGAGCCTAATCTTCGGCAAGTGGCGCAACGGGCACGGCGCCGCGCCGGCTTGAGTTGCGTTTGAGAAAGAAGGTGAGATGACATGACTCGACGTGTGGTCATCACCGGTATGGGAGCGTTGACGTCGTTGGGGCCCGACGTTCCGTCGCTGTGGTCAGCCCTGTGCGCGGGGCAATCCGGTGTCGGCCTCATCACGAAGTTCGACACTTCGGAGTGGGACGTCCACATCGGGGCCGAAATCAAGGACTTCGACCCGGCGTCCATTCTGGGCGCGAAGCAGGCGCGGCGACTCGATCCGTTTGTGCAATACGCGATGGCCGCCGCGTTTCAAGCCGTGCAGGAGACGGGTCTGTGCTTCGACAACGGCCTCGCTGAGCGAACCGGCGTGATTATCGGCAGCGGCAAAGGCGGCACGACCACGCTCTTCGAGCAATTCCGCGTGATGCTCGAACACGGTCCCAAGCGCATCCACCCGTTGCTGGTGCCGATGTGGATCAGCAGCATGGCTTCCAGCCAGATCGCCATGGCGCTGGGCGTGAAGGGACCGAATTTCTGCGTCATGTCGGCGTGCAGCACCGGCGCACACGCCATCGGCGAGGCAGCGGAGATCATCCGGCGCGACGACGCCGACGTGATGATCGCGGGCGGGACGGAAGCCTCGGTCGGGCCGCTGACCGTTGCCGGATTCAGCGCCATGCGCGCGCTCTCACGGCGCAACGCCGAGCCGACGCGCGCCAGCCGCCCGTTCGATGCCTGGCGCGACGGCTTCGTGCTGGCCGAGGGAGCGGGCGTGGTGATCCTGGAAGAGCTTGAGCACGCGCAGGCGCGCGGCGCACGCATATACGCCGAGCTGGTGGGCTATGCGGCGACGGCCGACGCTTACCACATCACCGCGCCTCCGGAGGACGGCGAGGGCCTGGCGCGGGCTATGCATCTCGCGCTGCGCAAGGCCCGGCTCTCGCCGCAGGACGTGGACTACATTAACGCGCACGGCACCTCGACGTCGCTCAACGACGCGATCGAGACGCGCGCCATCAAGTCGGTGTTCGGCGAGCATGCCCAGCGAGTGCCGGTCAGCTCGACCAAGTCGATGACAGGCCACCTGATTGCCGCTGCCGGCGCGGTGGAGGCGATGATCTGCGTGAAAGCGATCTGCGACGGCGTGCTGCCGCCCACGATCAACTACGAGTATCCGGATCCGGAGTGCGACCTGGATTACGTACCGAACACAGCGCGTCAGGCCCGGGTAGATGTGGCGCTCTCCAACTCGGCAGGCTTCGGCGGGCAAAACGCGTGCCTGATCCTGCAACGCGCGGCGATTTAGAGTGTGTCTTAAGACTCCGTGCAGCCGTCACTCTGGGCGGGCGCAGCGAGCGAAGTGTCTCATGTCGGGCCGCGAAAACAGAGATTCTTCGGCGCTTCGTGCCTCAGAATGACATGTCGGATGCACTGTGAGAGCGAGGAGGCGCTGTGTTACTCAGCGGCAAGCAAGGCCTGATCTTCGGCGTGGCAAACGATCACAGCATTGCCTGGGGCATCGCCCAGGCTCTGCACGCGGAGGGCGCGACACTCGGCTTCAGTTACGCCGTGCCCGCGCTGGAGCGACGCGTGCGGCCGCTGGCGCGCAGCCTGCGGGCCGAGTTCGTCGAGCCGTGCGACGTGACGCGCGACGCGGACATCGCGACGCTGTTTGAGAAAGCGCGTCAGGCGTTCGGGACGCTGGACTTCCTGGTGCATAGCGTCGCCTTCGCCAATCGCGACGATCTCAACCGGCCGTACCTCGACACCTCGCGCGAGGGTTTTCACTTGGCGCTCGACATCAGCGCCTATTCGCTCACGGCTCTGGTGCGGGCCGCCGCGCCGTTGATGAACCCGGGCGGCAGCGTCCTCACCCTCACCTTCCACGGCAGCCGGCAAGTGATGCCGCACTACAACGTGATGGGTGTGGCCAAGGCCGCGCTCGAAGCGAGCGTGCGCTATCTGGCCTGCGACTTGGGGCCGCGCCATATACGCGTCAACGCCATCAGCCCCGGGCCGATTCGCACGCTGGCTTCGGCCGGCGTGACCGGTTTCAAGACGCTGTTTCGCACTTTCGAGGACATCGCCCCGCTGCGGCGGCGCGTCACCATCGAGGACGTGGGCAAGACGGCCGTGTGGCTGTGCAGCGATCTGTCCGGCGCCGTGACCGGCGAAGTGGTGTATGTCGACGGCGGCTTCAACATCCTGGGCATTCGCCTGCCGGAGCCGGTGAAGGAAGCGTGATGAGGCTATCGGGCTGCGTGGCGTTGGTCACCGGCGGAACCGGCGAGATCGGACGCGCTATCTGTTTGGCGCTCGCCCAAGAAGGCGCCAGCGTGGCCGTGAACTACGTGTGCGATGCGGCGAGCGCGGATCGGCTCGTCTCCGACGTCGCCGCTGCCGGCGGTGAGGGCGTCGCCGTGTGCGCCGACGTGGCGGACGCTGGTGCGGTCAGGTCGATGGTCAAGACCGTGCTCGACCGCTGGGGCCGTGTCGACGTGCTGGTGAACAACGCCGGGGTTACCGCCGATCGGCTGCTGCTGATGATGAGCGACGAGCACTGGGACCACGTCCTCGACATCAACCTCAAGGGCGCGTTTCACTGCGCGCGTGCCGTCGCCAAGACCATGATGAAAAAGCGGGCTGGTCGCATCATCAACGTCGCCTCGATCAGCGGGATCATGGGGCAGGCCGGTCAGGCCAACTACAGCGCGGCCAAAGCCGGCCTGATCGGTCTGAGCAAAGCGCTCGCCCGCGAGCTGGCGACCTACCGCATCACCGTCAACGTCGTCGCGCCGGGGTTCATCGACACGCGGATGGTGAAAGCGATTCCGGCTCACGTTCAGGAGAAGTTTGTGCAGGCGATTCCACTCCAGCGCCTGGGCCGGCCTGAAGACGTGGCCAAAGCCGTCGTCTTCCTGAGCAGCCCGGCCGCCGAGTACATCACCGGCCATGTGCTGGTAGTGGACGGCGGTCTGGCCATGTGAGCGAGGTGGACGCCGTGGACATTCAGGATATCTTTCGGCTGCTTCCCCACCGCTATCCCTTCCTGTTCGTCGATCGCGTCCTCGAAGTTGAGCCGGGACGGCGCGCGGTGGCGATCAAGAACGTTAGCATCAACGAGCCGTACTTCGCCGGGCACTTCCCCGATCATCCCATTGTGCCGGGTGTTCTGCTGGTCGAAATGGTGGCGCAGGTCGGCGGGATTGCCTTGCGGGCAGGGTCGAACGACGACGAGGCTACTGCCTACCTGGGTTTCCTGGCGCGCATTCGCAACTTTCGCTTTCGCCAACCGGCGCGGCCCGGCGACTCGCTGCGCATCGAAGCGACGGTGATTCGAGCCTGCCTGGGCGTGATGGTGATTCAAGGTCGCATCACCACCGGCGGCGGGACAGTCGCCGAGGGCGAGGTGGTCATTGCGTCGCCCGGCGACCACACCGGTGAGCGGCTGCGCGCGGAGAGAGGTTCCGATGAGCGAACGCAAGAACTCGCTTAACACGTTTGAGCGAATGCGAAATGTCATTGTGCATACGCTCAATGTCGCGCCGGACGACGTGACGCTCCAGGCCCGTTTTCGCGAAGACCTCGACGCCGATTCGCTGGACATCGTGGAACTCATAATCGCCATCGAGCGCGAGTTCGAGGCCGACGTGTTTCGGTACGTCGATCCATCGTGGGAGGAAACGCTGGAGGCCCGCGCCGCCGAGATCTCCACCGTCGGCCAGCTCGTCGAGTATCTCGACCTGCTGGCTCCCTTGTGTTGCTCGCGGCCGCTGATGAGCGAGACCCGCATTCACCAGCGCGAACTCGAGTTTCGCAAAGAACTATGGCGCTCTCCCAATCCTCAGAAGCGGGTGCTGGCGCTGTTGATGACGGCGAATCTGCACTACGGGGAAATCGGATGGTTATGCTGACACATGACGCCTCGACACGACAAAACGCGCGCCGCCGCGTGGTGGTGACCGGCATTGGCGTCGTGTCGCCGGCCGGCATCGGGAAAGAAGCCTTCTGGCAGGCCATCCGTCAAGGCCGCTCGTGCGCCGGGCCGATCCGCACGCTTGAGCCTCGGCCGGGCCAGCGCGTGCACATCGCAGCCAGCGTGGATGGCTTCTCCATCAACGATTACACCGACCGCAAGCAGGCGCGCTTCATGGAGCGCGTGTCGGGCTTTGCGTATGCGGCCGCCCAGATGGCGATGGAGGATGCCGATCTCACCCTCACCCCGAGCGACTCCGAACGCGCAGGCACGAGCATCGGCACGTTTGCCGGCCCGATCCGTATGGCGCGCGGCGAGATAGAGCGCATCCAGACAGGCGGCATTCACAAGATGAACGCCCTGTCGTGCATCATCGGCAGCAGCGGCGCGTCGTTCGGCAACATCACGGTCAATTTTCAGTTGCGCGGGCCGGGCGTGACGGTCTACGCCGCCGAGACCGCCGGCATGGATGCGCTGGGCTATGCGTATCGGCAGATCAAGTACGACGAGGCCGATGTCATGATCGCTGGCGGCAGCGAAGCGCCGATCCTGCATTCGTCGCTAATCCTGTTCGACGGCCTCGGCTTGCTGTCGCGCCGCAACGATCAGCCAGAGCGCGCCTGCCGGCCGTTCGATGCCGGGCGGGACGGGTTTGTGCTCGGCGAGGGTGCGGCCATTCTCGTCTTGGAAGAGATGCAGCATGCGCTGCGGCGCGGCGCGCACGTCTACGCCGAACTGGCCGGCTATGCCGCGACGTGCCTGCCCGCCAACGACCTGCCGGCGCACGACGCGCCAGGCGATACCAGCCTCGCCATGCGCATGGCGCTGGCGGATGCGGCCCTGGCTCCTGACTGCGTCGAGTTCATCGCCGCGCACGGCATCGGCACTCAAGCGGGCGACATCCGGGAGACGCTGGCCATCAAGCAGGCTCTGGGCGAACACGCGTACGACGTGCCGGTCAGTTCCATCAAGCCCATATTCGGGTATACGTTGGGCGCCGACGGCGCGCTGCAAGCGGCGAGCTGCTGTCTGGCGCTGGGGCGCGGCTTGCTGCCGCCGACAATCAATTACAGCCAGCCGGATCCGATGTGCGACCTGGATTACGTGCCCAACCAGGCGCGGGCAGCCTCGCCCGCCGTGATCCTACACAACAGCCTATCTGTCCTGGGCAAGTGCGGCGCGCTCGTCTACAAGCGCTGGCGCGAAGGAGATCCTGCCGATGGCTAGACGTGTGGCGCTGACCGGCGTGGGGATCGTGTCGCCGATTGGGATCGGCAAACGCGACTTCTGGGAGAACCTCAAGGCGGGTCGCTCCGGTGCAGGGCCGATCCAGGCGTTCGATGCCAGCGGCTACCGCTCCACGATGGCTGCCGAAGTGAAGGTCTTCGATGTGCGCCGCTATCTGGATGCCGCCGCCGTTGCGCGTTGGACCGATCAAGCCGATCGCGCGAATCAATTCATGCTGGTTGCGACCCAGCAGGCGCTGGCCGATGCCGATGTGCAGCTCGACGCCGAAGATCGGACGCGTGCTGGGGTGAGCATCGGTTCGGCGGCGGGGGATTTGGAAGCGCGTCTGCCTCTTTTGGACGACTTGTTCGCCGCAGCCGCCCGTGGCGACGAAGCGGAGGCGCAGCGCTGCGCGCGTCACGTCTTGACCACTTTCTTGGGACAGGTGGCGCTGAGCGTGAACGGGATGTTCGGCCTGCAGGGTGATAGCACGGTCACCGCCGCAGCGTGCGCGTCGTCCACCGATGCAGTGGGCTACGCTTTTCGCCAGATCCAGTATGGCGAGGCCGACTTGATGATCGCAGGCGGCGCAGAGGCGCCGATCCAGCCCTACATCTTCTACAGTTACGCGATGCTCAACGTGCTGTCGCAGCACAACGATGAGCCGGAACGCGCGTCGCGTCCCTTCGACCGTACGCGCAACGGATTCGTGATGGGCGAGGGCGCAGGCGTGATCCTGCTGGAAGAGTGGGAGCATGCCCGGCGGCGCGGCGCGCATATCTACGCGGAGGTGGCCGGCTACGGCGCGTCGGCGGATGCTTATCACATGACGGCTCCCAGCCCGACGAGCGAACAGTCGGCGCGGGCCATGCGCCTGGCGTTGCACGAGGCGGGCGTACAGCCTGACGAGGTGGATTACGTATGCGCGCACGGTACCAGTACACAGTTGAACGACGTCAACGAGACCAAGACGATCAAGAACGTGTTTGGTGAAGCGGCGTGTCGCGTGCCGGTCAGCGCGATCAAGTCGATGCTCGGGCATACGCAGGGCGCGGCCGGGATCATGCAGGCGGTGACGTGCGCGTTAGTGATGGAGCACGGTTTCGTGCCCCCGACGATCAACTATCGCGAGCCTGATCCCGAATGCGATCTGGATTACGTGCCGAACGTGGGCCGGGCAATTCCCATTCGGACGATCCTGCAAAACACGATCTCGTTTTTCGGGCGCAACAATGCCGTCGTGTACAGGAAGCCAGTGGCATGAGAGTCTTGCTCATCTACACCAATCGGGAGCAGTCGCCCTATCCGGTCCTGCCGCTGGGACTCGCCTATGTGGATGCCAGCCTGCGACAGCGGGGCATCGAGACGCGCCTGCTGGACCTGTGCTTTGCAAAGGATGCGGCGCAGGTCGCGCGCGATGCCGTGCAGACGTTCAAGCCGGATTGCATCGGCCTGTCCATCCGAAACATCGACAACCTGACTTACGATGCGCCCGTGCGTTACCTGCCTGCGATACGCCCTATCGTCGATGCCTGCCGTCAGGCGTTCCATGCGCCCATCGTGGCCGGCGGGTCGGGCTTCTCCATCTTTCCTCAGGCCATACTGCGCTTCTTGGACCTGCAAATCGGGATTGTCGGCGAAGGCGAAGAGGCGTTCCCGTTGTGGCTGGCGTGCGGTGACCCGCATCGTGTCCCAGGCGTTGTGACGAACCGCGACTCGCCAGGCGACAGGCAGCCACCGGCTCGTGTGCGCGATCTCGATGCTTTGCCCATTCCCACGCGCGATCGGGCAGTCTCCCGGACGTACGAGCTGGCAGGCAGCGCGGTTAACGTCCAGACCAAGCGGGGTTGCCCGTTTCGGTGCCTGTACTGCAACTACCCCGTGATCGAGGGGCGAGACGTGCGGCTGCGCTCTCCGCAGAACGTAGGCGAAGAGTTGGAGCGATTGGCGCGCGCCGGCGTGAAGAAGATCCATTTCGTGGATGCGGTGTTCACGTATCCGCCGGATCACGCTGCGGCGATCTGCGAGGAGATACTGCGGCGCAGGCTCGACCTGCACTGGGTGTGCGGAGCCAACCCGTCCTCGCTGTCGCCCGAGCTGGCCTGCCTGATGAGGCGCGCCGGCTGCAGCGGCGTCGAGCTGGGCATCGACGCGGCAAACGATGGGATGCTGCATCGGTTGCGCAAGGGGTTCACGCTGGACGACGTAGCCGCCTGCAGTGAGGGCTGCTGCCAGGCCAGGTTGCCGTTCCTCTTCCATCTGATCTTCGGCGGGCTAGGCGAGACGGCGACAACGATCGAGGAGACGTTGACAGCCATTGGCAAGATGCGCGCCACGGCCGTGACGTATTCATTCGGACTGCGCATCTTTCCGGCCACCGGCCTGGCCGAGGTGCTCCAACAGGAAGGGGGGGCGTTCTCGGACGACGATCTGCTGGAACCGCGTTTCTATTTGTCACCAGAGCTTGCGCCGAAGATGATGGAGCGAGTCTTGAATCACGCGCGGCGGGAACCGACCTGGCTCGCCCCGCGTCAACGCGATTCGGCCATCGCCAAGGCTATCATGCGCCTGGGCACACGCCTGGGGACGACAGGGCCTGCCTGGCGACACGCAGCCGTCGGCGCGCCGATCAAGCGAGCAGTGGCCGTCGTCAAAGCGGCGCGGACTAAAAGGTCGGTCGCTCGCGCTTGAGGTGCCGCGCCGCCCAGGCGTCGGATCGACGCGCAAGCGGCCAACGTAGGAGTCGATCGTGGACAAAGTGGCTATCGTGACAGGCGCATCGAGTGGAATTGGCGAGGCAACGGCGCGTCGCCTGGCGCGTGACGGAATGTGTGTGACGCTGGCCGCGCGGCGACGAGAAGAACTCGAACGGGTGGCCGCTGCAATCGGCGACGAGACGCGCGCCCTCGTCGTCCCGACCGACGTGCGCGATCGCGCGGCCATCCAGCACATGGTCCAGGCCACCCTCGACCGGTGGAGGCGCGTGGATGTGCTCGTCAATAATGCCGGGTTGAGTTACCCGCGGCGCGTGATCGATCTGGATCCCGACCAGGTGTGCGAACAGATCGACGTGAATCTGATCGCGGTGATCGATTGCGTGCAGGCGGTGCTGCCGGCCATGCTGCGCCAGTCGTCGGGGCACATCATCAACGTCGCTTCCCTCGCCGGTCTGATCGGGATACCGGGCGCCAGCATCTATTGCGCGACCAAATCCGCGATCGTCGGTTTCTCCGACGCGCTGCGGCGCGAAGTGCAGGACAGCGGCATTCGCGTGACGGTGCTAAGCCCAGGCTTTGTCGCCACCAACTTCAGCCCACGCCTGCGGCGCGCGGCCGAGAAGCTGGCCAACGGCCAGCGCGTGCGCGGCGTGATGTGTTCCGACGTCGTCGCCGAACGCGTTGCCAGACTGCTCCGGCATCCGCGTCGCCATGACATCCTGCCGACGAGCTGGCGCCCCCTGATTGCATTCCTCCGAGCATTTCCAGGGCTGGCCGATGTGGTGCTGAGCCGCTACTACGTCCGCATGCGTGAGCGCATCTGACCTGTCGTGGTTCGGCTTACGCCCAGTGGCCGGCACATCGCTTGAGGCGCGAACTAGACTGGGGTCTAGGTCGGAACTCGACCGCGCGCCATTGTGCGCCGTGCGGTTTCCCAATACTATACAGATACAAGTGTTGCTAGTAGCAAGCATCCATTCGCGATCAGGCCTGCCGAGTCAGCCGGTGAAGGCGCGCGGGGCGGAGGGCACTCGTCGTTGGCGCCAGTTGAGAGATGGGGTGAGCATGGAAGCCGATCTGAATTGGCTGGATAGACAAATCGCGCTCAGGGATGATGTCGCTTACCGCAAAGTGGGGGACAGCGTCTATGTCTACGCGCTGCGCACTGGCGAAACGAGCAAACTGACCGGCGTCGGCGAGTTGATTTGGGGGCATTTGACGCGCCAGACACCGTTGCGCGAAATCGCCGCTTCACTCAGCGACCAGTTTGCCGTGCCTCTCGCGCAGGTCGCGCAGGATGTGTGCAAGTTCGTCCGTTCGCTATACGACCGCTCGATTGTCACGGCCGATGGCGAAACTGGCGGCGTGCGCCGGTCATTCCGCGAAGCGACGCGTTGGCAGCCGGAGCTCGTCATCACCGAGGTTAAGCGACAGCGGGTTCCATTTCGTGTTGATTTTGAGACGACCTACGCCTGTAATCTGGATTGCGTGTATTGCTACACGGCCAAAGACAACCACCGGGTTTTGAATACATCAGAAGTTCAATCGATTCTTGATCAACTGGCTGAAGCGGGGACGCTGTTCTTGTGCTTCACGGGCGGCGAACCCTTCGCGCGTCGCGACCTGGAGCAGCTCATCCGGCTCGCCCACGAGCGCCGGTTTGCCATTCTGGTTTTGACGAATGCCACGTTGATCACACCGGCGTACGCAGACCTGCTGGCGCGCTGGTGTACGGTGCAGGTCAGCCTGCACGGCGCGCGCCCGTCCACGCACGATGCATTCACCGCTGTGAATGGATCGTTTCGCCGGGCCTGCCGGGGTATCGAGTATCTGGCTCAAGCCGGCGCAAACGTTTACGTGATCTTCAATGCCACGTATCACAACGTCCGTGAGGAAGATGCCCTGCGCCGGCTGTGCGAGCAATGGCAGGTGGGCTTTGCTCTGAATGTTCACCTGCTGCCAAACGTCAACGGCTCACTCGCGCCACTGGATTATCGTATTTCGGATGACTGGGTGCTGGATCTGGCGCGGCAGGGCAAGCTGGTGCGCCGGCGAAGCGTATGCACAGCCGCCACCACTAAAGCGCGCATCTCACCATTCGGTGATGTTTATCCCTGCGAGCTGGTGCGGCGTTCCTTTGGGAACCTGCGTGAGCAGGCGTTTGAAGATATCTGGCGCGGGGCCGAGTTGGAAGCATTCCGGGCGTCCGAGTTTTTCTGCACGCCCGAAGCCTGCCACGCTTGCGCATGGTCGGATTACTGCCGTCGCTGCCCGGCGTTGGCCGAGATGGAAGACGGCAATCCGAATAGCCCTTCGAGCGAGGCCTGCCGCGTCGCGCGCTTGTGCGCCGAGGCGAAGCAGGAAACGTACGCGCTTGAACGACAGCCAGCGTGAGGCCACTGCCTGTGGCGCGCACTCATGAGGGCATCAACTGACATTGGTTAAAACAGAGTTGGTATCAACTTGTTGCCTCTGGGCCCGTTGGTGTACCACGCCCTTGACGGTCTCGTGTACAGTCAGCTTGTGTGCTGATTGGCATCTCGCGAATCGGTCGTGAGTATCTGCCGAGATGTGGATGGCACCATGTTCCGAATTCTGAACTTCCAAGGAGGTATAAGCATGTTCAAGCTCGTCGTTGGAAAGACGCGCCGCACCAGTGGCGCCGTTGCGTGCGGCTCAGGCTGCTAATCGAGTCGCTCTTCGATACACCGTAAGGCGGGGGGGCAAAAACCGAGCGCCGAAACCGGGCGCTCGTGGTTCTCAACGGTGAGACCATAAAGGACGGATTTGGCGCAGCGTGCCCAGAGGCGCCCCGCCACGGTTTCAGGGGCTATGAGCCGGACGTGTTGATACTCGATCAGGAGAATATGGTGTGAACGATCACGATTCTGGTGCTGACGGGAAAGTCGGGCAGGCATGGTCTCACCTGAAGATCGCGGACAACCTGGCCTATCGCTTCGTCGGTGATGAAGTGTTCTGCTGGCGAACAGGCGCAAAGGTTGAGAACCGATTCGCCATTGTCGGCGGGCTTGGCGTCGAAGTGTTCTCGTCCGTCGAACGGCGCGCGGCCTTCGACGCATTCAGAGACGAGATACTCGCCCGCTTCGATGTATCGCCCGATGAATTCGACTCCGGTCTGGAGGAGTTTCTGGTGTCGGCTGTGGCGGCGGGCTTGTTCACCGAAGAATCCCCGAATGGCGCGACGAGCCTCTCGCTCAGATCACCCGTGTCGAACGGAGGCGAGCCGGAAGTGTCCGAAGCCGATGTGTTGGATACTATGTTTGAAAAGGCCAGCGCCCAGGTGCTGCCGCTCAAGGTCTTCTTTGAGTTGACGCATCACTGCAATCATCACTGCCAGCATTGTTACTTGGGGTTCGGCGTAGGCGTGCCGGGCACGTCGGCGCTCTCCACTTCGCGCCAGCTAGAACTCCTGGACGAGATGGCGCAAGCCGGCGTGTTGGAGTTGATTCTGACTGGCGGCGAGCCGACGCTGCACCGTGCCTTCACCAAGATACTGCAGCGTGCTCATGAACTGCACTTCGCCGTGGAACTGCTGACTAACGGTACGCGGCTTGACGAAGAACTAGTCGAATTGCTCGCCTCTGTTTCGCTGGTCGAGGTGCGGGTGCCCATATACGGCTTAGAAGCCTACCACAACCGTTTTGTGCGGAACGCACGTTCCTTCAAGAGGACGTGGAAGGGGATTGTGGCGCTCCATACCCACGGCGTTCCGGTCACGGTCACCAGCACACTGATGAGCGACAATGCCGATCAGTTGTTGGAGATCAAGCGCCGGCTGGACTCACTGGGCATTCGGTTTCAGGTCAGCCCGCTCGTATATCCCACGATTCAGCGCAACGCCGCTCCAACGCAATACCGGGCGACTCGCGAACAATTCAGGGCGATGACGCCACAACTGGGCATCACGCTGCGGCGCAGCCGATGCACGGCGGGGGTCAGCCGATTTCGCATAGGGCCGGATGGCTCGTTGCACCCATGCGAGATGTTATCGACGATCGAATTGGGCAACCTGGCTCACCATTCTTTCGAGACGGTTTTGCGTTCCCCCGAGCGCCAGGAGTGGATCGCTCGCTTCCGCTCTTATTTGGAGACGAAAGACCGGGCGGGCTGTCGCGAATGCCGTGTGCGATCTTACTGCGTCGATTGCGTGGGCCTGTCGTATCTGGAGAGCACGACGTTTGACGGCCGTTGTCAAGAAGCCTGCCAATTGGCGCATGCGATTGCCTACATCGATCAGCGTGATCAGATGGTAGCCGCTCTGGCCTAATTGCGCTGCGACACGGAGCCGCGCGAACTGTGTGAAGAGGCGTCAGATGGAAGAGTACGTCGAGCGGTTGTGTTGCGACCCAGCCAGCGTGAATCTATCGGAGGCAAACAGGCTGCAACGCGATCTGCCGCAGTTGATACGCCTGTTTTATGTATTAAGCCGCGAGATGCTAGGCGCCCTGGACATCACCATTTTGCAAAGCTACATCTTAATGGGTCTGCAAGTCAACGGCCCGATGACGATGACCGAAATCAGCGACTATACCAAGTTGGCGGCCAGCACGGTGACGCGGGTCGCGGATAAGCTTGTCAAAGCCAACCTGACAGAGCGGATGTGCGACGAACGGGATCGGCGTGTCGTTTGTCTGAAGCTGTCAGAGAGCGGCGAAGCGCGCAGCACGCAAATTCGGACGTTGCAAAACGTGTTTTTCCAGGGGCTGCTGTCAGGCTTATCAGCCCTCGAACGCGAATCGATCGTGTCCGGCCTGGCGCTCCTAACGGGGCGATTGGCGCAGTTCGCCGACCAGCGACACGACGCTATCGACGTCGGAGAAGACCTGCTCGTCATGGCTGACACCGCCTTGGCGTGACGGCCCGGCGACATTCGCGCGTGCGACTATCGGTTGGCCGTGGCGGGGATGGAAGGTTCGGAATGGATAAGCGACACGAGGAGAAAAACGCGGTTGGGCGGCTGAGGCAGCGAGACGAGTTTATCCTCTCACTCGCTCGCGAGGCTTATCAGGAAAAGCCCTTTTACCGCTGGTTTTATGATAACGCAAGCGTGGACGTAGAACACGCGGACGTGCGACGATTGCCCTTCATCACCAAGAAGGACTTCTTCCACTACGAGGAAGAGACGGGGCAGCCCTATTATCTGCCGCTGGGCTATCCAGATTCCAGCTTGGAATATCTGCGTACCTCCGGCACAACCTGCCAGCCTCTGGTGATACCCTGGCTGAAGTCCGAGTGGTCGTTCCTCTACAACAGCTTGCTGTTGAACTTCATCGAGCAAATCAAAGGTCGCCCGCGTTTCCTCAACGCCGTCAATCCCAATCAACTGGAAGAGATGCGAGCCTTCCAGTCGGTGCTGGTGAATGTGCCGCACGATCGCATGGCCGACGCGCCCTACGTCTTAGACCTCATCGCCAGGCATCGGCCCAATATCTTTCTCGATAATTCGCCGGGCCTGTGGTTTAACTATCTCCTCGACCACGGCCTAGATCCGTGCCGGGCCGGCATCCAAATGGTCTGTGCATATCCCAGCGCCGAACTGGCCCAGAAGGTGGAGTCCTTGGGCCTGAAGTACGTCAGCGCGTTTGGCTGTATGGAAGCCGGGTTCTTCGGCTATGCGCACGCCGGCCTGGGCGATGTGTACCACCTGTCCGATGCAGAGCCGATCCGTTCCGCCAGCGACTCTCCAACGCTGTTAGGCGGTATCCGGCTACAGGTGTTCAGCCGGCTGTTCCCTTGCGACTGCTATCAGGGTATGGATCTGCAGGCCATGTTCGGCCGGCGCGATATTCGAGTGCGCCGGGTGGATGGGGAACTGAGCACTGCCGGTGCAGGCGAGTTGGTCATCACTTGCGCGAATTCGGCATTCCCCTTCATCAAGTACTTAAACAGCGATCGGGTCGAGATTCATCCTGAGGCTAAGTGTGACTGCGGCTTCGTGGGGCAGTCGATGCGGTTCGAGTGCCGCGACCATAATGTCCAGATTCCTTATCTGGGCGGCGGCATGAACGTCAGCCTGGAAGGCATCGCGCTCGGGCTGAAGGGCTTTCGGCGCGTCTTCCCGATTCATATCGCACCGGACCCGACGGTTCGGATAGTCGTCACGCTCGTTGAAGACGAACTCGCGACGGCAGCCTGCCTGGATCTCGACCTGGCTGAGCGCATTATGACGGCGGCAACCGGCATCAATTCAGAGACGATGCGCCTCATCTCATCGAGAAGGAACTTCTTGCCATTTTTCCCGGCCGTTCGCATTCCGGTCGGGACGATACCCCTGCGAGACCAACATTCGCTCAAATCTCGCCTGTACCTGGATGCGGTGTCCGGATACGTGCCCGACGAGTATCGACCTGTGCTGGCGTTGATCGACCAGCTTGTCGACCGCGCCGCCATCATCCGGTCGGGAAGCTGGTTCTTGCCCGTTGAGGTTTCTCAGCCAACGCCGGCCTGACGGCAATGCCGGCGAGTGTACGCATCGAGCGGTTTCGCGATTCCTCCGGCCGGGGAGTCGATCTCACATCCTACTAGAGAGGAGGTAAGCACATGTACGCCGAGCCTGAGCTGATCACACTCGATGTTGGCGAGGAAGCGGAAGCTCTGAAGGAGTGCGCCGCCGCTTGCTAGTCCGTCACTGACGAGCCAGCGAGCATAGCCAGGGCTGGATTGTCTCCCCTGACTGTCGAGGAGAGTGTTGCCTGTGCATGCGTCACGGCCCTTGCGGCCAACACGGACGTCACGATTGACTGAGCGGTCTCGGTTAGTGGCAGGCACTCGTTAGCGACTGCCGGACAGTGCGACACTCTCCATCGGGATTACGAAGGAGTGTACGGATGGGCAGCAACGGTCGTGCAGAACAGCCCACAGCGAACGAATTGAAACGCCGGATCAGTCGCCACGAGGCCGCGCGCTCGCGAACCGTCGGCGACGACACGTTCATCATCAGCCTGCGTGAAGGTGCGACCATCCAACACCGTATGGATCGAGTCGGAACATATATCTGGCAGTTGGCTGACGGCACCCGAACAGGCGAGGAGATGGCGCGCGCCGTGGCGCGGCACTACGATGCCGACTTGGCCGCCGTCACGGACAGTGTGGCTCGGTTTGTGCATGCACTCCACCAGAGCGGACTCGTGACACTGGAGGGTTGCACGACGCCCGCTTTCTCACGTCAGAATCGACGCTCCAATTTGCCCGTACCTGCGCAGGTCGCCCGCTTTTACGGTGCTGCTGATGAGAAGTGCGTCCCACTGGTGGCCACTCTGACGCTGACCCATGCCTGCAATCTGAAGTGCTATTACTGCTACGACGCCGGACAGCGCGGGCGCGCGCTGGACTTCAGCCACTGGCGAGACATCCTGGATCAAATAGCCGAGGCGGGCACGCTGTGCATCCGCCTGAGCGGCGGCGAACCGACGGCGCACCCCGACTTCATGTTGATTCTCGAATACGCCGTGCAGCGTGGGTTTGTCACATCGGTTGTGACGAACGGCACGCTGATCACCCCGGAGCTGGCCGAGCGCCTTGGCCGGCTGGCTCTCGAAAGCGTCGCCGTCTCCTTTCACGGCGGCAGCCCGGACGTTCACGATCGTCTGGCAGGGCGGAACGGCGCATTTGAACGCAGCTGCCACGGCGTCGCACTGCTTCGGGAGCATGGCGTCAAGGTCATTCCGGGGATGGTGGTCACTCGCCGTAATTTCGACGATGTGGACAATTTCGCGCGATTATCGGCGACCTGGGGACTGTCTCAGCCTATCCTGTCGATTGCCGTATACGCCCGCACCAATGGCGCGACCGACACGCTGAACGATCGACTGTCGCTCGACCAGATTCGAAACCTGATGTCGCGAGGTTGGTACCGGCCCTTCCCTAACTTATACTGTGGTGCGGCTCGGACCAAGTATGCCATCACGCCCAACGGGCGCGTGACGCCGTGTCAACGACTGATGATCGAAGTGGGCGACTTGGAGCGGGAGAGTTTCGCCGACATCTGGCGACAATCGCCCGCGCTATGCCAAATGCGCGAAGAACGCTGGTTCGCGGATCCCGACCAATGCCGGACGTGCCCCGCTTACCAGAAGTATTGCAGCCGCTGCCCGGCGCAGGCGTACTACGAACAAGGACAACTCAGGGCGACCTCGTCGTTCGACTGCCAACTGGTGCCTGTATACCTGCAGTTGCAGCAAACGACGGAAGTGTCCGCGCCGACGCAGCCCGCCTGCCTGTGAGCAACGGACAGTGGCGCGAGAGGCAGCACCGCGATGTGTGACGATCGGAGAAAGTCTGATGAACGACGGTGACGAATTCATTCTGGCGCTGGCGCGCCAGGCTTACCAAGAGAAACCGTTCTACCGCTGGCTGTACGACAATGCTGCTGTGGACGTGGAGCGGGCCGGCGTGCAAGACATTCCGTTTCTCACCAAAAGCGACATCATCCGCTACGAGGAAGAAACCGGCCAACCCTACTACTTGCCGGTTGCCTATCCCGACACGCAGATCGAGTATCGACACACTTCTGGCACAACTAATCGCCCCATCACTTTTCCCTGGCTCAGAGCCGAATGGTTTTTCCTGTGTCAGAGCATCTTCCTCAATTTTATCAGCCAGATCAAAGGCAGCCCCCGATTTCTCTTTTGTGTAAATCCTGACGAAGAAGAACGTGCCAAGGCTTTTGGCTCGGTCCTGGTCGGTGTGTCGCGCGACAGGCTCTCCGACGCGCCGTACGTTTTGGATCTGATCGAACGCGAACGCCCCAATGTCATCGTGGATAACTCGCCGGGCATCTGGTTCAACTACCTGATCGAACACGGCCTGGAGCCGCGCGCGGCAGGCATCCAGATGGTGTTGATGCTGCCCAACCAGGAACTGGCGCACAAGATCGAGGCTATGGGCATCCAATACGGCAGCGTGTTCGGATGCACCGAGGGCGGGCTGTTCGGCTACTCGCACGCCGGCATCGGCGAGGTGTATCACCTGTCGGATGCTGACCCGGCGACCATGCTCAAGTTGGCCATCAGCAGCCAGCTCGGCCGGTTGGGCGGCCTCAAGCTGCAGATGCTGACCAGGCTGTTTCCGTGCGAGTGTTACCAGGGGCTTGACCTTCAGCGTATGATCGGCCGGCGCGACATCCGCATCCAGGCGGAGAATGGCCGCATGGAGAAAACCGGCTTCGGCGAGCTGGCCATTACCTGCGCCAACTCGGTGTTCCCCATCGTCAAGCACTTGAACGCCGACATGGTCGAAATTTCGCCCGCCGCCGAGTGCGCCTGTGGCTTCTCTGGACGCTCTATGCGCTTCCACCACCGCGATCACGAAGTCCAAGTGCCCTACATCGGGATCAATGGCAGCACTTACAACCTGCAATGGATTGCCCAGGAACTGAAAGGTTTCAGGCGCGTCTTTCCCGTCTACTACGCTTTGAATGGCGGCTTTCCACGCATCGTCGTGACGTTCCTGGAAGATGATACGCCGGACGTGCCGCGTGTGGACACTGGCATGGCCGGACATATCCTGGCTGCGTGCTGTGGCAAAAGCGAGGCGGAAGTGCGCGAGACACACGCTTTTGCTAAACAGCGATTCTTCTTCCCCGCGATTCGCGTGCCGCCCGGCGCCATCCCCATTCGGGACGGCGCGTCCCTCAAGTCGCGCCTGTACCTGGATACCGTGTCGGGGCGCGCGCCGGACGAGTACCAACCGCTGTTAGCCCTAGTGGAGCGGTTGATCGACCCGTCCCCGATCATTCGCGCGGGCAGCTGGTTTTTGCCGGTCGAGCAACCGGTGGAGGGATGATGAGCGACGGAATACGTACGCACAAGTTGACCAAGCGCTACGCCGGCAACGTCCTGGCGTTGGCCGAGCTCGATCTGGACGTGGCGGCCGGCGAGATTTTTGGACTGCTGGGTCCCAACGGCGCGGGCAAGACGACGGCAGTGCGCATCTTGACAACCATCTTGCGACCTTCGTCCGGCACGGCCAGTGTGGGCGGTTACGACGTGCGCAAGCAGCCCGCCCAGGTGCGCCAGCGCATCGGCGTCGTCGCGCAGAATGCCTGCCTGGACTGCATGTTGACGGCGTATGACAACCTCGATTTCTACGCCAAGATCCACGGCCTGCGCGGCGCCGAGCGCGCACAGCGCCTACGAGAAGCGTTCCGCTGGGCCAACCTGGACGGCAAGGAACGGCACCTGGTTGATTCGTTCTCCGGCGGCATGAAGCGCAAGCTCGATCTGGCTCGCGTGATGATGCTCTCGCCTCAGTTCGTCTTCCTGGACGAGCCAACCGCCGGCCTGGACCCGGCCTCTCGGCGTAGTGTGTGGGACATGGTCGGCGAAATGAAAGCGCGCGGCTGCACGGTGATCCTCACCACGCACTATATGGAAGAGGCCGATCGCCTGTGCGATCGGCTGGCGATTCTGCATCGCGGCCGCAAAGTGGCCGAAGGTGCGCCACACGAGATCAGGTCGCAGGTGAGCGGCAAGAGCAGTCTGGAAGTTCACGCGCCCAACCTGACCGACGCCATGCTGATTCCCCTGGTGCGCGCCGGCGAGATCGAGAAGTACGTCATTGTGGGCAATTACCATCAGCGTATCGCCCGGCTGTATCTCGACGATGCGGTGGGCAAGATGCCCTATGTGTTGAACTATCTGCACGACCACGGTGTGACGGCCAACGCCGTGACGGTGCAGGGGCCGACGCTGGAAGATGCGTTCATCAACCTGACGGGTATGCGAATCGAGGCCTGATATGCTCGGCGCATTCGACGTGTGGCAGCGCGACTTGAAGTTGATACGCAAGTTCTGGGTGTTTTTCGCGGTGCTCCTGCTCGACATCGTCCTGCTGCTGCTGGCCTTCGGCCCGGCTATGACGCGCCTGCTGCCGCGCTTTGCGTATCCGGCGGGCTCAACCACGTTCCAGATCGATTACTTCACATTCTTCGTGCCGGGCCTGGTTGTGCTGGTGGTCATGCAGGCCAGCCTGTACATGGGCGAGATGAGTTACATCGATCGCGACATGGGCGTGCTGGAGATCTTGTTCACCGCACCCATGTCGCGCTGGAGCATCTGCCTGGGCAAGCTGGCCAGCGCCACGACCGTCGCCGCCGTCATCGCCGGAACGCTGTACGTCGTGTCATTTGCGCTGGGGTTCCGACCGTACGATGTCGGGATCGGATCGGCCGTCGTGCTGCTAATTATCTTGACGGCCAGCTGGGGATTCGCGGGGTGCAGCATCGCCACGGTGATGCAGATTCGCAGCACCAGTCGCTGGTTGCTGCTGTTGGGCGCGATCCTGTCGCCGCTCACCGCCGCCGCCGCGCTGCAGTATCCCGTCCAGGTCATGCCCGAATGGATTCGGCCGATCGCCGGCGCCAACCCTTTGACGCATGCCGTTGACATGGTTCGCGCGGCAGCTCTGGAAGGTCGTTGGCCGGACATCACGTCGCTGATCGGCTTGTTCGGGTTCGCGATCGTCGGCACACTGCTGGCGGTGACCTCGATGAAGCACTCTCGATTGCTGGGCCGGTGAGGCACACGCCACCCGACTGAGGTGAACGCATCATGGAAGTCTGGTATGTGTGGCAGCGCGACGTGCGCCTGATGCGCCGCATGATTAACTCGTTCACGATGACGATCCTGGGCACGCTCGTCGCGCTGGCGATCTTCGCGCCGACGATCGACCGGCTGGTAGCGGGCATCGCGTTTGGAACGGCCAGCGTGCCCTATCTCCAGTTCTACATCCCGGGTTCGCTGATCCTGGCCGCATTCAGCGGGAGCTTTTATGGCGGCGGATCGATCCAGCACGACCGGCGAGAAGGCGTGCTTCAGGTGATGGCCGCTTCCGCGCTATCGCGGCGCGCATTGGCGCTGGGCAAGATCGCGAGCGCAGTGACGCGTTCCATGCTCATCGTGCTGGGCGTGTTTGCAGCAGTGACGGCGGCGGGTTTCCGCTTCATCCATCCGCTGGCGGGGGCGCTGGGTCTGATCGGGATGGCCGTGCTGATCAGTTGGAGCTTCGCGGCGATCAGCTCATGCCTCGCCTTCGTGATTCGACATCGCTTTGGCTATGACTTGTTGATCACCGGTCTGATTGCGCCCCTATCGTACCTGGCTGCGATCACTTACCCGGAAACCGTTCTGCCCGACACTCTTCAGGTTTTAGCGCGGCTCAACCCTTTGACGTATGCCGCCAACGGCGTGCGCGAAATAATCGTCTACGGAACATTTCCGTCCGCGCTGAATCTGCTCATGCCGTTGGGCTTGGCAGGGATATCCACTGTTCTGGCGGCGCGGATGGCCCGGAACCTGAGCGGCGAGAAGTTGTGGGCGCCTTAGTGCGTAGGAGGGATCGAAATGTCTATCTTGCTCACAATGGCCTGGCGTGCCCTATGGCTTCACAAGCTGCGCACAGTGCTGACGATTATGGGCGTGATGCTGGGCGTGGCCGTCATCCTGGCTGTACGCACGGCCAATCGCAGCACGCTCCGGTCGATCGAGACGCTCTTCGATGAGGCAGCCGGAAAAAGCAGCCTCACTGTCGAAAGCGCGGTGTCGTCCCGCTATGCGCAGATTGGCTTCTCGGATGATACGCTGCGGCAGGCGCAGACAGTCGCCGGCGTGGTTCAAGCCGTGCCGCGTCTGACCGCCTCGACCGTGTTTCAGGGCAAGAAAGGCCCGGTCGAGCTGTCGGTGCAGGGAGTTGATCCGAACGTTGATCAGGAAGTGCGCATCTACCCGCTGGTGGACGGTTCCTTTCTGCCCACCGCTGGACGGCAACGCGCGATCCTGGTGGTCGAGGATTTCGCCGAGCGTGAAGGCATCCGTGTCGGGCGTGACATCGAGCTGCTCACGCCGAGCGGCCTGGAGACCTTTCGTGTGGCCGGCATCTTGGCGCGCAAGAACGCGGGCGTGACGAGCGGCGGACGCGTGGTCTTCGTCTCGCTGCGCATCGCGCAGGAGGCGTTCCAGCGTGGCCGGAAGATCGATGCTCTGGACGTGGTCGTCAAACCGGACATCGCGCAATCCCCGGTGGCGCTTCAGCAATTCAAAGAACAGCTGCAGACGGCGCTCGGCGATGACTACATGGTGTTGTACCCGGCCGCCAAGGGCAGCAACGTCGCCGAAGCCTTGAGCAGCGTCCAATATAGTCTGGAGTTGTTCGGCTTGTTCGCGCTGTTTGCCAGCGCGCTGCTGATTCACACCACGTTCACGATGGCGATCGCCGAACGCATGCGCGAAGTCGGAATGCTGCGGATGTTGGGCACGAGCCACGCGCAAATCGTCGGCCAGCTGCTGGGCGGCGCGCTGCTATTGGGCGCGATCGGCGTGGGGTTGGGCCTGATCATGGGGTTTGTGATGGCCGTGCCCCTGCTGGGTTTCTTCGCGTCGCTCACCGGTTACGGGCTGGGGACGTTGTCACCGTCGCCGGGCGACATCCTGTTGAGCGGCGGCCTGGGTCTGATCGTGACGCTGCTATCGGCACTGTGGCCGGTGATACGGGCCGGTCGACTTTCACCGCTTGAAGCGGTGCGGGTGCGTGGGCAGACGACGGAAGGCCGATCAATTGGCCGGAGCTGGGTGGTTGGGCTGGCGCTGCTGGCGATCTGGGGTGCTTCGTTTTTCATTCCGCAGCTACCGAGCGCGCCGATGTTCATCGTCTTCTTCGGCGGCGCCACACTGCTCTTGCCGTCCGTTGTGTATCAGGCGAGCAAACGGTTGCGTCGTCCGGTCGCGACGGTGTACGGCTATGAGGGGAGCCTGGGCGCCACAAATCTGGAACGCTCCCGCTGGCGCACGAGCACGACTGTCGCTGTGCTGATGATCGGCGTCGCGATGGGTGTCTCGATTGGAGCGGTATCGGATAGCCTGACGACCAGTATCCGGTCGTGGGTGGACAGTGCCATGGGCGCGGACCTTTTCATCAGCTCGTACAGCTCGATGGACCCGCTTTGGGGCAGGCGATTGGCCGCTATCGACGGCGTGGACGTGGTCAGCCCGCTGCGCATCCTGGACGCGCGAGTCGAAGACCCGACGCGCGCAGGCCACTATTTCACGGCGCGTGTGCAGGCCATCGACCCGGCCACGCTGAAGCAGATCGGCGAACAGAGCTACGTCTCCGGGCAGGGCGCTCCGGCCGACCTGTGGGCGGCGTTCGAGCAGGGTGGCAGCCTGCTGGTCTCAACGCAGTATGCCGATCGCTACGACATTCGTCAGGGAGACCAGCTTCGCCTGCGCACGGCGCGCGGCATGCAGGAGTTTCCGGTCACCGCCGTGATCCTGGATTACAACAGCATGCGTGGCACAGTGATGATTTCGCAAGATGACCTGCGGCGGTACTTCGGCCTAAACGATGCGGACGTTTATCTACTCAAGATCGCGACGGGTGCGGACGTCGAGGCCGTGCGCCAGCGCATCGACGCGCAGTACGGTCGCTCCGGGCAGCTCACCATCCAGTCGAACTCCGAAGTTCGGCGGTCTCTCTTACAAAGCGTCGGCTCAATTATGCTGGCCTTCAATGCCATTGTCGTGATCGCCTTCATCATCGCCGCGTTTGGCATCGCCAACACACTGACGATGAACGCGATCGAACGCACGCGCGAGATCGGCATGCTGCGAGCGGTGGGCATGACTCGCTTTCAGGTCGGCAAGATGGTTCTGGCGGAGGCGTTGGTGATGGGCGTGATCGGGGGGGTGTTTGGCCTCGCCTTCGGCGGCCTTTTTTCGCGCGTCGTGGTGTGGTGGATGAGCAGCGGCATAGGGTTCCGAGTCGACTATGTGTGGCCTGTCCTGGCTGTGTTGATCAGCGGCGCGCTGGTACTGCTCGTCTCTCAGTTGGCGGCCTTCCTACCCGCGCGGCGCGCGTCCGGGTATGCCATCGTGGAGGCGCTGCGATACGAATAACTTGGTCGCGAGCGGTTCGCCGCGAGCGCACGTGTCATGAAAGGAGAGTTCGACATGCCAATCCTGGAAGCGCACGATGTCAGCAAACAATATAAGCTGAGCGAACAGGTCACTATCAGCGCATTGACTCACGTCAACTTCCACGCCGACCGGGGGGAGTTGGTCGCGATTAGGGGTCCGTCTGGTTCGGGCAAGAGCACCCTGCTGCATGTGCTGGGCGGCATGGACCGCCCAACCAGCGGTGAGATCGCCCTGGACGGGCAGCCTCTGTCCCGGCTCAGCGATCGCGAGCTGACACTGTTGCGCCGGCGCAAGGTTGGATTCATCTTTCAATTTTTCAACTTGATTCCGACCTTGAATACCGAGGAAAACATCCTGCTGCCGCTGTTGATCGACGGCAAGCGCAAGACGCAGTGTCTGCCTCGCCTGGACGAGATTGTGAGCCTCGTCGGGCTGGATCACCGTCGGCAGCATCGACCCGAGCAGCTATCGGGCGGCGAACAACAACGCGTGGCGATCGCGCGGGCGCTGATCGCCGAACCGAGCCTCATTCTGGCCGACGAGCCGACCGGGAACCTCGATTCGGCGATGGGCTTGGAGATCATCGAGCTGCTCAAACGCCTGGCGACGACGTATGCGCAGGCGATCGTGGTGGTCACGCACGACCCACGGGTGGCCGAACACGC
>DASSFZ010000211.1:0-8648 GCA_035693785.1 Anaerolineae bacterium | reverse complement strand
ATATGGCGCTCGACGAAGCGATCCTGCACGGCGTGGCTGAAGGCTCCTCGCCGCCGACGCTGCGCTTCTTCGGCTGGCAGCCGGCCTGCCTTTCGCTGGGGCAGGCGCAGCCTGTCGCCGACGTCGACTTCGACGCCTGCGGCCGGCTCGGCGTGGATGTCGTGCGCCGCCCCACGGGAGGACGCGCCATTCTGCATGTGGACGAGCTGACGTACAGTGTGACTGCCCGCGAGGACGATCCACACGTACGGGGCGGCATCGTCGAGTCGTACCGGCGGCTGAGTGAAGGGCTGCTGATGGGCCTGACGCGTATGGGCTTGCCGGTGCAGCAGGTCGAGCGGCCCGACGAGCACGACCGCGATCAAGGCCCGGTGTGTTTCGTGGCGCCGTCGAACTACGAGATCGTCTTCGACGGCCGCAAACTGGTCGGCAGCGCGCAGGTGCGCAGAGGGGGAGTCGTGCTTCAACACGGATCGTTACCGCTGTTCGGAGACATCGCGCGCATCTGCGGCGTGCTCGCCGCGAAGCCCGATGCCGCGCAGGTGCGCGCCCGAGCGATCACGGTAGAGGGTGCGATCGGCCGCGCTTTGCCCTATGCCGAAGCGGCCCGGCTCATGGGCGAAGGCTTCGCGTCGGCACTGAATGTGCGTCTGAACCCCGGCGACCTCACGGCGCGGGAGCGCGTCTGGATTGAGGAATTGCGGCGCGACAAATATGCGTCCGATACCTGGACGCGGCGCATTTGAGACACGGTGGATCCGATGATCGTGGGCATTTGCACCGTTGAATTGCGGCTGGCGGGCAATCACTCGCTCAAAGGCAAGCGCTCGGCGCTGAAGCCCTTGATGGCGAGGCTTCGCCGAGAGTTCAACATTGCCGCCGCCGAGATAGACCAACAGGACGACTGGCAATTCGCGCAGATCGGACTGGCGACGATCGCCAACAGCCGTGTGCACGTCGACCAGGTATTGCAGGCGGCGGTGCGCTATATCGAGGAGAGCCGCCTTGACCTGGAACTGGTCGACTACCAGATCGAGATTCTCGCTTGATCGCCAGCGCGAGAGGACGCGGGTCAGCGCACATGGTTGAGTCGAACGCTGTGTCAGGACGATCTGCGCGCTGGCGCGAGCGCCTGGCCTGGATCGCGCCGATAGGCCTGGCTTCTCTCGTCGTGTGCAGCGGATGCCTCATGCTGCTGACATTCGCCTTGACGGCGCGCACCGAGCTTGAGGCGCAGGCGCTCGGATCCGATTGGCGCGTCTGGCAGTTGCAGGAGAGAGGCCGGAACGGCATCGGCGTGTCTCAAACGCATGCATTCGCGCCGCCGTCGGGGGCGATCTGCCAGTACACGCGAACGTGGCTGATCAGTTGGCGGCCTGCGCTTCTGATCGAGTCGTTCGCCTACGAAGACTGCGGCTCATCGGGGCGTTTGCGCGCGCACGCCCTTCGGCTATAATGTCATTGACGACTACCGGAGGCGGGGCATGACGCTCGGCGAGGCACGCGATATTGCTCTCATCATTTTGATCGTCCCGGCATTGATCTGTTCCATGGTGCCGGCCGCGATCGTGTTCTGGATGTTGTGGGTGACGCGCCGTGCGCGCGCCGGGTTGACCCGCCCGATGCATCAGGCACACGATATGGCGCGCCGCACGCGAGATGGAGTCGATCGTGCATCACGTGCCCTCGCCGGCCCGGTCTTCTTTGGCGAGAGCCAGTCGGCCAAATGGCGCGCGCGATGGCGCGCACTACGCGCGCAGCGCGCCTTGAACCAGGAGAGATAATTCATGCAAGATCAAGCGTGGCGGAACCGTGTGATGGTTCTTGGCGGCGTGCTGGGGACGCTGGCCGGCATCGGGGCGGCGATGCTCTACTTGCGCGCCGAAGAGGAGGCGCTCGAGGAGGAACGCAGCCGGCCGCCAGAGCACAAGTCGATTTCACCCGTGGCACTGCTTCCGATTGGCCTCGGCATCCTCGGCGTGATGCGAGAAATCGTGCGATTGACCGATCGCGACTGAGCCTTGGCGAAGATGGCACTGCCCTCCGCCGCCCGCAGGATGAATCTCGAAGCCGCGCTCTGGATAGCCGGCCTGGCCGGACTGGCTCTGTCCAAACCGGATGCGGATCGCCACTATACCTTGTGTGTCTTCAGACAAATGGGGTTTCGGCGCTGCCCGGGCTGTGGATTAGGGCACTCCATCTCGCACCTGTTTCGCGGCAGGGTGCGCGATTCCTTCCAGGCCCATCCACTGGGAGCGCTTGCGCTGGCGATCATACTCGGACGTATTGCTACGCTTCTGAAATCGTCGTCGTCCCGTCAACCTTCGTAGTAACCTTCGGCAAAGGAGATCGGCATGGCAAACGTGGTGCAGTATCTACCCGAGCTTGATCCGGATGAGCAGGCTGCTCTTCAGCCGATGATGAGCGACATGGACGAGGCAAAAGCGCAGCGCTTTGCGTTCGCGTACCGCTCGCGCCGAAGGGATCCGCAGGTCATCCTGTTGACGACCTTGTTAGGGTTCTTCATGATTGCGGGCGTCCAGCGCTTTCTGCTCGGCCAAATCGGAATGGGACTCTTGTATCTGTTCACCGGCGGCTTGTGCCTCATCGGCACCATTATCGATCTCGTCAACTACAAGAAACTCGCCCTGGAGTACAATCTTAAGGAAGCACAGCAGCTCGCGGCGATGATTAAAGCCGCGTAACTGCGAGGCGGGGCTGGCCTCTCGTGCACATCGAGCGGGAGGTAGCGATGAAGGTCAATTTCTACGCCACCTATCGGCAGATCGTCGGCGGCAAGACCGTCGATATTCCCACTGCGAAAAGCGTCACCGTCCGGCAGTTGATCGACGAAGTGATCAAATGCTACCCTCGACTGCGGGCCGAGCTGCTCGACGACGGCGGCCAGTTGTATGGGCACGTCCACGTGTTCATCAGTGGGCGCGACGCGCCCTACCTGGTCGAGGGGCTTGACACGACACTGACCGAAGACGATACGGTGAACATATTTCCGCCCGTCGCTGGAGGAGCGCATTGAAGCAGGTGGAAGATAACCTGAAATTCACCTACGGGCACTGAATGATTCCTTGCGCCCACAGGCAGCCGCCGCAGGCCGGGAAGGTGTTGCCCAGACAGTCTTCTTCGTTCCCCTCGATCAACTCGCACCCCCCGCAGAACGTGCATGGCGCGAAGGCGAAACCCTGCACGCGCTGGCGGTACGCGACGTAGCTCGGATCGCTCCACACGTCGAGTAGACGCCGCTCGGCCACGTTACCCATCACGTGGCGGCGCATACGGCGCTCGCGACCATTCAGATAGGTGACGTGGCTGTGCAGCAGCGCCAGGCACGGGCTGACGCTGCCGTCCCACCCGATCGACGTCGAGCCGCCTTCGACGAACGCGCACGCATCGTTCGCGCCGCCGAGGTTATTCCCGGCGAATGTGACGTTACAGCCACTGCGCAGTGCGCCTCGAAACGCCTCTTGCGTGAACTCGCTCATCTCCATCTTGGGCAGGCTCAAGTGCGGCAGCCACGGCGACGGTATGTAGGCGATGTCCGTCAGCGCGCGGCCGTACAGGATTTCCTGATACATCTCCGGCGTGTAGGGCAGCACGTTGCTGACCATGAAGCGCGACGCGCCCAGGCGGCGGCCCAGTGCGATGACCTCTGGCAGCTCGGCGATGTTGCGCTTCAGGGCTACGAAGGCGATCCCGATCTGCGGCGTTGGGCGGTGCGATCCTGGGCGCAACTGCCTGAAGCGGGCTAAGTTGTCGAGCACCTCGGGCAGGGTCGCCCCCAGCCGCACGTCGGCGTAGCTCTCCGGCGTGGCCCCGTCGATGGATACCCACAGCACGTCGAGACCGCTTTCGATAAGAGAGCGCGCTCGCTCCTCGTCGAGCAGCGTCCCGTTCGTGATCAGCTCTGCCGAAGCCCCGATGGCCTTGACGCGGGTGACCATCTCGATGACACGTGGATGAAACAGCGGCTCGCCCAGGCCGCCGAAGAAGACGGTGGGCGCGGGCGTCAAGGCGGTCAAATCTTCGACGATGCGCTCGAACGTCGCCGCGCTCATCATGCCCATCGGCTCGTCCCAGACGTTCCGTATGCACGTGCGGCACGCGATATTGCACAGGCTGGTCGGTTCGATGTACACCTTAGCCAGGTGCGTTACCGGCCGGTGCAGGCGAAGATGATTCGTATTCGGCTCGATGCGGGCGCGCGCGCCTGGCTTCAGTCCATAGCGAGCCGCGACCTCTGCGGGCAGCACCAGGCGGCCCTGCTCGTCGACCTCGGCCCACTGTGTGGATTCAGTATTTGTCATGGGGTAATACGATAGACCTGGCAGGTCTCATCCGCCGCTGGTGGCTAAGCGCCAGGCCGCGAAGACCTGCCAGGTCTGGTCGGAAAGTCCGAGTAGGTGTGGTTCAAAGATCTCGATTTGAGCCACGGCCGAGACTTCGGAAGTCTTTAAGTGGCACCTCGCCAGCGACGCTACTCGGATTTCCGGCCACCGTCGCCTGCGAGAACACGCCTTGAGACTTCCGAAGTCTGAGAATCGTCGACTGAGACTACAGAACGCCCAACTCCTTCAGTTTCGTTTCCGGCACCACGCCATCCTTCCAGCCGCGCACCTGGTAGTACTCGTCCAGCATCTCGGGCAGCTCGCAGATGTGGCCCTGAGAGCCGGGCATCGTCGACGGCTCCTTCAGGAAGCGCTCCGGCAGGTAGTCGCTTCCTTCGCGGAAGCCGGCCAGGTTGTTGTAGTAGCGCTCCAGGTTGTAGATGCGCTCGCCGGTCTTCATCACGTCGTCGGCGGTGAAGGGCAGTCCGGTCATCGCCGTGTACTGGGCGGCGTATTCTTCCGCGCCTTCGGCGAACGTGCTGAACTTGCACAGGTCGAGGCTGTCGGTGAAGGCGAACAGATCCTGGAATGTCTTGACCAGCTCGCCCTTGCCCTTCCAGGCCAGGGGGTCGGTCTTGAGCGGGATCAGTCCCAGCTCGCTGGCGGGCGTGTAGCCGCGCAGGTGGCACGCGCCGCGGTTGCTGGTGGCGTAGCCAATGCCCATGCCCTTCATGCCGCGCGGATCGTAGGCGGGAATGGCCTGGCCTTTGACCGTCATGCTGATCTCAGGATGGCCGAAGTGCTGAGCTGCGCGCGCAGTGCCCTCGGCCAGCACGTCGCCGATGCCCTCGCGGAAGGCGATCTTGCGCACGGTCTCGACCATGCCCATGACATCGCCCCATCTCAACCCGCCCGTGCCGTTGGTGTAGCCTCTCTGGCTGGCTTCCATATACATGGACAGCACGTTGCCCATCTCGATGGTGTCCAGGCCATAGTCGTTGCACACGTTAATCAGCTTGGCGATGCCCGCCGAGTCGTCGTTGTCGCAGTTGGCGCCGAAGGCCCAAACCGACTCGTATTCCTGGCTCTCCATGCGCAGACCGGCGAAGGGTCCCTCTTCGATCTCCACTTCCTTCTTGCAGGCGACCGGGCAGGCGTGGCAGGTCGGGTCGTCTACCAGGATGTGCTCCTTGACCCATTCGCCGCCGGTGCGCTCGGCCTTCTCACCGAACGACGTGAGCTGGCTGTTGCGGGTCGGCAGCGCGCCCATGTTGCTGGCGATGTTGGTGAGCACGTTCGTGCCGTAGACCGACAGGCCACCCTTGCGCGGGCTGGTGACGTTCTTCTCGTCCATGATCGTCGCCAGCGCCCGGTCGTGCGCCGGCTTCCAGGCCGCGCGGTCCTTGGCCTTGTGCATCTTCTTGAGAGCCTTCACGACGATGGCCTTCAGGTTCTTGCTGCCGCCGACGCAGCCGGTGCCGCCCCGCCCGCTGGAGCGGTCATTCTCGTTCATCCAATTAGCGAAGCGCGCCAGTCTCTCTCCGCCCGGGCCGATGGCGATTACGGTCAGGTCCTTCTCGCCGTACTTCTCCTGGAAGAACTTCACCGTGTCGTGCACGCCCTTGCCCCATACGTCTGAGGCGTCCAGGATTTCCACCGCGCCGTCGTGGACGTAGGCGTACACGGGCTTGTCGGCCTTTCCCTTGAAGATCAGCCCGTCGAAGCCGGCCCAGCGCAGGCGCGCCGCCGACCAGCCGCCGTGGTGACTGTCCGTGATCGTGCCGGTGAGCGGTGACTTGGTCACGACCGCCATGCGCCCGCTCATGTTCGCCTCTGAGCCGGTGAGCGGCCCGTTCATGAAGCACAGGATGTTGTCAGGCGACAGAGGATCGACCTGCGGGCCGTTCTCGAAGACGTATCTGTCGCCCAGGCCGCGCCCGCCGATGTACTTGCGCGCCCACTCCTCTGGAATCTCCTCATACGTGACGTTTCGCGTCGTGAGGTCGATGCGACCGATCTTGTTGGCGTATCCGCCCAACTCAGTCATGACGTTGTCTCCTTAATCTTGTCGTGACGGAGGAAGTCCCTCCGAAAAACAAAAGACGTTATGCCAATCTAGCATAACGCCTGGCTCCACAAACGACTTCGTGATTACCCCGTCGCGTATAGCGGTGGCGCGAGCAACCGCCCCGCATACACCTCCTTGTCAGCGCAATTCAGTTGAGGGTCTCCCTTGACACTTTCTCATTGTAAAGACTCCGGGTCAGGATGGCAGGTGACAGATGTCATGTCAATCCTGGAAGGTTGTCTTTATTGGTTCAGTATTACCGGCCCGGTGGGAAGATGGCGACTTCGTCGCCGCTGCGGACAGGCGTCTCGCATCCGCCGGCGTAACAGATGTCTCGACCATTGAGCCGCACGAGCCACCCTCGGCGCGGGACGTATGAGGGAGCGACATCCACCCACAGAGCGTCGTCTCTTTCCTCGGAGCGCCAGACACGGTCCAACACATCGGCGCGAGCCTGCGGATAATAGTTGAAGAACTTTCTCAGCACGTCGCCTATCCTGGAATCGCTTCCCACGTGCACCTGGATCTCCCGCGCGCCGAGCATGGGGCGCAGAAGCCCGTAGACGGCGCATCGAATCGGGATCGTGCCTTTGTCCAGCTCGCGCGCCGCGTGATAGCCGAGCATCATCTGGTTGAGCTGCGCGCTGAAGTACTTATTCCAGGCCGACATCGCCGGGGCAATGGCTGTGCCTGCCAGGTGGGCTTCGGCCATGAATTGCGAAAAAGCGGCCAGCACCAGTCCGAACGAGCCGGTCACGTAGTCTGCTGGAGTGTGGATGTGACGCGGGCCGTGCCCGGCGTGGAGCTTGCCCGCCCGGAACAAATACATTGCGAACTCGTCGCTGGTGTCCAGACCGAGCGTGCGGGCCAGCCACACTGTGAAGAAGCGGCGGCGCTCTTCCAGGTGAGCCTCGTCCACGCCCCGCTCCCAGCCGAGGATGGCCGCCGTCTCGGGCACGCTGCGCAGGTAGTCGTAGGTCCCTGCTACCAGCTCAGGACCGCGTCGAAAGAGGACCTCGACGGTGCACGAGGCCGCAACCTTGTCCTTGTCCGACCAGCCGACGAAGCGCAGCATCCGCTGCCATTCCTCCACCGGGTCGGGCGCCAGATGGGTCAGTTCGACTTGAGTTTCCATGTTGGCCCCCTCTAGCAGCTTGTCGGAAAACCCAGCAGCGGCGACTCCTTGCGAAGCACCGCGTAGCGCAGCGGAGTGGGCACGCCGCCGATTCAGCGCGTTTCAAGGCAAATGCCGGGCGTGGGAGCCCGGCCCGCTCTCTCCGACAGCCTGCCAGGCGGGTGAGATCCACGGGCATTGAACAGTATAACACACTTGTCCACTGTATAATCAGCCACATGCGCCGGCCTGTCCGATTCTCGTGGGCGTCTCGCCTCTCTGTCTTCATGCTCCTGCTGTGGACCGTCGACATCCCGCCCGGCCGGATCACGTTTCTCGGCCCGCCGCAGACCGTCGTCACCCTCAACCCCAAGATCGGCATTCACACACGCCTGACCGACGAGCGTTCGACGTGGAACATCCAGCGCACGCTGCGCATGGTGCGCGAGATGGGCGCGCCGTGGATCGTCGAGTTCTTTCCCTGGGCGCACGTCGAGCGGAAGCCAGGCGAGTTCGATTGGGAGCACTCCGATCGGGTCATCGACGGTGCGGTGAATCAGGGCCTGGCCGTGATCGCGCGACTCGGTTTGGTCCCAGCCTGGGCGCGACCCGACCCGCGCGAGCGCGAGACGACGCTCAATTACATCGACGGCGGCCATTATTTCCATTTCGGCGAATTCGTGTACCGCTTCGTCGACCGCTATCGCGGCCGTGTGCGCCACATCATCATCTGGAATGAGCCGAACTTGAGCTTCGAATGGGGCTTGCGGCCCGTCTCGGCGCAGGAGTACGGCGAACTGCTGCGCGTGGCCTACAGGGCTGCCAAGGAAGCCGATCCGGGTGTGCTCGTCCTGGCCGGCGCGCTCGCCCCGACGCTCGAGCCGGAAGGCTCGCCCGCCGGGCTGAACGATCTGGCCTATCTTCAGCAGATGTACGATGCCGGCGCTGCGGATTACTTCGATGGGCTGGCTGTTCACGCGTACGGCCTGACCTCGCCGATGAACGAGCCGCCCCGCCCGGACACCATCAACTTTCGTCGTGTCGAGCTGCTGCGCGACATCATGATCCAGAATGGCGACGGCGATACTCATGTCTACATGACCGAAGCCGGCTGGAATGATAG
>DASSFZ010000210.1:0-19795 GCA_035693785.1 Anaerolineae bacterium | reverse complement strand
CTGGTTCTGATCAGCCAGATCGGCAGCATCAAGGCGACGCTGAACGGCGTGCTGACGCAGCTCGACACGGCCTTTTCCTCGCTGGGCGCGGCCGTCATCCAGGACACTATCCACATCGACCAGCGTGTGCCGGTGCGCTTCGATCTGCCGGTCGACCAGAATGTGACCGTCGTGACCACCGCCCCCGTGCCGCTGGCCATCCCGGCCAGCTTCTCGCTGGGGTCTTTTGGACACATCAACGGCACAGTCTCTCTCTCGCTGCCGCAGGATTTGTCACTTCCCATACGCATCAGCATGGTCGTGCCGGTGAGCAACGAAATCCCGGTCGTCTTCGACCAGCCGGTCGCCATCCCACTCGGCCAGAAGGGCCTCGGCCCGGTGATCAACCAGTTGCGCGGTGTCACCCAGCCGCTGATCCAGCTCGTCGATGCGATCCCAGACTCGATTCCCTGAGTATTTGTAAGCGTTTAGAAGAATGGGACTTTGGAGTTTGAAGTTTGGAGTTTGAAGTTGCGAAAGGAATTCCGATGAACGACCTGCTCGACGCCTGCACCAAACGCTTGCCCGATGCGCTCGCGCTGCTCAAACAGCTCGTCGCACTCGAATCGCCCTCGACCGACAAAGCGGCGGTCGATCGGTGCTCGGCCTTCACGGAAGCGAAGTTTCGCGAGCTGGGGCTGGCGACGCAGCGTATCCCGTCGGCGACCGCCGGCGATCAACTGATTGCCGACTGGCCGGGCGGCGATGGCCGTTCGGGGCGCGTGCTCGCGCTCCTGCACCTCGATACCGTATGGCCGATAGGCACGCTCGAGAGAATGTCTATTCGGGAAGAAAACAGCCGGTTGTATGGTCCCGGCGCGTACGACATGAAGGGAAGCGTCGCGATCGCCTGGCAGGCTATCGGCGCGCTGCGCGACTCGGGACGCGCGCCGCGCCGGCCGCTTCGCCTGCTCTTCACCAGCGACGAAGAAATCGGGAGCAATGCCTCGGTCGATCTGATTCGTGCAGAGGCGCTTCAAAGCGACCTCGTGCTGGTCATGGAGCCGGCCTTGCCGAACGGCGAGCTGAAAACCGCTCGCAAAGGGGTCGGGGGATTCAAAATTGTCGCCCACGGGCGGTCGTCGCACGCGGGGGGCAACCACGACAAAGGAGTCAACGCAATCGAAGAGCTGGCCCACCAGGTGCTCGCGCTGCAGAAGCTTACCGACTACGAGCGCGGCACAACGATCAACGTCGGCGTGATCGCGGGCGGCACGCGCAGCAATGTCGTCCCCGATCGCGCCGAGATCGACGTCGACTTCCGTGCCGCGTCGATGGCCGAAGCCGAGCGGGTCCGGCAGGCGTTTCAGTCGCTTCGCCCCGCCTTGCCCGAAGCGCGGCTCGAAGTGACCGGGGGTCTCAACCGCCCGCCCATGGAGCGGGACGCGACGATGATCGCGACCTTCGAGAAAGCGCGGCGCATCGGCGCGGCGATCGGGCTGGAGCTGAAGGAAGGATCGACCGGCGGCGGCAGCGACGGCAACTTTACGGCCGCGCTGGGCATTCCCACGCTCGACGGGCTAGGCCCGCTGGGGGACGGCGCGCACGCGCTGCACGAGCACGTCGTCATCGAAAGTCTCACCCGGCGCGCCGCCCTGCTCGCCGCAGTGTGGACGCAATGGTGACTACGGGTACTGTTCGAGCACGCGCTTGAGTTCGTCGAATGATGTGACGGGCGCGACGGCATTCAGGAAATCGGCGATGCGCGGTATCTTCGCGCGCAGCTCGCGCACGGCCGGCCCGACGGGATCTTCGCCTGACGCGCCCGGGCGATCGGCGTACGAACCGTAGAACGCGAAGTAAGCCTGGTTGAGCTTGCGGATCCACCAGTAGCCGTTCTCCACAAAGAGCTTGCGGCGATCCTCCATATACGTTTCGGCCCTGACGATCCAGTCGAGCGCCTCGCTACGCAGGGTTGCCGCTTCCTCGTCCCGACCGGCAGCCGCCGCTTCGCCGGCTTTCCTTTTTAGCTCGCGCGCCGTGGCCAGGTATTCGTCCACCTGCACGCGCGTCTCGTGCATCTCGCGGTTGAAATTGAAAGCGTTCGGATCGGATTCGGACGGCGGCGCGTCGGGGTCCTCGACCAGCTTCGGAGGCTCGTACACAAACGGGTAATCACGCTTCGCAATCTCCGGGTAAAAACGCTTCAGGGCGAGGATGCCGGCCTCGTCTCCCACCAGCGACGCCACCGTCTCGTTCATCGTCAACACATCTCCGCCGGCAATGGAAGTCAACAGCAGCTCTATGCCCAACGGACGAAAGAACAGCCAGTGATGCACCCACTCGTGCCCCACAACCTGGAGCAGACCCAGCAAATCCGTCGTTTCGACGATCATCGATGGATAAAGCGACAGCCCGCCGATGGGCGTGACGAGCGCCGACTTATCCGTTGATTCGAATAGTGCGTCCTCGATCTCGTCGGCCCGATCGATGCCCAACCCGGCTGACAGGCCCATTCCTGGCTCCCGCTTGATTTCGTCGCGTGGAGAAATGACCAGAATGTTCGGCAGGGGTGTAATGCGCGCCAGCACCGGAGGGAAGACACGCCCGCCGGCGGCCAGCCCTTCGTCGGCCAGCACGGCTGCAATCTGGTCTTGCACGATGGCCTCGGCCGTCGGCCGGCGCCGCTCGACGTCGGCTCGCAGTCGATCGCGCTCCGCGCGCTGTGCGGCGCTCGCCGACTCGGGATCGCTCACGTCCGGGTCGGCATACATCCGATTGATGTCGCGCTCGACGCCGTCCAGGCGTCGAGACAATTCGAGGTAGTCGACGACGACCTGTGCGCGTTGCTTCTCGTCGAGATACGCCTGGATCGGCAGCGCAGCCTGAGCGCCTTTCTCGCCGAATGACTGAAGCTCCCAGCCGAGGAAGTCAAAGCGATCCGCGCCGACGGCGCGCGTCAACTGTGCGTCGAACGACGCGGACGGCAAGACGTCGCCGACCAGGAAGAACGCGATCACCCCCAGCGTGAGCGATCGCTCGAAGACCTGTTGAAGCAGGGGTCGCCACTGCCGCCATAGGCGCATGATGTCTCCTTGACGGAAATGATACCGTGGCACTCAGGCACTGGCAAATGAGGAGCCTGATCGTCGCCAGACGATCAGGCTCCTGAATCGGTCGGAGCGAGCCGCGGCTTCTCAACGCCGCTCGCTCCGCGCCCAAGCGCCCACCTTCGACAAGATGGGCCGTCTTGAGCCAACACCCGGAAACCGTCCTATTTCTTCAATGCGCGCTTCGACCCTTTGCCTGCCCTATCCCCTTCACTTCGTTCAGGGTCAGGGCTTCGGCTCAGGGCAGGCTTCCTTGATGTCTGGTTTTGCACCGTCGCTTGATCGAGCATAGCCAGTATGTTCACTCCGCGTATAAATAGCCGCCGGCCGCCGTTCAGCCGGCTCACCTGCAGATAGCCTTCGGCGATCATGCGCTTCACAGTGCTGAGACTCACCCCAAGAATCTCTGCGGCCTCTTCCCGGGAATACACCGCATTTGGCTCGATGACCGGTTTCGACTTGACCATCTCTGGCCCCCAACCAGATATAAACAGTTTATCACGGCTTATTAGGATTGTCAACGGTTTATTTCGGTTGTTAAGAGGTTATTATGGGTTATGACGGTTCATAGCAAGGGCATCGCATGGGGCGCGCAGTCACGGTATACCCTGTGCTATAATCCGTAGAGGTACGCTGTAGAAAGACCTTTCTATAGCAGTGCTCGACCGATCTGGAATGCAATTTCTCGTAACCGGCGGCGCCGGCTTCTTAGGGACGCATTTGTGCAACCGGCTCGCGCGCGACGGGCACACCGTCCGCGCGCTCGACGATCTCAGCGCCGGGGACCCCTCTCGCTTGGCCGCTTCCGTGCTCTTTACGCGCGGCGACGTGGCCGACATTCCGAAATTGTGGTCGCTGCTGCAGGGCATCGACTGCGTATACCATCTCGCCGCGCGCGTCTCAGTCCCACAATCGATCCTCTATCCGCGCGACTACAACGCAGTCAACGTCGGCGGAACCGTAGCGCTTATGGAGGCCGTGCGTGACGCCGGCGTAAAACGTGTCGTGCTCGCCTCGTCCGGAGCCGTATACGGCCAGCAGGCGGCACAGCCTGTGCGTGAAGACATGCCGCCCTATCCCGATTCGCCCTACGCGGTTTCCAAGCTATCCGCCGAGTTCTATGTGCGGACCATCGGCGCGCTGTGGAATATCGAGACCGTGATTCTCCGCATTTTCAACGCCTTCGGCCCGGGGCAGGCCGTGCCGGTCTCGCATCCGCCAGTGGTCCCCCAGCTCCTGAAACAGGCCACCGGCGGCGGCTCCCTGGTCGTTTTCGGCGACGGGACACAGACGCGCGACTTCGTGTTCGTGGACGACGTCGTCGATGCTCTGGTCGCCGCCGCGACGGCCGAGCGCGTCGCCGGTGAAGTGATCAACGTCGGCAGCGGGCAAGAGACGTCGATTGTCGACTTGATCAGGCACATCGAGCAGGTCGTGGGCAGACAGGTAGAACCGCTGCATAACTCGTCGGTCAGCGGCGGCGTCCGGCGGCTAGTCGCCGACATTACGAAAGCCCGGCGCTTGCTCAACTTCCAGCCGCGCATTTCCCTCGACGAGGGCCTGCGACAGACTTTGTCGCGCGACCTCAACTACAGGCCTGACCGATGATCTACCTTCCGTGATCACGTCATCACGTCATCACATGATCACGTAATCACGTGATGACGTCGTCACGCATCACGCCACACACCATGTCAACCGGCGGCTCACAACCCGGCATCAAACAGTCGAAATCGGCCTTGCGCGGCGAACCTTCGTATGTCTGGCGCTTCGGGCAGAACCGCCGGCTCGACATGATCTTGAGAGCGCTTCCACTCGACGCGCGCACGATTCTGGTCGACGGTTGCGGCATCGGCACGTACGTCAAGCATTTGGCTGACCTGGGCTACAACACATTCGGGCTGGATGTCGACTTGGAACGAGTCGCGCAGGGATCCGGAGCGGGCGCCGAGCAACTGCACGTCGCCGCCGGAGAGCATCTGCCTTACGCCGACGCCGCCTTCGACGCGGTGCTCTCGCACGAAGTCGTCGAGCACGTCGCCGACGACCGGCTCGCCGCGCGGGAAATGGTTCGCGTGCTCCGACCGGGGGGACGCGCGATCGTATTTTGCCCTAACCGGTGGTACCCGTTCGAGACGCACGGACACTTCTGGCGTGGGCAGTATCATTTCGGGAATACGCCGCTCATTAACTATCTCCCCAACCCGATCCGTGATCGCCTCGCGCCGCACGTGCGCGTCTACACAGGGCGGGGGCTTCGGTCGCTGTTCACCGGGCTGCCCGTCCGTGTCGTCGTCCATACGCAGATCTATCCCGGCTACGATAACGTCGCCGCCCGCCGCCCGGCGTTGGGCAAAGCTCTGCGCGCGGTGACGTACGCTTTCGAGCGCACGCCGTTGCACGCCTTTGGGCTGTCGCATTTTCTGGTTCTCGAGAAGACCTGACTTCATTGGTGGTGACAAAAAGTCGTTTATTCGTTTCCCATTCGTTGACAGCGAACCCTTCCCTTATCCTTGCCCAAACGGCCAATCTCTGATACATTTCGCCCCAGTTTCCCCAGGGGCGCACCATTTTGAACGGAGAAACGCAGGTCACGCTGCGTGTGGCGCACCGGCTGCGACGGCGCGCGGCGAACAAGTCCAGCAAAAACATCCCCAAGCTACTGGCCGGCTGCCTCGCTCTGCTTGTCAGCCTGTGCGCGCTGACCTTCTTCGGTAGTATCGGCGCGGCGGCGGCGGTGTATACATCGCTCACTCAGGACCTGCCCGATCCCAGCCAGATCGAAGCCGAGTTCACTCAAGGCAGCGACGAGTTCTTCGAAACGACCAAGATATACGATCGCACCGGCCAGGTACTCCTGTACGAAGTGATTGACGAGAGCGCTGGCGACCGGCAGTGGGTGCATCTCGATCAAATCCCGGAGATTTGCCAGAACGCGACGATCGCTATCGAGGACCGCACGTTCCGCACCAACGTCGGCTTTGATATCTTAGGCATCACCCGCGCCTTCGTCAACAACTTGCGCGGCCTTCCTGTGCAGGGCGCCTCGTCGATCACGCAGCAGGTCGTCAAGAATACGCTGATCGATCCCGAGGAGCGCTACGCCCAGTCATACGAGCGCAAAATCAAGGAGGCCATCCTGGCCGTCGAAATCAGCCGGCGCTACAGCAAAGAACAGATTTTGGAGTGGTACCTCAACACCAACAACTACGCCAATCTGGCGTACGGCATCGAAGCGGCGGCGCAGGTGTATTTCGGCAAAAGCACGGGCGAGCTGAACCTGGCCGAATGTGCCATGCTGGCGCCGATCCCGCAGTTCCCGCGACTGAACCCGATCGACAGCCCGCTCGACGCGAAAGAGCGGCAGGCGATCGTGCTCGACGCCATGCTGCGCGAGGGTTACCTCACGCCCGAAGAGGCGGTGGCGGCCAAGTTCCAGGACCTGCAAATCAGCGGCGGCGTAGCGGAGCGTTTCGATATCCAGGCTCCGCACTTCTCCGTGTACGTCCGCAAGTGGCTCGAAGAGCACTTCGGCTACGAGACGGTCAATCGCGGCGGCTTGAATGTGTATACCACGGTGGACATGGACCTGCAGAACTTCGCACAGAAGGCCATCGCCAGCCAGGTGACGGAACTTGACGCCGAGGGCCACAACGTCGACAACGGCGCGCTGGTCGCCATCCGTCCATCTACCGGCGAGATTCTCGCCATGGTCGGGAGCGCCGATTACTGGAACGATGCGATCAACGGCAAGTTCAACGTCGCCTCCGGCCTGCGCCAGCCGGGTTCCTCCTTCAAGCCGTTCACCTATGTGACGTTACTGTCGCAGGGCTACCCGGCCTCATACGCCTTCCTCGACGTGCCGACGCGCTTCGATCAGCCCGGCGCTAACCCGCCGGTTTACGTCCCGGAGAATTACGATCGCAAATATCACGGCTATCAGCGCATGCGGCTGGCGCTGGCGCGCTCGTACAATATCGCGGCCGTCCAGGCGCTGCGCCTGGCGGGCGTGGACAACGTCATCCGCCTGGCCCACAAGATGGGCATCACGACCCTCGACCGGGGACTCGATTTTTACGGGTTGGCGCTCACGCTCGGCGGCGGCGAGGTGAAGCTGCTCGACATGGTGTACGCCTTCAGCGTCTTCGCCACGACCGGCAGCATGAACGGCACCCCCGTCCTCGAAGAGCGACCCGGCTATCGCAAGCTCGATCCGGTGCCCGTGCTGCGCGTCGAAGACAGCAACGGCAACGTGCTGTGGCAATACTCGGCTGGGGCCGTATATAACGGTCAGGAGACGATGCAGACGCAGCCGATTCTCGACGCGCCACTGGCTTACCTGATGAACAGCATCCTATCAGACAACGCCGCGCGCTGGGCCGCGTTCGGTTCGCCAAACGTGCTGGAACTGGATCGGCCTGCCGCGGTCAAGACCGGCACCACAAACGACTTCAAGGATAACTGGACGCTCGGCTACACGCCGCAGATCGCCGTCGGCGTCTGGATCGGCAATACCGACAACACGGAAATGAAAAACGTCTCCGGCATCACCGGCGCCGCGCCGGTCTGGCACGACGTGATGGCGTATTATCTCAAAGACAAGCCGGTCGAGCCGTTCGTCCGCCCGCCCGGCCTTGTCGAGAAGACAGTGTGCGCCACGAGCGGCCTTCTGCCGACCAAGTATTGCCCGACGACGACGGAGTTGTTCATCCCGGGCACTGAGCCGACTTCCTACGATACGCTGCATCAGGCCTTCCTGATCGACAAGGCGACGGGCAAGCTGGCGACCGTGTTCACGCCGCCCGATCAGGTGGAGGAGAAGATCTTCGAGATCTATCCACCCGAGGCTGCCGAATACGTCGCCTCGGCCGAGATACCACAGCCGCCCTCCGAATACGATACCGTCTTCGGCCCCCCGCCCAACGCCTACGGCGACGTCGCCATTATCGATCCCGGACCGTACGCGTACATCCGCGGGCAGACCGTGATCACGGGCAACGCCAAGATAGGGAACTTCGCATCTTACCGGCTCGACTTCGGGCAAGGGTTGAATCCCACGCAATGGCAGCAAATCGGACCGGACCACACGAACCCGGTCGATCAAGGTCCGCTCGAGCTGTGGGATGTGTCGTCGTCCGACGGGCTGTACAGCCTGCGCCTGACGGTCTTCCAGAACGACGGCAACGCGGCGACCTCCGTCGTGCAGGTCACTGTCGACAATATCTCGCCGACCTTGAAGCTCATCTACCCGCCTGACAATGAAGAGTATTTCTTCGGCAATGATGAATGGATCAGCCTCAATCCCGACGTGCAAGACAATATTGCGATCGATCGGGTCGAGTTTTTCGTGGACGACGAGCAGACGCCTTTCCTGGTGCGCCCTGTGCCACCGTACGATGCGAAGTGGCTCCTGAATGACGGAAAGAAGATGGGCAATCACACCTTCTACGCGCGCGCCTATGACAAGGCCGGCAACGTCATCGAGAGCAACAAGGTCAGGGTGGCGGTGAGGCCCAGGCCACCGGAAGACAGCCCGTAACTCGTGCGAAGCTATGCGCAGCGCCCTTCCATGCCCCGGAAGGGCGCGCCTTTTTCTAGTGGGCGATGCATTGCAAACACATCTCCAACCATCTTGGACGTGATGGGTAATAAGTCGTATCCTCGTCTGCACAAACTTGTCAGAATCCCACCAAACCATGCCTGATCGCGACGCTCTGGGTTCAATCGCATCGAGTTTGCGCGTGAATCTAGCAAACTCTAACGAATTCTTACCCGAAAATTCACCATACATCCCCTATAATGTGCGTGACTTTGTGTCCGGTCCCATACGATCGTTCGGTGACTGCTGTGCCGCACGGCGGCTGCGACTTGTACGGTTGTGTCCGATCTGGACCAAACCGATTGGATCTGTTATCACTCTGTTCAGGCGCTCTCGGGTCAACGAGGCTGAGCAATCCGGGCGCTTCGCTCTTGAACGTCGCGCCGGCGACCCCGCTGGGCGGGACGCAATCAGCCGAGCGCGTCTATGGTCACGCAGAGCATTCGATCGCAAATCGTTCTGCGGGAGTCATCGCCTCCGCATCCCGCTGGCGCTCGCCCTGATAGCGATCGCAGTGGCGTGCGCGCCGACGACGCCGACGCCGGGCGCCGGCCCTATCATCGAGGTCATCGAGGACACTTTCCGCGTGCCCGCGTTAATCACACCGCTCTCAAGCCCGCTCGCGCCACCTGACGTGCGACCATCGGTCGGCGGCACGCAGGCAGGGATACCGGCTGCAAGCCCAACCTTCGCGGCCGGCGTCTCTCAGCTCCCGGCGAATACCGCCGCGCCGAATGCAGAGCCGGCCGCCACGCCGGCTGTGCCGCCTGCTGCTCCTGACGGCCAGACGCCTCTCCCGCGCCTCAGTCCTACCGTCCCGCCGGCAGCGGCCACAGGCAATGCCCCTGCCACACTGATACGAGAAACGGCGCAATCCGGCGCGACGCCATCGCCCAGTGCGACACTGTCGCCCGGCGCGACGACCACAGGATCGCCACTCGCCATCCGCAACGATCAGAGCTGTCCCGATACGGAGGGGGGCGTGTTGTACATTTTCGGCGAGATAGTCAACTCCTCTTCTCAATTTTACGACATCGATGATATCGAGGTGACCATCTACGGACTGACAGGAGTCATCCCCCTCCTGCACGAGTCTCTCGACATGCCCGGAGACTACTTCGTCCCGCCCAACAATACAATGCCCTTCCAAATAACCGCGCAGCTTGAGCAGCTCGACTTCATCGATTACAATCTGTCCATTTCCGCCGAGCCAAGCCAGCATTCGCCGCGCGACGATTTGACTATCGAACTGGCCGGCACGACCGAAGAAGAAGGCGATCTTCTAGTCGATGTCACGTGGACGAACCCCAGTCTCGTATCGACATACGTAGCGCCCTTCGTTGTCGCCTACGACGCACAAAGGCGCGTGAGCAATCTCGCTTACGAGCCTCTAGCCGGCTCTCACACGTATACCGGCACGCATACGATCGAAATGACGCTGTACGCCAATCCATGCTGGAGCGCAGACGACATGCTCGTCACTGGTATCGTTGGCGAATAGCCATCGACCGCCTTCGGCGTACGGCGCGACACAGGTGTGCCATATCCGGCCAGCGCGACCCGGTCGTCTGACCGAGGAGGAACCCAAATGCACAAGGCGCGCCACATCCTCGTCGCGATCGCAGTAGTTATCGGCCTGTTGATGCCCGCAGCCGCGCTCGCGCAGGATGGCGCTCCTCCCAGGCGTGGCCTGGCAGCCGTGAACGACGAAGGCGTCACGGTGATGGTGCGCAGCGGGGAGCAGATCTCCGGGACGATCGGCGTCGTTGTGTACCTGAATAAGCCCTCGCTCGCGCGCGCAGGCGAACACATGACACCCGCGCGGCGCGCCACGTACGCCGCCTCGGTATCCGCGCTGCAGAACGAGGCTGCTGCGAAGATCGAGGCGCTGGGCGGCGCGATCGTCGGGCGATTCGAGACGCTGTCCAGTGGGCTGGCTGTGAGCATCGACGCGGCAAAGATAGGCGATCTTCGCAATATCCGCGAGGTCGTGACGGTGCGGAAGGCGATCGACTACCAACTGGAGCTTGGCGAAGCCGTGCCGTGGATTGGCGCAGCCGACGTACAGGCCCTGGGAGTGGACGGCGAGGGCGTCGACGTCGCCACGATCGACACTGGCGCCGACTATACCCACGTCAAGCTGGGCGGTCCCGGGACGGCGGAGGATTACATCGACGCTTATTGCGGCCCGAGCTTCGATCCCACAGTGGATGGGCCTGTAGACCCGACGAACCCGGCGTGCGCCGCCCACGCGGCGAAAGACATGACAGGGTTGTTTCCAGGCTCGAAGATCGTCGGCGGCTATGACTGGCTCGGCGATCTCTGGCCGGTCGGCAGCACGACCATCTCGCCCGACCCTAACCCGATTGACTTCCATGGTCATGGCACGCACGTCGCCGACATCATCGCCGGCCTGCCCGGCGGTGGCATCGGGCCGGGCGTCGCGCCGGGCGCGAATCTCTGGACATTCAAGGCTTGCTCGTCGCTGTCGTCGGCGTGCAACGGACTTTCAGTCTTGCTGGCCATGGACGATGCCGCCGATCTCGACGACGATCCGAAGACCACTGACCCGGCCGACGTGATCAACCTGTCGTTAGGCGCAATCTACGGCCAGCCCGAGGACGACCTGACGGCCTTTGCCAACGAAGCCACACTCATCGGCGCCATCGTCGTGGCAGGCGGTGGCAACTCCGGCGACAAGCCGTTCATCGTGGCACCGCCCTCGACGGCTATCGGCGCGATCGGCGTGGCGTGGATGAGCGCGCCAACTGAGAAGCTAGTCAGGATTGACACGAGCACCGCCGATGCGCATGGGCGGTGGCAGACGTGGTCGGCGCCCCAGACGGCGACCGTCTCAGGCACACTGTTCTATGACACGACTAGCGACTTTACCCGGCGTGGCTGTATTCACGACACACTGGGCAACCACCTGGGCAGCCCGTGGACACCCGGCCAGCACGCCGGCAGGGTGCTCTTCATGGACCGCGGCGGCTGCGCCGTGAGCCACAAGGTGTCAAACGCGGCGGCGGCCGGCGCGGTGTTGGCCATCATCGCGAACAACGTGCCGCAGGCCCCTCATGAACCGCCGCCGGACTTCATCTTTAGCGGTGGAACGCCCAGCATCCCGGGCTACACGATCACGCTGGCCGACGCCGACGCGCTCAAGGCGACCGCTCTCGGCGACAGTGCAACAGTCGATCCGGCAATGGCCGTGTCATTGCAAGACTCGCTGGTCTCGTCCTCGTCGCGCGGGCCGCGTAATCACGACAATGCTATCAAGCCGGACATTGCCGCGCCGGGTACATGGGTCTCGGCGCGTGTCGGCACCGGTAGCAGCACAACCGCCTTCGGCGGCACCTCTGGCGCAAGCGCGACGGTTGCCGGCGCGGCGGCCCTCCTCAAGCAGAAGTACGGCAGCTTAGAGCTGCCCGCGTCGATTGCCGCCGAACTCGGCGGCGAGATGCCGGTTTATATGTATAAAGCGCTCCTGATGAACACTGCCAGCACCGAGGTGTACCTGGGCGTCAGGGATTTCGGCGCGCCGCTCGCGCCGATTACCGTCATCGGGGGTGGGCGCCTCGATATGGCTGGCGCGTTGGATGCCCAGACGCTCGCCTGGGACGAGACAGATCGCCCGATCGACTCCCGCTTCCCCACCGGGGATGACGACGACTGCGATGACGGCGAAGAGGACGACGAGACAGATTGCCCGATCGACCCTCGTTTCCGCACCGGCAGCATGTCTTTCGGCTATCAGGCCATCACCCGTCGCGAGGTTGCCGTGCGTCGCGGCGTGGTGGCCAACCTGAGCGACGAAGGCCGCTGGTACGATCTGTCGGCATCGTTCCGATATGCCGAAGATGAGAATCGTGGCGTCAGTCTTAAAGTGTATCCCAAGCGCCTGTACGTGCCGGCCGGCTCATATCGCGCTTTCTTCGTCAAGATGCACCTCGACGCCGAGACGCTGCGCGACTGGCCCTTCCTGACGCTCGACGCGGTGGACAAGGGCTTCAACGGAGCGAATGGCGGCGCGCTCACCCGCCAGGAATACGACGGCACCATCCACATCGACGGCGGTGAGTATAATACCGTCCACCTCGTCTGGCACGTCTTGCCTAAACGCGTCGCGGCCATCCGGCCGATGCGGCATACGCTGGGCTTCGGCCAGCACGTCACGCGGACCCTGACGCTGCACAACTCAGCCATGTTCCAAGATGGCGATGTTGACGTGTTCTCACTCGTCGACCTAAACCCGAACACTTACTTTTACACTGTACTTGACGACATTGGCTTCATCAACGAGTGCATGAGCGGCCCGCCTCTCTCGCGCGGGCATCCCGGTCCCGGCTGCAATGAGACGCCCATCGACATCAAGGAAGTCGGTGTGCGTGACTTTTCCGACACCTTCGTCGAATTCGGCCTGACAATATGGGACAGCCCGTATCGATCCAGCCAGGTTCCGGTCGAATTCGACATTTTCGTCGACTCCAACCTGGACGGAAATAACGACTGGGTCGTGCTGAACTACCCGTTCAACAGCAACTTGTCGGATGGCCGCAACGTGGTATGGGTTTGCCAGCCGGATTTCACGGACTGCACGATTCCCTTCTTCGTCGACTCGGGCTTCAACACTCAGAACTGGATCCTGGCCGTGCCGGCTGCGGCCATCGGCGTAGCGCCTGGGCAACAGTTCAATTTTCAGGTTCGGGCCCGAGACTTCTACTTCACCGGTGAATACACCGACGTCTCGCCGGCCGACGGCGTGAGCTATCACACTTACACCATGGGCCGGCCGAGATACACCGTCGACAATCTGTTACCGGTCGTCCCGGCCGAGGGCGAGACCCCACTGACGGTCACCCGATCGGCGGAAGGCGAGGCGGCGTCGCCCTCGCAGATCGGTTTGCTCCTGATGTATCGCCAGGCGCCGGTCGAGCGCGAGTCCGACTCTGTGTTGATCAAGCCATAGTCATCCTTGACCCCGTATACCTACGTCGGGTCACAGACCCGGCGTGAGCGGTGTGTTTTCATCGGTCGGGGCGCGCCACAGGCGCACGGATAACTCTGTGGTGATTATCTGCCAGGAAAGGACTGCCGCCAGATGGAGAGAAAAGCACCGTTTCAGGCCGCCGTGCTCGCCGCGATCGTCGCCTTCGTTTGCGCGATCTTGCTGGGCTTCGTTTTTCGCGCGCCCGATCCCGGCGTGAGCCTTCAACCGGTCACGCCGGGTCCGGCAGCCGAGTTCGTCCGCCCCATCAATGACTATCCGGAGCTGATGCTGCGTTTTCTGGCCAGCGACACGCTGTTCGTGCTGAGTTACCTCGTCGTGTTCGCCGGCCTGTACGCGACGGTCGCCGACCGCGCGCGCGTCGTCGCGATCGTCGGCCTGGGCGCGGGCGTGCTCACCGCGCTGTTCGACGCGACGGAGAACGCGTATTTCGTCACGTACGCCGCGGCCTCGCTCAACGGCGTCCCGCTCACAGACCCTGACGTGTCCACCGTTTACGTCCTCGCCAACCTCAAGTGGGCGGGCGCTTTCGCCACGCTGTATGCCTTTGGCCTTGCCTGGCCGAGGGGGGACCGCCTGGGCTGGATCATCTCCGCCCTCATGCTGCTGTTCGTGCTCGTCGGCGTGTTGGGCATCGCCGTGCCCGGCCTGATTCCGCTGCGCGGCATATTCTTCCTGGCCGGCATGCCGCTGTTCGCCTGGCATTTCTGGCGGCAGAGCCAACGGGTGAAGCGTGATGTGTGACGAGTGATGAAAGTCCGGGACGCATCCTGACAACGCGTCTTAAAAAGGCCTTTATTGACCACGAAGACACCAAGACACGAAGGCTTTCAAGGCTTTTCTTGGTGTCTTCGTGTCTTAGTGGTAGGTTTTGAGACAGTTTCTGAGAATCGACAACCGGCCAGGAAAGGACTCTCCATGTCGCTCCACAAGAACAAGCGCCTTTGGCAAAAACACGTGTTGGCCGAGAACCGCCGCAGCATCCAGGGCCTGCTCGACACGCTGTGCGACGAGCCGGTGTACACGATCATGGCAACCGGCGAAGAATACCGAGGCAAAGAGGCGGTCGCCGCATTCTACAGCGGACTGTTCGAGGCGGTGCCCGATGCGACGTTCGACCTGATCAACGCCTTCGTCGCCGAGGACGGGGTGGTCGAAGAATCGGTGCTGCGCGGCACGCATCAGGGCAAATGGATGGGCGCCGAGCCGTCTGGCCGCAAGATCGATCTGCCGCTGACCATCGTGTTTCCTATGAAAAACGGCCAGATTCTGGGCGAACGGATGTACTTCGACATGGGCACGCTGATGCGGTGCCTGGGCAAGTAAGATTTACTTGACGCGCGTCGTCATTATGGATATAATGTTGAGCAGCTTACCAGGGTGAGGTTGGTAGTGTCCTTTTGCACGTGTTTGAGGCGGAAGCGCTAGCCGCCGCCTCGTTTACCTCATACATGAGACCGACGAAGGCCAGTGGCTGTGCTTCCGCGAGGCGGGGGAGAAGCATAGTCACGTTGCGTACTGGCGCACACGTTGGTCTTTTTGTTTGCCACTAACCGCGCTCCTGCGCATCGCCATTGCCCTCGTCCTCGCGGCGCCCCGGCCGGGAGGCAATGATGATCGCAACCCTTCCAGTTCTCAATCGACTTGCCGTTCAAACCGACCTGCTCGACTTGGTCGGCAACACGCCCTTGATACCGCTCCGGCGGGTCCTGTCGGCCCGGCCCGGCGTCGAGCTGTACGCCAAGGCAGAATGGTTCAATCCGAGCGGCTCGGTGAAAGACCGCCCCGCGCGGGAGATCATCCTGGATGCCGAGCAGTCGGGCGACCTGCGCGACGGGGTCAGGCTGCTCGACGCGACGTCGGGCAACATGGGCATCGCCTATGCCACGCTGTGTGCGGCGCGCGGCTACGAGGTTGAGCTGGCCATCCCGGCCAACGCCAGCCCGGAGCGCATCGCCATCCTGCGGACGCTCGGCGCGAGCCTGATTCTGACGGATCCCATGGACGGCACGGACGGCGCGCAGTTAGAGGCAAAGCGGCGCTACGCCGAGGACCCCGAGCAGTACTTTTATGCCGACCAGTACAACAATCCGGCCAACTGGCAAGCGCACTATCGCACGACCGGTGTCGAAATCTGGGAGCAGACCGATGGCCGCGTGACGCACTTCGTCGCCGGCTTGGGCACGAGCGGGACGATGATGGGCACCGGGCGCCGCCTGCGCGAATTCAACCTGAATGTGCAGCTCGTCTCGATTCAACCCGATTCGCCGCTGCATGGACTGGAAGGTCTCAAGCACATGCCGACCGCGCTGTGCCCCGGCATCTACGACGAGGGGCTGGCGGATGAGAACCTCGAGATCGCGACGGAGGATGCCTTCGCCATGGCGCGGCGGTTGGCGCGTGAGGAGGGTCTCTTCGTCGGCGTGTCGGCGGCAGCGGCGGTCGTCGCCGCCGTGCGCGTGGCGTCAGGCCTGCGCGAAGGCGTCGTCGTCACGATCCTGCCGGATGCAGGATTCAAGTACGTGAGTGAGCGCTTCTGGAAGGACGAGTGATCAGTAATCAGTGACCAGTAATCAGTTAACGGTGAACGGTCAATCAGTAACAGGCTATCGACGTCAGCATACTGATCGCTGATTACTGATTACTGGCCACTGGTAACTTCAGGACACCCATGGCTCTGCGTCTATACGACACTTATACCCGCAGCCTGCGCGCTTTCGAGCCGCTGCATCCGCCGGAGGTCGGCTTGTATGCGTGCGGCCTGACCGTATATGACTACGCCCACCTCGGCAACTTGCGGACGTACATCTTCGAGGACATCTTGCGCCGCGTATTGGAGTTCGACGGCTACGTCGTCAAGCACGTCCAGAACATCACCGACGTGGGCCATCTGGTGTCCGATGCCGACACCGGCGCAGACAAGATGGAGAAGGGATCGCTGCGCACAGGCCGGTCGGCCTGGGAGATCGCCGAGCTGTACACGCAGGTCTTCAAAGACGATCTGCGGCGGCTGAACGTGCTCGAACCGGCGATCTGGTGCAAGGCGACCGATCACATCGCGGAGCAGATCGAGTTCATCCGCTGCATCGAGGCGAAAGGCTTCACGTATCGCACGTCAGATGGGATTTACTTCGATACGTCCAAATTGCCGGAATACGGCTACCTGGCGCGGCTGGACGTCGAAGGGCTTAAGGCCGGCGCGCGGGTGGACGCAGCGGAGAAGCGTAACCCGACCGACTTCGCGCTGTGGAAGCTCAGCCCGCCTGGCCAGAGCCGGCAGATGGAGTGGAACAGCCCGTGGGGCGTCGGCTTCCCCGGTTGGCATATCGAGTGCTCGGCGATGGCCATCAGATACCTGGGCGCGTTCTTTGACATTCACTGCGGCGGCGAGGACCACATTCCGGTGCACCATACAAACGAGATCGCGCAGACGCAGGTGTGCTATGGCACGCGCCTGGCGAATTTCTGGCTGCACGGCACCTTCCTTCAAGTCGACGAAGCGAGAATGTCCAAGTCGTCCGGCGAGTTTCTTCAACTGCAGTCGCTGATCGATCGAGGAGTTGATCCGCTGGCTTATCGTTACTTCTGTCTGGGCGCGCATTACCGGTCGCGTCTCAGCTTCACCTGGGAAAGCCTGGACGGGGCGGCTACGGCGCTGAATCGTCTGCGCATGGCGGCGCACGAGATGGGCGAGCCGGGTCAAGTGGACGAAGGTTACGCTGCCAGGTTTGCCGCAGAGGTCAACGACGACCTGAACACACCGCGCGCGCTGGCGCTGGCCTGGGACCTGGTCAGGAGCGACCTGCCTGCCCCGGTCAAGAAGGCGACGCTCCTGCGCTTCGATCAAGTGATGGGCTTGCGCCTGGCCGAATGGCAGCCGGCGGTGACGGTTGTCCCCGACGACATTATGGCGCTCGTGCAGCAGCGGCAGCAGGCGCGCTCGGCGAAGCAGTGGCAGGACGCCGATACACTGCGCGATCAAATCGTCGCGGCGGGCTATGAGATCGAGGACACGACGGACGGGCCGCGCGTGCGGAGCCGATCGCCCGTCGCCGTCTGAGGAAGGGACTCGCATGAGCCTGGTTTTGAGCGACATGCAACTCGACGCCATCAAGCAGCACGGGCAATCTACGTATCCCGAGGAAGGCGGCGGGCTGCTACTGGGGCATGCCGAAAACGGGCGCACGATCGTGAAGGAAGTCCGGGCTATTCCCAACACCTGGGAAACAAATGCTGAGCGACGGCGGCGATACCTGATTCCTGGCGACCTGATTTGGCGTGTGGAGGAACCCGCGGCCGAAGCGCGCGGGCTTGAAATTGTCGGCTACTTCCATTCGCATCCGGATCATCCGGCCGTGCCGTCGGAGTTCGACCGCGAGCACGCGCTGCCCAACTGGAGCTACGTCATCGTCTCGGTGCAGCAGGGCCGGGCCGGCGACGTGCTGGCGTGGCGTTTGCGCGAGGATCGCAGCGCGTTCGAGCCGCAATCGATCGCGATCGACGACAAGTGATCGGCGACGACTGAAAGCACAACTGCTCCGGCCGGGTGTGTCGCCCGGCGGCCAAGGGGCCGGGGTCGCAGACCCCTGGCGAGCGACATCATTATCTTCAAGGTGAGGAGATACAGGCTATGAACGTGAGCATCGTCATCCCAACCCCACTGCGACAGTACGCTGGCGGCCAGAAAGTAGTGACGGTGAACGGGGTCACCGTCGGCCAGGCGCTCGACGCGCTGACCACGACGCACCCTGACCTGAAGCGTCACCTGTTCAGCGAGGACGGAAAGCTGCGCTCTTTCGTCAACGTCTATCTGGGCGACGAGGACGTGCGACACTTGCAGCAAAGCGAAACGCCGCTGATGGCAGGCGCGACGCTGAGCATCGTGCCGTCGGTGGCCGGTGGGGGCAACGAATTGCCTTCGGCACAACGGATAAACGGATGAGTCGACGACCGGGCTGTGGTGGATACGTGATTTAGTACCTATCCGAAAACCCCGTAGCATCGGGCCTTGTGCCCGCCGCCCACGAGGGGCCAGGCTACGTTTTCGGATAGGCTCTTAGCGACTCTTGCGGTCGTCCAGTTAATGGTGTCATGGAAGGGGACGAGATTATGAATGAGCGTAAGGTCGATCATTCCGCACTGCGGACGAACCAGGCGTTCATCATCGGGCTGCTGATTCTGGCGTTCGTGTTCGATGTGTGGCCGCTCGTGGCGCTCGTCGCAGCCGTCATGCTGGGCGGAACCATCTGGCCGAGCGCGGCGCTGTTCAAAGCCGTGTATCTGTATGTTCTGAGGCCATTGAAGATTGCGCGACCTGACATGCGCGTGGACAATCCCGAGCCGCACCTGTTCGCGCAGGGCGTGGGCGGGGCAGTCTTGACACTGGCGACGATCGCCTTCGCCGTGGGAGCGCCTGCCGCCGGCTGGATCCTGGCGTGGGTCGTCGTGGCGCTGGCCGCGCTGAATCTGTTCGCCGGCATCTGCGTCGGCTGCATGATGTATTACTGGTTCAACCGGCTCGGCGTACCGGGCTTCAAGGCCTCGCCGATTCCACGGAAGTGATCTATGCCTGAGCGTATTCTGATCGCGGTCGCGTTGATCGGGCTGGGCGTGCTCGCCTACCGGCTGCTGCTCTCGGCTCAGCGACGACGGGCGACGTCCGCCGCAGGGCGCGGGCGAACCCCCTCCGCTTTCCTTCGGCTGCCCCTTCGACTGCGCTTCCCACTCCCTCTCCCCTTCCCTTCGCTCAGGGTCGGGGTCGGGGACCTCGCCGGGCAAGGCTCAGGACAGGCGCTACGAGGGCAGGCGACGAATGACGGACGACCCGCGCTGATCGTCTTCACCAGCCCGACCTGCGCGCCGTGCAAGCTGCAGCAAATGCCCGTCGTCGACCGGTTGATGGCCGGGTGGGCCGAGCGCATCGATCTGCGCGTCGTCGACGTGACCGAGCAGCCCGACGTCGCCGCGCGCTTCGGCGTGTGGTCGCTGCCGACGACGATCGTGCTGGACGCAGGCGGCCGTGTGTCGGCGCTCAATCAAGGTGTGGCGAGCGAGCAGAAGCTGCGCGAGCAGTTCGAACGTGTCAGCGGATGGGCAACG
>DASSFZ010000209.1:0-4265 GCA_035693785.1 Anaerolineae bacterium | reverse complement strand
CATCGCAGCGCGGCGCCGTGCGCAACATCCTCAAGGCTATGTCTGGCCTGACCGTGAACGCTAAAGAGGAGGCCGGCTACGAACGGTTGGCAGGTCTCGCTGAGCAGGCGAAAAACATGCTCGCTCAGATCACGGGCGACGACATGTCGCCGCAGTACATCGCTGCCGTAAAGCAGATGCTCGGGGAATGGCGCGCAGAGTCTGCGCGCATTCGAGCCGACGCGGGGCGCCGAGCTGCAGACGCTTACCTATCCTTTGCGCCGCGGGCGCCCGAGGAGGTGCTGAGCGGTCAGGCTGACGGCATTTATCGCTATTTCGTGGGTGGCGGCTCCAGCGGCGGCGGAGAACGCAAGTACAAGACACCCGAGGAGCGCAAGCCGAAGGAGTCGGATGCTGACCGACGGGCAAGGGAGCTGCTCGAGTGACGTTCAAGAGCGACGCCGACTACCAGGAGGCCAGGAGCCTACTGCCGCAGGTGAAAGACCCGTCGGTCAAGAAGCGCCTGGCGACCAAGATCGCAATCTATGAGTCCGAGCAGGGCATCGAAGGGGGCGACACGTCGGTGTCCGGAATCAGGCCTACCGACCACGCGCCAGTTCCGGACGCGCCGCTGCCAGCCGCTCCCAAGCCTGGCCAGCAGGGCTACTGGGCACCGCAACGTGAACTCGGAGCGCTGGACTTCGTTCCGCAAGACACCGGCGGCAAGCTCGAGATTTGGCACGAAGTGCCCTACGAGGCGTTTCGGAAGCGCGTACTCGGTCCCCAGACGCAAGGCGCTATCGCGGCGGCCAACAAGGCCAAGCTCGAGCTGCAGATGTTTGGTCCCCAGGCGTTGTCGCCGGAGGACTTCGCGCAGCGTGTCCAAGTGATGGCGCAGGGCACGAAGGCTGAGCAGCTTGCCGGCGCTGAGCCCATCGACAGTGACGAGCAGGCCAACCACGTTCGATCGGTCATTGCCATTCCGGGCACCGACCCGGAACAGCTGGCGAAGCTCCAGGCCGGACTCGAGGTGTGGGACACCTACAAAAAATTCAATGACCAACGCTGGCAGGAGGCGCTCCAGAAGCGCCAGCAAGATCCGAACGCCGGCCCCATCCAGCGCCTGGAGAATCTGAAGACGAAAGAAACGTTCACGGCCGGCAACGTTGCTCACACGCTCGAAGGTCTCAGAGAGAAGGGCAAAGCGGCCGGCCAAGGTCTACTCTCGGCCTTCACCCTCGGGCTTTCCAAGGAAATGCCGGAGAGCCTCGCCGAGGGCGGCGCGTACTCGCACCAGTCCATGGCGCCGCCGGGGCTCATCCCGCCGGAGCAGCGCCTACCGGTGCCCAAGAGCGACGAGGCCTGGCACGACCGTCCACTGACCAACCCGTGGTCCTCCGGGCTCGGCTCAGCCGTCGGCACGATGCTGCCTGGCTCTGCCGCCGGGACGCTGGCCAGGGCGGTGTTCGGTGCCACTGCTCCGAAGCTGGGGCGCTACGGTGGTGCGGCGTTGTCTGGGGCCGCCACGACGGCTTCCGAGGGCGGCGTCGGCGACGTCATGGCCGGCGAGACGGACGATCTGGGAAAGCGCTCCCTGGGGCGCGCGGCGCTGGGCGCTGGCGCTAGCATGCTTGGACAGGGTGTCGCCGACCTGGGGCGCGGCGGGGCGAATAAGATCTCGGAGCGCACCATCCGCGGCACTGAAGGGCGCTCCCCCTACGAATTCAGTGAGCGAATGGGATGGGATTACGATCCGGTTCGCGGGATTCGAGTCCCAGAGTACTACAAGCAACAGCAGGCCATCACGCGGGAGACAGGTGTACCATGGGCCGAACGTTTCGCAGACAAGGCGCGCGCCGGCTTCGTCGAGAACGTGGACAAGTACCACGTGGCCGAAAAGGCCGCGATGGGCCACGAGAACCTCAACTACTTCAAGAGCGTGGCCGGCGCGCCGCCGACGCCCATTACGAACGTGAGCCGAGCGGCAACTGAGATCGCTTCCGAACTCGAAGGAGTGAATCCATACCTGGCGCGCCAGGTCATGAACACGGTCCGCAACTTCGACCCGGCCATGACGCCCGAACAGATGAGCCGCGCGATCAAGCACCTGAGCGGCAAGGTCCGCGAGGCTGGCAAGAACGAAGAGACGGCCGAGGCGTTCCGCCGGCTCCAGGCTGCCATGATGGAGGACCTGAAGGCGCTCCCGAAGGGCAACCTCGAGGGACTGAAGGTCCCCGGGCCCAAGGGCGACATGCTCGAGGGCTGGCCGGCGCTGCGCCAGCAGCACGACGCACGCGGCGAGGCCATCGAGGAGGTGCGCCAGCTGTCGAACATTCGCGAGGAGGGCGCTTCGCTGCCGGACAAGGTGGCCGCCCTGAACAAAAATCTAATGGATCAGGGGCGCCGCGGCTTCACGGTGGCGAAGGAGATGGTCCTTGATCGCTTCATGCCGCCTGCCTTGAAGCAGGAAAGCATGATGATTCGAGCCGCCAACATGGTGGACGACATCAGCGCCGACAATGCTGGTCTCTACCCGTCGCGCGCGGGCGTCATTAATTGGGCCCGTGGCAAGATCATCCCCAGGGCTTACGGGCTCGGTCGTGCCGTCTCGAAGCCGGCCGACGGCTATCCAATCAGCGACGACATGTTCAAGTTTCTGGAGGCCCGCGCGCCGCGCGCTACGCTGTTCGTGCCAGGCATGAATGTCCAAAAGATGCTCCAGGAGCGCCTAGGAATGGAAGGGCGCCCGAAGAAGTTTGGCGACCTCACGCCCGACCAGCAGCAGCTCCTGCTCGGTCTGTTAAACGGTAACGAACAAGAACCACAGCCGCAGGAGGCAACCCCATGAGTCCCGGAGCCCTAGCACAACTGCTCGCGAACCACGTCATGAAGGCAGCCGACCGTTCCGGTTGCTACGGGGACGGCACCGCAAATACCAAGCACATGGGGAAGTTCACGGTGACCTCCTCCAGTCAGGTGCACGCTCTGCCGAGCGAGTGCTACGGCCGCACGGTGCGGATGTACTGCACGCAGGCGTTCGAGTACTTCTTCACCTTCGCATCCGGCGCCACCATTGCGCTGTCGGGCGCCGCCACTGCGGCAGGTCTGCGCGCGGCAACGCAGGGCGAACTCGTGCCAGCCACGACGCTTCATGAGGTGGTAGTGCCGCGCCCCCCATCCGGCGGCACGGTGTATCTGGCGCGCATCCGTGAGTCGGCTGACGGCGTGCTGCATGTCGTACTGGCAGACGGGACCGTCGGTGTGGCGGGTGACTGATGTTCTCCCGTCGCCCTGGCCATCGCTTCAATCGCGGCCGCGTCGCTGTGGACAGAGCCTCGTCAACGCCGCTCACGGTATATGGCAGCGATCTCTACCAATGGCAGCGGGGTGACCTCGGCATCACCATTGGTACCGGGGTTTCGGCGTGGGCCGACCAAAGCGGAAAGGCAAACGATGATCTTCAGGGCACCGCCGCAAATCAGCCCCTATATACGGCCAGCGATGCAACGCTAAATAATCAGCCGACGGTCACGGGCGACGGCGTCAATGACGTGATGACGGCCGCGTCGCTGGTGACAGATCTGACAACAGATGACTTCTACCTCTGCGCGATCGTTAAGCAAAACACGTGGACCAATGGTGACTGTTTCTTTGGTGGCGCCGGGACGAACATTCCGCGATGGAGTCAAGCCGGTGCAACTCCGTCAATTCAGCAATTCGCAACGGTCGGCGCCAACGCAAGCTCCGCGGCAACCTTGGGTAATTGGTTCCGTGCGGAGATTTTCTGGAGTGCCACAGCCGGCACGAGTTACGTCAAGATTGGTTCCACGCTGATCCAAAGCGGCAACCCCGGCACTGGTAACAGAACGAGCAGCACCGTATTCGGGCTTCCTGCGGCAGCGTTTTCTAACATCGCCGTCGCGGAAAAGTTTGTCGTCAAACGCGCGGCCGGCTCCGGCGGACCGACAGCAAGCGAGCGCGCCTTGATCAACGCCTACCTACAGGCTCGCTACCCCGCTGCGAGCTTCTGATGGCGAACGTCCTAAAATGCGTTCTTGCGACGGAAGCTTCGAATGATTCGCTGCTCGTGATCATGAACAAGGCGCTTATGTACCCGAAGATTGGGACGCATGTGGGCGGTGGACTGCATGTCGTGATGCCTCCAGCGTACGACGGGCTCGGGGCGTGTCCGCCCGGCTGGACGAAACAAGCCGCCGATAATTGGGTAAACACAGCCATAGATGCGGCTCTGCCTATGTCCGACGAACTCGCCACTGAGCTGCAGC
>DASSFZ010000208.1:0-3826 GCA_035693785.1 Anaerolineae bacterium | reverse complement strand
GTCGTCAGCCGCCCGTTGCCTTCGTTCTCGACCAGCGCCAGCGTGCCGGTCTCGGCGACGCCGAAGTTCACGCCGCTGATGCCCATGTCGGCGCGCAGGAAGTCGTGGCGCAGGCTCTGCCGCGCGACTGCCGTCATTTCTTCGAGCACGTCCGTGAGCGGCGCGCCCAGCTTTTCATGAAACAGCCGCCCGACCTGCTCCTTGGTCTTGTGGATGGCCGGCGCGATGATGTGCGACGGCGTCTCGCCCGCGAGCTGAATGATACGCTCGCCCAGGTCGGTTTCGATCACCTCGATGCCCGCCGACTGTAAAACGTGGTTGAGGCCGGTCTCTTCGGTGACCATCGACTTGCCTTTGACGGCTGTCTTGACGTCGTGCTCGCGCGCGATGTCCAGGACGATCTGGTTGGCCGCCGCGCCGTCGAGCGCCCAGTGCACCCGGCCGCCTGCGGCTTCGACCGCGCTGGCGAACTGCGCCAGGTAGTGATCGAGCCGGCTCAGCGTGTGGGCGCGGATCATGCGCGCCTGGTCGCGCAGCGCATCGCCGTCGACAAAAGTCTCCATCGTGCGCGAGCGCAGCGCGGTAAGCGTATCTGTCGCCCGGTCGAGCGCGATGCGCAGTTGCGGATCGCTCAGCGCCCGGCTGGCGCGCTCGTGGAAGGTGACGTTGGAGACGGACGTCAGGTGAGTTAAATCAGTGTAATCCGCGTTCATCCGCGTCCCAAACTCTCCGTGAGCACTTCCGCCAAATACCTCGTCTCGACAGCCGCCCCGCGCCGATGTAGCCCGCCGCCGATGTGCATCAGGCAGCTCACGTCGCAGCCCACGACGACCTGCGCGCCGCACTTCTCGATATGGTCAAGCTTGCGCCTGAGCATCGCGCCGGAGATGTCGCTCATCTTCACCGCGAACATCCCGCCGAAGCCGCAGCATTCTTCCGCGCCCGGAAGCTCGACGACTTCAGCGCCCTGGAGGTGGGCGAGCAACCGGCGCGGCGCGTGACGGATGCCCAGCCCGCGAAGCAGATGGCACGAAGGATGATACGCGATCTTGCCAGAGAAGCGCGCGCCGACGTCGGAGACGCCCATCACGTCGACGACGAACTGCGTGAATTCATGCGTGCGCCCCGCCACCGACTCAGCGAGCGGGCCGTATCTGGGATCGCCGGCGAACAGCTCGGGATAATGGTGAATCATCATATCGGCGCACGAGCCGGACGGCACGATGATCGGCGCATCGGAGCGGGAGAGCACGTCGAGCGTGTGGCGAGCCATCGCGCGGGCATCACTCCACGCGCCCGCATTGAACGCAGGTTGGCCGCAGCACGTCTGCCCTTCCGGGTATTCAACCGTGAGTCCGAGTTGTTCCAGAACGGCCACGACGGCCATGCCCGCCTGCGGGCGCACAGCCTCGACGAGACAGGTAGCGAGGAGCTGGACGGCAGTGATCATGAGAGTCAGGAGCGAGGGTCAGGAGTTAGAGTTGGGAGTTAGAGTGTAATTCTACTCCGAAATGAGAGAAGTCTCCAAATGCGGTATAATCCACTGTGAGCCTTATGAAATGAGGAGCGGACGATGAGTTCCATCAGCGTGCTAGAGATTCCGCAGGATGTGCTCGATTCGGCCCGTCTGAGCATCGGTGACATCAAGGTTGAACTGGCCGTCTCGCTGTACGCCCAACAGCGGCTGTCGATCGGCAAGGCGCGTGAGCTGGCCGACATGTCGCTGTGGGAGTTTCGGCAATTGCTGGCCGCCCGCCGTATTTCGCCGCACTACGATGAGATAGAGCTGGCTGAAGATATCGCCACCCTAAAGAAACTTGGGCGACTATGACGGTCGTCAGCAACACCTCGCCCTTGACCAGCCTTGCAGCTATCGGCCAGTTCGAGCTATTGCGCCGGCTGTACGGTGAAGTGCATATCGCAAACGCCGTATGGGACGAGTTGAACGCTGGCGGGCGAAGCTGGCCCGGGCGCGACGAGGTCGCCTCTGCCAGTTGGGTTCAACGCCGCGAAGTGAAGAATCATCTGCTTGTTACTGCCTTTCAGCGTGACCTCGATCGCGGCGAAGCAGAAACTATCACGCTGGCGCTCGAAGTCGATGCAGACCTGGTTCTTCTGGATGAGCGCGAAGGTCGGCATGTGGCTCAACGCCTGGGGCTGCAAGTGGTAGGCGTAGTCGGCATCTTGCTGGAAGCCAAGGCCAAAGGCATGATTGATCGCATGAAACCGAACCTGGATGCGCTACGCCAGGCAGCCGGATTCCACCTGAGTGAAACACTCTACAATTCTGCACTGCGAGCCAGCGGGGAATAGCGCTATCGGATCCAGGACAATGTAGGTCCGCGTGGTCGCCCCAGGTCAATCCGCCAAATTCACCCACGCAAATCCAGATAAGCCTTTTCTGCCCACCCGTTGGGGCGACAGTTGCACTGTCGCCGGGCGTCTGCAGTGCAACTGCGGACGATCGAGTTGGCAGGTAATTCCAGCGTGATCTCACTTCCCGCATTCGTGCTATACTGATTGCATGGATCTGTTCGATCACGCTCTCAAGCAGCGCCTGGCGACGGAAGCGCCGCTCGCCGCACGCATGCGCCCGCGCACACTGGACGAGTTCGTCGGGCAGGAAGACATCGTCGGGGCGGGGCGGCTGCTGCGCCGCGCGATCGAGGCCGACCGGCTGTTCTCGTCGATCATCCTGTGGGGGCCACCCGGCACGGGCAAGACGACGCTCGCGCAGATCATCGCCAACTCGACGAAGTCGCACTTCGAGACGATCAGCGCGGTGCTGGCCGGCATCCCCGAGCTGCGCCGCGTGATCGGTGAAGCCCAGGAACGTCGAAAGCTGCACGGAATACGCACGACGCTCTTCGTCGACGAAGTCCATCGCTGGAACAAAGCTCAACAAGACGCGTTACTCCCCCACGTCGAAAACGGCACCGTCGTCCTGATCGGCGCGACGACCGAGAACCCTTACTTCGAGGTGATCTCGGCGCTCGTCTCGCGCTCGCGCATCTTCCAGCTCAAGGCGCTGAGCGACGACGATGTGCAGCAGATTCTTCTGAATGCGCTGACCGATCCTGAACGAGGCTACGGCGCACGCAGCGTGCACGTCGACGACGATGCGCTGGCGCACCTGGTCCACATCGCCGGCGGCGACGCGCGCAATGCGTTGAACGCGCTCGAGCTGGCCGTCGAATCGACACTGCCCGGCGTGGACGGTGCGATCCGCGTCACGCTCGAAGTCGCGCAGGAGTCGATCCAGCGGCGCGCCATCCTTTACGACAAAGACGGCGATGTGCACTACGACACGATCAGCGCGTTCATCAAGTCGGTGCGCGGATCGGACCCCGATGCGGCGCTGTACTGGCTGGCGAAGATGCTGTACGCGGGCGAGAGTCCGCGCTTCATTCTGCGCCGGCTGTTGATCCTCGCAGGCGAAGACATCGGTCTGGCCGATCCGATGGGGCTGGTCGTCGCGAACGCCGCCGCGCAGGCGTTCGAGTACGTCGGCCTGCCGGAAGGCGTTTACCCGATCGTCGAGGCGACGCTGTATCTGGCGACCGCGCCCAAGTCGAACAGCGCGGGCGCGTACTTCAAGGCATATGCGAAGGTTGAAGAAGAAGGCAAGGTCGACGTGCCGAAGCACTTGCAAGACAGTAGTCGTGACGCGAAGAGCCTCGGCCACGGCGAAGGCTACGTTTATCCCCACGAGCTGCCGGGGCATCACGTCGGGCAGCAGTATCTCCCCACCGCGCTGCTCGGCACGTATTTCTACGATCCCTCCGCCGAAGGCCACGAAGCGCAGGTGAAAGAGCGTCTCGCGCGC
>DASSFZ010000207.1:0-10674 GCA_035693785.1 Anaerolineae bacterium | reverse complement strand
GGGTGAATAACCGCAGGCTGATCGGGATCGGACTTCATTCACCAGGATGCCATGAGGACAGACAATAAGTCCGGCGCGCCCGGCATCTTGACCACGACTGTTGAGCAGGCGGTCAGCTGGGCGCGTGTGAATTCGACGTGGCCCTTGATGTTCGGCCTGGCTTGCTGCGCCATTGAGGCGCTCACGACGGGAAGCCCGCACTACGACCTGGCGCGCTTTGGCATGGAGCTCGGTCGCGGATCGCCCCGCCAGGCCGACTTGATGATCGTGGCCGGACGCCTCAGCTGGAAAATGGCCCCGGTTATGCGGCGGCTGTATGACCAGATGGCCGACCCCAAGTGGGTGATCGCCCTGGGCGACTGCGCCAGCTGCGGCGGTGTCTTCAACAACTACGCCATCGTGCAAGGGGTGGACGAGATCGTCCTGGTGGACGTGCACATCGCCGGCTGCCCGCCTCGCCCCGAAGCGTTGCTACACGGCATCCTCACCCTGTATGAGAAAAACAAGCGTGAGAGGCGAGGGCAATGACAAGAAGATGAGTTGTTCGCGTATACCGTGTGACTTGAAGGAGCAACCGACCATGAAAGACAAAACCAAAATCACCTTGACTCCCGAGCAAGAAACACTGCTCATCCCGCTCTACGCCAAGGCGCAGCCGGGCAATCCGCTGTTCTTCGACCCCAAAGCCCGGGACATCCTCAGCCAGGTGGATTACGATTTTAGCCGGCTGCACGTGCCTTACAAGACCGTCGTACTCATCTGCCAGCGAGCCAAGAAACTCGATGCCACCACACGGGCCTTCCTGGCCGAGTATCCCGGGGGAGTAGTGCTGCACCTGGGCTGCGGTCTGGATAGCCGCTTTCAGCGAGTGGACAACGGCCAGGTCGAATGGTATGACCTGGATATGCCGGCGGTGATCGAGCTACGCAGGCAGTTTTATGCAGAAGGAGAACGCTACCACTCGATCGCCTCGTCGGTGACCGACCCGGCATGGGTGGACGCCGTCGCGGCGGCAGGCCGGCCTGTGCTTGCGGTGGCCGAGGGGCTGTTGATGTACCTGGCTGAAGCGGATGTCAAGCGCTTGTTCTTGCGATTGCGTGAGGTTTTTCCGGGTGGCCGGCTGATCGCCGACGTGTTCAGCCGCATGACAGCTCGCTCGGCGACGCGGCATCCTTCGCTGAAGCAGACCGGCGCGAGCATCGGCTGGGGCATCGATGACCCCCGCGAAGCGGAGGGCTGGGCGCGGGGCATACGCTTGCTGGAAGAGTGGTACTTCTCTCAGGATCCAGACCTGGATCGACTCAGCCTGGGATACCGTTTGGCATACAAACTGGCCGGAGCTTTCGGCATGGTCAGACGCGCGCACCGCATCGTGTATTACCAGTTGTGAACCGCGCCGCCTGTCTTAGAGCATTTTCCATCTGGATTTACGACTTGGAATCGAGGCTTTAGCCGGAGCCGCCTAACCCTAAAGGGCGCTTCGCAGAGACTCGACTCCGGAAGGCCTTAAACGAAACTGGAAACTGCTATCAGCAACGAATTCTTGGCATCGTCATCGCGCTCGTCGCGCTGGCGTTCCTGCCGGCGTGCCAGAGCGTGAATCAGGAATATCTAGACAACAAAGTGACGATCACTACCGTCCGGCCATAGGAGACCTGTTGTGAACCAGGTGAGTGAGCGCGGCCAGCCTGATCGTTCGGGCAACTCAACTTCATTGCTTGTCGCGCCGCAGGTATCACGCCTGCTGCCCGTCGATGCGCTGCGCGGCCTGATCATCGTCTTCATGGCGCTCGACCATGCCAATCACTTCGTCGCGCAGAAGCATTCATCCGGTGAAATGTGGGGCGGCCCCTTTCCGACTTACACGGATCCCCTCGCCTTTCTCACGCGGCTGATGACGCATTTTAGCGCGCCGGGTTTCTTTTTCCTGATGGGCGTAGGCATGTTCCTCTTTGCCGCAGCCCGGCGGAGACAAGGCTGGAGCGAGTGGGCCATCATGCGCTTCTTCCTGATCCGCGGCGGGATACTGATCGCGCTTAAGTTCCTGCTCGTCAATCGCGCCTGGGAACTTTCGCCGGGCGGCTGGGGACTAAGCATCTACATCGGCGTGTTATTCGCGCTGGGCGGCACGATGATGCTGGGCAGTTTCTTTCTGCGGCTGAAAGCATCCTATTTACTGATACTTACGCTTGTGCTGTTTGTCGGCATGGAGTTGCTTGTCCCTGCTCCGGGCCAGTGGGGGCCGATCAAGCTAGCCAACCCGTTCGATCTCCTCAACCCGCTGTTGTGGGAACCCGGTGGCGTTCCTGAAATTAACTTGTGGTCCAACTATCCGGTGCTGCCCTGGCTAGAGTTAGTCATCTTTGGCCTTGCCTTTGGGCACTGGCTGGTCGACGGTGAACAGCGCGCCTATCGACGTGCACTGATTCTAGGCGGAGTGTTTCTGCTGGCGTTTGTGGTGCTGCGCGCCCTCGATGGCTTTGGCAATATCCGACCGCGAATGGGCTACACCTGGATCGATTTTCTCAACGTCGTCAAATATCCGCCCAGCATGACCTTCACCTTGCTGACGATGGGCGTCAATTTGATTCTTTTGAGCGCATTCGCTCGGATGGTTGAGAAAATGCGACCGGTGCTCGACACGCTGGCGGTCTTCGGTCGCGCGCCTCTGTTTTTCTACACGGTTCATCTGTTCCTGTATGCAGGAATCGGCTGGCTATTCGCTTCGCGCGGCACCAGCATTCCGGCGATGTATCCGTTCTGGCTGCTGGGCTTGCTGATTCTGTATCCGTTGTGTCTATGGTTCGGCTGCTTGAAACAGCGCCAGCCGGCGACATCGATCTTGAGGCTGTTCTAGTTGGCGGTGAGCGACGAACAGGAGAATTGGTTCTCGCCCTGAAGGGATCGCACCGCTGCGCAAGCAGCCGATCCGGTCAGCCTGGTCTTTGGCGTTGGCGCGATGCTGGCAGTGGGTTGGCCGGGCAGCTCATCTTGAGGCCGTCGCGTAGGATGCCTTGAGTCAAGACATAGGAAGGACAATCATGAAACCCGAAACCGTCTCGTTGCTGTGTAGACCTGGAACGCACGAACCGTTGCGCCTGGCCTCTATGCCTGGGCCCGATGGAAGGACACAGGAAGTACTGATTGGCGTTCACTCCGGGGAGAGATTTCGCGTGCGTGACGGAATTCCCCTCCTGCTGGATGAATCGAAAGTCTCCGGATTCAACCAGCGGTATCAAAGGTTCTACAACAGGATTGCAGGGCTCTACGATGCCGCGATCAAGCTGTTCGCCTACCTGGCAGGCGGGGGAGAAGAGCACTTCCGCGGGGAGTATTTGCGGGAACTGGAAGTGCAGGACGGCGACCGCGTGCTCGAGGTGTCCATAGGCACGGGGGCGAACCTTCACTACCTGCCGGTAAAGGCAGCCTACTTTGGGTTGGACCTCTCCTGGGGAATGCTGAAGCGATGCCAGAGAAACCTGAAGCGATGGCAGATGGAAGCAGAGTTGATCCTGGGCAATGCTGAGGAATTGCCTCTGCGTGACGAGTCGTTCGATGCGGTTCTTCACGTCGGCGGAATCAATGCCTTCAACGACCGGGCCGAAGCCGTCTCCGAAATGACCCGGGTGGCGAGAGCAGGGGCCAAAATCGTGATCGTCGATGAGACTGCCAAACTTATGGACTCCATCGCGTGGATTCCAGGTGTCAGAAGGTGGTTGCAGGAGTATGCTGGAAGATTCTCGCCCCCTGTCGGGCTGGTTCCAGAGGGGATGGAGGGTGTATGCGTAAGGGATATTGCCAAGGGCAACCTGTATTGCCTCACCTTCAGAAAGCCCTGAGGCGAACTGTGCGATCGTTGCCGAGGCAAGATCTATCCCTTCGGCCAGCCGCAGACACGGAACGGGCGCATCTTGGAGAAGAACGGCGTCATGCCAGACATCGCGGTTGCCCCGGATCGCGAACAGCTTCTGCAGGCTGTCGATGCGCAAGTGATCGGCTGTTTGCCAGAGTTTGCCGGCCTAGTGGCACCCGTGCAGGCGCCTAGAGGAGAACTGACATGCACACGATAGAAGTCTCACACATCGCCAAGTCGTTCGGCGAGACGCGCGCCGTGGAAGACGTATTGTTTACTGTCGGACGCGGCGAGATCTTCGGCTTGCTCGGCCCAAACGGCGCGGGTAAGACGACGACTATTCGCATCATACTCGACATCTTCAAGCCCGACGGCGGCAGCGTCGCACTGTGGGGCGGGCCGATGACCGAGGCGAAGAAAGACCGCGTCGGCTATATGCCAGAGGAGCGCGGCCTGTATCAGGATGCTCCACTGGAGCGCTGCCTGTTGTACCTGGCCGGTCTGAAGGGTCTGTCGCAGACGGAAGCGCGCCGCCGGCTGGCCGACTACCTGGAACGCTTCGATCTCGCCCCGCACAAACACAAGAAGGTGAAGGAACTCAGCAAAGGCATGCAGCAGAAGGCGCAGATCATCAACACGATCCTGCACGCGCCCGAGCTGATCATCGTCGACGAGCCATTCGCCGCGCTCGATCCGATGAACACACAGATGATCATGGACATGCTCCGAGACCTGCGCCAGCAGGGCGCGACGATCATCATGTCCACGCATCAGATGCACCACGCCGAGGAGTTGTGCGACCGCATCCTGCTCATCAACCAGGGCCGGAACCTGTTGTATGGCAACCTGGAAGAGATCCGTCGCCGATACGTGGGCGATGCTGTGCTGGTCAGCGCCGTGGGTGAACTGCCGCACCTGACGGGCGTCGAAGCGATGACGGTGGTCAATCACGTCACCAAACTAACTCTCGGCAATGACAGCACTCCCCAGGACGTGCTGAAGGCGCTGGTCGAGCGCGGTGTCGTATTGGAGAAGTTCGAGATCGCCGTACCCTCGTTGAATGAGATATTCATCCGAGCGGTATCGGAGGAGGTGCCTGATGCGTAAGATGTGGGGCGTCGCGACCTACGAATACCGCCGGCTCGTCTTTCGAAGGAGCTTCGTGCTCGTCGTGTTGAGCGTGCCCCTGATGCTCGCGTCGATGATCGGGCTAGGCTGGCTGATCGAAAGCATGGAGAACAACAGCGCCCCGGTCGGCTATGTCGACCACGCCGGGCTGCTGGCCGATCCCATCCCCGTGCCCCAGGCGGAGGGATCGGCATCCGGCCCGGGCAGCCCCGAGCCGGTAGCGCTGATCCCGTTCGAGACTGAGGATGCGGCCCATGCTGCGCTCCTGTCCGGAGACATCCAGGCTTACTACGTCGTGACCGAGAATTACTTCGCGACCAACCGCGTCGAGCTGGTGTACGTCGAGCCGCCCGGCGAAAACGCTACGGATCAGTTCTGGGATTTCATGCAGATCAACCGGCTGGCCGGCCTGCCGCCGGAAGTTGCCCGGCGCGCAGTCGAAGGCAGCTACCTGATCGTGCGCTGGCCGGAGGACATGCCGGGCGGCGGGCGCGAGTTCGACGACCGGATGATCCTCGGCAACTTCATCCCGGCGTTCGCGGGCGCCGCCTTCATCATGCTGCTGCTCATGCTCTCGGGTTACTTGATGAGCGCGGTGGCCGAGGAGAAAGAGAATCGCACCATGGAGATCGTGGTGACGTCCATCTCGCCCAATCAGTTAATGGCTGGCAAGGTGCTCGGCATCAGCGCCATCGCCTTGACGCAGGTTGTCGCCTGGAACATCCTCATCGGCCTAGCCATCGGAGTGGGTGAACGCCAGTTAGGCATCAGTGTACTCCAAGGATTGTCGCTCGATCCGCAACTCATCGCCCAACTCGCGATCGTCGGCGTTCCGACATTCGTGACCTTCGCGGCGCTGATGATTGCTCTGGGCGCGACCGTCGCCGAGGCGCACGAGGCCCAACAGTTGACCGGCCTGTTTGCGGTGCCCATGTGGGCGCCGTACTGGCTGGCCATCATCATCATTCAGGATGCGAACGGCCCACTGGCGACCGGTTTGAGCTTCTTCCCGCCCACGGCCCTGTCGACGCTCAGCCTGCGCATCGTCTTCACGCCGGTGCCATTTTGGCAGATCGCGGCGAGCGCGCTTGTGCAGGTCGTGTGTGCAGCCGGCGCTGTGTGGCTGGCCGGGCGCGCCTTTCGCCTGGGGATGCTGCGCTACGGGCAGCGTCTGCGCTGGCGCGAACTGTTCGCCGCCGGCAAGCGACATGCCACGCCGCTAAGCGCCTATCCGAAAACGTAGGGTAGGCATCTCGATGCCCGCCGACGCATAGGGATGCGTCGGCCACGGAGTTTTCCTGGAGAAAGCCTCATGTCCAAGACTCTGCTGGTTTTACGCTATGAGATCTCTACAGCATTCAGAAGGCGATCGTTCCTGTTCGCCGTTTTCGGGTTGCCTGTAATCCTCTTCCTGGCGTTCGTGGTCTTGTCCCGGATCGGAGAAAGCCAACCCAGCGGGCCGACCGGCTCTGTGAGTGGGCCTGACATGCGGAAACTCCAGCGCGAAGGGTACGTCGATTTGAGCGGCTTGATCGAGGAGATCCATCCCGACGTTCCTCGGGGAATCCTGACGGCCTATCCTGACGAAGACAGCGCCCGGCGGGCGATGCAGTCAGGAGAGATCGCCGCCTACTACCTCGTGCCGCCGGACTATCTCGAAACGGGGAACCTGATCTACGTCAATCCGAATTATCGGCCCGTGTCCGCTGAAGGCCAGGCATGGGTGATGCGCTGGACACTATTCGCCAACCTGGTGGGCAACGACCCGGAACGGATGCGCGCCGGGAATGCGATGAACGTGCACGTCACGGCGCTGGCGCCTGCGGACATGCGGCAGGAGGTGGATTCACCACTGGTTTTCTACATCCCTTACGGCATGATGATGCTCTCCGGCATGGTACTGATGATGTCCGCCGGCTTGCTGCTCAACAGCGTGAGCGTGGAGAAGCAGAACCGGACGATGGAGATCCTGCTATCGTCGATTACTTCGCGGCAAATGCTGATTGGCAAGGTCGCCGCGCTGGGCATCCTGGGTCTACTGCAGGCGGCCGTCTGGTTCGGTACGGCCTACTTCCTGCTGGGCGCCGGCGGCCGCGTCGCGCTGCCGCCCGGCCTCGAATTGTCGCCGTCGATCGTATTTTGGGGGATCGCCTTCTTCGTGTCGAGCTACGCCGTGTACGGCAGCCTGATGGCCGGACTGGGCGCGTTGGCTTCCAGCCGGCGCGAGGCGTCCCAGTTCATCCTTCTCATCATCTGGCCGATGTTAGTCTCGTTTGTGTTCAGCCCCATGCTGCCCATCGAACCGCACGGCGCGCTGGCCACCGGCCTGAGTTTGTTCCCGCTGACTGCGCCCTTCACGATGTTGGCGCGGCTGGTCGTCGGCGGTGTGCCGTGGTGGCAGCCCTGGTTGGCAGCAGCCTTGATGGCGGTCACAGCGGTCTTCATCGTACGTCTCGTTGCCAGGATGTTTCATGCTCAGACGCTGCTCGCCGGGCAGCCATTCAGCGCCAGGCTCTATCTCAGGGCGCTGTTCGGATCAACGTGAAGTCGTATTTCAGTCGTCCGACGCGACTATCAGTTGTTGCCTACGGCGTCGCGATCTACTTGCTGGTCCGAAGCAGAAAAGCGAGCGAGTAGAAAGCCAGAACCAGCCGCTCGCCCTGCGCGAGCCGACGCAGGAAGGAGCGAAGCGATAAGCGCTGTGCGACACGCGATAGGCGATGCGCAATAAGCGAATTGACTTGCCTGCCTCCCGCCCGTACAATCGGGGCACTTTACCGTGGAGGCATTCCACGAATCCACACGCAGCGACACGAGGTTGAACATTCCTTTGCGAGGCTCTTCGCTGCGCCTTCGACTCCGCTCAGGGCAAGGCTCAGAATGACAATTCCTTGTGTCTTCGTGTTTAACGGCGAGGTGAATTGTGTCAACATTTCTGGTTCGCAATGCCCAATTACTCATTACGATGGACGATGCGGGACGAACGATCCCGGACGGTGCGCTCTACGGCCGCGACAACGTGATTGACTGGGTCGGCCCGGCGCGCGACCTGCCTCCCGCATATCTCGCCGCCGACCGCGTCGTCGACGCGTCCGGCATGGTCGTTCTTCCTGGGCTCGTCAACACGCACCATCACCTGTACCAGACGCTCACCCGCGCGCTGGCGCCCGACTCGGGCTTGTTCGACTGGCTCAAGACGCTGTATCCCGTTTGGGCGCGCATGGACGGCGAGGCGGTGTACATCAGCGCGCTCACAGGCATGGCCGAGCTGATTATGAGCGGGTGCACGACATCCAGCGATCATCTCTACCTGTTCCCCAACGGCGCGAGGCTCGACGACGAGATCCGCGCCGCGCAGGAGATCGGCCTGCGCTTCCATGCCGCGCGGGGATCGATGTCGTTGGGGGAGAGCAAGGGAGGGCTTCCACCGGATAGTGTCGTGGAAGATGAGGAATTGGTAATTAGGGATTGTGTGCGGGTCATCGAGCGATATCACGACCCGAAGCCGTACGCGATGCTGCGCGTCGTCGTCGCGCCGTGCTCACCCTTCTCGGTCACGCCCGACCTGATGCGCGAGTCGGCCAACCTCGCGCGCCAGTATGGTGTCACCTTGCATACGCATCTGGCCGAAACGAAAGACGAAGAAGCATTCTGCCTGGAGAAATTCGGGCATCGACCGGCCATGTACGCCGCCGAACTCGGCTGGGTAGGCGACGATGTGTGGTGGGCGCATAGTGTTCACGTCGACGAAAAAGAGATTGGCATCATGGCCGGCAGCGGCACCGGCGCGGCGCACTGCCCGACGAGCAACATGCGGCTGGCGAGCGGCATAGCGCCGGTACGGCGCATGGTCGATCTCGGGGTGAAGGTCGGGCTTGGCGTGGACGGTTCCGCCAGCAACGACGGATCGCACATGCTGGCCGAGGCACGGCAGGCACTCCTGCTCCAACGCGTGACGGGTAATCCGCGAGGCTTGAAAGCTTACGAAGCCTTGTGGCTGGCGACGCGGGGCGGGGCGGCGGTGTTGGGCCGTGACGATGTCGGCGAGCTTGCGCCCGGCAAGGCGGCTGACTTCATCGGCTTCAAGCTGGAGCGGCTCGACTACGCCGGCGCGCTGCATGATCCGCTCACCGCGCTGATGTTCTGCGCGCCGCAGCGCGTCGATTTGTCGGTGATCAATGGGCGGGTCGTGGTCGAGGACGGCGAATTACAGACGGTTGATTGGAGATTGGTGATTGAGAAGCACAATCGGATCAGCAAGAGGATGATTCGAGGGGAGTGAATCTGAATATCTCGCTTCACCCGGCTCCATCTGCCCGTGCCCTTACCCTCGCACACCGCTACGCCCGTTCGGCTGGAGTCGATGCTGCACGGCCTGCAGGGTGCCCGCCTCCCTCTGCGCGCCTGCTGGCGGCACGCTAGCGTGGCAATGGTGCTCAGAAAATGGGGGAGATCTGGCCGCCACTTATCTCGAGAAAGCGTGGTTGTTTTTCGAATCCAGTGTGAAGGCGCTAACAGGGCGAACTGAATGCCGGTAGTGGAGACACCGTGCTGATGACGTCCGGCAGCGCACTGCTCCGGTTTCGTAGTATAATGCGAGCAGGTGGGGGGTACGTGTCGGAAGGAGTTGTCCATGAAGATACTGTCCGCCCGTTGGCGCCTCATTATCGTGGCTGGGCTGAGTGTGGCGCTGGTAGCTGCGTGCGCCACGCCCACTCCTGCGCCCGTACCTACGGAGCCACCCCCTAGCGAGACGCCGCCACCCACTCACACCAACACGCCCGAGCCGACCAGCACCCCGACGGATTCACCTGAGCCGACGAGTACGCCAACGGCCGCACCGACCGATACGCCCACATCGACATCAACGCCCAGCCGCACGCCTACGCCACGAGCGACGAACACGCCGCGGGCGACGGCCACGCCGACCCAGCCACCCGTACCGCCCTTGCTCAGCGCTGCACGAGATATGTTGAATCGCGTGCACGCGCTGGGCGGCTCGATGGATCGCATCTATGCCGGCAGCGGGGCTGAAGCCTGCGCGCCATTCCTCGCCGATTTCTACGCCATCGTGAACGCGGCGACACACGATGTGAACCAGCAGCCGTCCCAGGTGCAGAGTGCCTATAGCCTGTACCGCGAGGCCGTCGCCATCATCACCGATAAGGTCAACTCGATTCGTGAGGTGTGCGAAGCAGGTGGGGGCACGATCGGCAACCTGGCCTTTGATGTCGCGCGCATAGGCGTTAATGAGGCCGGCGATCGCCTGAACGCAGCTATCGGCTTGCTGCAGAACCCGTGAGTGGGTCAGCGCGCCCGGCAAAGCGGCAGACGTCGTCGGTAAAGCACGGACCAACTGGGTCGGCCACGTGGACATAGTGTCTCAACCGCCAGCATGAGTCTGGCGGTTTGATTGGTGGGCAAAGGCAATCAGCCATCAGCTATAGGCGATACGCGATTCGCTTCAAGTATGCTAAAATCGGTGTATCACCGTTCTAGGGAACCTGATGCCCGATAAAATCCTCGTCTGCGTCGCCTGGCCGTACGCCAATGGCCCGCAGCATCTCGGCCATATCGCGGGCGCGTACCTGCCGCCCGACATTTTCGCCCGCTACCACCGCCTGAAGGGGAATGACGTGCTGATGGTGTCCGGCAGCGACAGCCACGGCACGCCGATCACGGTGCAGGCCGAC